>CAZRJB010000001.1:0-152574 GCA_964600435.1 uncultured Lachnospiraceae bacterium
TAGAAAAAAATCTGCAAACAACAGAAACCAATTTCTATTAGATATTCATTAAAAATTAAAAACTGCTGCCAATTAGCAGTTTTTTTTTATGCTCTAGAAGCAAAAAGCAGCAGTTTTTTAATTTTTAAATAACCGAAGGGGACCTCAAAAAGAGTTGTTCTTTTTGGGGAAAGGAAAAACAAGCCAAAAAGCGAAGGTTTTTTTAACAAAAAAACCAAAGCCAAAAGGCTTGATTTTGACGCACTGCTGCCAATTAGCAGTTTTTTTTATGCTCTAGAAGCAAAAAATTAGCAGTTTTTTTATGTATAAAAATCAAAAAATTAGCAGTTTTTTAATTTGTTTTTAATTTTAAAAAAAATGATGGTTTTAAAACTTTATTTTAAAAAATATTTTTTTTAAGATGGCAATTTTTATTGTTTTTGCTTTTCAAATTTTGTTTGTTTTGTTAAAATACATTGTAGGAGAAAAATATGAATAAGAATATGTCTTATTATGATTTTAAAAAGTCAGTAAAACGCGGATTGATTTATCTTTTAATTGCAATCCCGTTTATGCTTGTTGTTTCTGTTGTTTTAACAATTGTTAAAGTACCTTATTGGCTTACAATGCTTTCTACTATTGTTGTTGGCGGTATTGTTATTTTTGTAAGTTTTGTTATTAATGGCAAAATTGATGAAAAGCGCAAGGTTAAAGAAAATGACAAATTTGACCCATTCAGAGATTAGAAAGTTAAAAAGTTCTTGCAAATTGTTATATTGTGCAATATACTAGCAAAAAAAAGGAAAATTTATGGAAGAAAAGAATTTAAAAATCAAAATGATGCCACATAGTTTAGAAGCAGAACAATCTGTTTTGGGTGCATGTTTAATTGATGATGAAGCATCTAACTCAATTTTAAACACTTTAACCGGAAATGATTTTTATTTGGAAGCGCATCAAGAAATATATAATGCAATGTATAAGATTTTTTCTAAAAATCAACCAATTGACTATGTTACATTAACCGACGAGTTAGACAACTCCAATTTGTTACAGGCAGTTGGTGGAATTGATTATATTACAAATCTTACAAATATTTTGCCTAGTGCTGCAAATTTTAAGGTGTATGTTGATATTGTGAAAAGAGATTCTGTGCTTAGAAAAATTATTTCTTCTAGCCAAAAGATAATTGAAAAAGCATATGAGTCAACCGACAAAGACGAAACTTTGGATTTTGCGGAACAGTCGATTTTTGAGATTGGTAAAGATGAAGAGTCTAGTGCCTTGGTTCACATTGGTGGGGCATTGTCAGATGTAATTAAAAAATTTGACAATTTAAGCAAGAATAAAGACGGTATTAAAGGCATTGCAACAGGGTTTAAAGATTTTGACGCTGTAACAAATGGGCTCCAAAACTCTGACCTTATTTTGCTTGCGGCACGTCCTGGTGTTGGTAAAACAAGTTTTGCAATGAATATTGTTACAAATGCTGCTGTAAAACAAAAAAAGAAATGTGCAATTTTTAGTTTGGAAATGCCAAGAACTCAAATTGCTCAACGTGCTATTTGTTCGGTTGCTTCTGTTAGCATGGCAAAGGCTTTAAAAGGTGATTTGTCTGTTGAAGAATGGAAAAGTTTGTGGACAGCAAACAAACAACTTGCAGAAGCTGGCATCTTTATTGATGACTCTTCAATGAACACTCCAATGTCTATTTTGTCAAAGTGTCGTAGGTTAAAACGTGAACATGGCCTAGACTTGGTTATGATTGACTATTTGCAATTGATGTCCTCAGGGAAAACCAAAGTTGAAAGTCGTCAAAACGAAGTGTCTGAAATGACTCGTTATTTAAAAATTGCTGCAAGAGAACTAAACGTGCCTGTGATTGTTTTGTCGCAACTATCACGCGCTGTTGAGCAAAGAAAAGGTGACCACAAACCTCAACTTTCCGATTTAAGAGAGTCTGGTTCAATTGAACAAGATGCTGATATTGTTTTGTTTATTTATAAGCCAGATATGTATAATGATGTCGTTAATGAAGACGAACCTGGCATTTGTACTCTTAGCATTGCAAAACATCGTAATGGTGAAATTAAGGATGTTAAACTTAGATGGATTGGAGAATATACAACTTTTGTTGATAAAGATAAAAGGTTTTTTAAACAACAAGATTCAGAAAAAATTAGAGTGGTGGATGACAATGCTTTTGGTGACATCCCACCTGAAAATTCTCAAGAAATGAATCTGGACGAAATTAAAGAAATTTTTAGCCCAGATGAAGAATAAATTAAAACAATGTGTTAAGTTTTTAATGTTGCAAAAAAACTATTAAAAAAATAAATATTTTTTGTAAATTATTGTTGACTTTAATAGATAAGTGTGATATTATACTTAAGTCGTTTGAATGACGGCAAACATTGTTTGGTTCACTAGCTCAGCTGGTAGAGCACTTGACTTTTAATCAAGGGGTCTGGAGTTCGAACCTCCAGTGAGCCACCAAAAAATTGCCCAAACGGGCAATTTTTTTAAAAATTTAATTGACTTTTTATTTGTAAAAAATTACACTTAAAAAGCAATTTATGCGGACATGGCGGAACTGGTAGACGCGCTAGACTTAGGATCTAGTTCGAAAGAGTGGGGGTTCAAGTCCTCTTGTCCGCACCAAGTGTGTTTAATCCGAACCGCTGTATTGTTGAGTTCGGTTTTTTTATGGCTTGAAAACTCAATTAAAAAAAGTTTGAAAATTTGTGTTTTTATGTGGTTTTTAAATAATCGCAAAAAAAGAGCATATATAAAGGTTTATCCCTAAAATATGCTCTTTTTTCTTTATGCCATTCTAATTTTTTTGGTTATTACAAAACACTCTCAATAACTTTTTCAACTTCGTCCCAACTTCGACCAAGACGAAAGCCTTTATTAGCAGCTATTCGATCCATTGTTTCACCATAATTGTTTTTTTGATTTCTTGCTTTAGGATTAAAATATGCTTTTTGAGCTGCTTTTTTTGATTCTGATTTAGCGGCAAGCATTCCAATATTATCACCTTCATTATTTTGTTGAGTGCTTGCAACCGGATTGTCTAAAGCTTTAAGTGTTGCTTCTTCTAAGTAGATACTCTTAGCGGCATACATTCCAATATTATAACCTAACTTGTTTTGCTGAGTGCTAGCTTCTGGATTGTCTAGAGCTTTAAGAGTTGCTTCTTTTAAGCCTTTATCAGCAGCAAGCATTCCAATATTATCACCTTCATTATTTTGTTGAGTGCTTGCAACCGGATTGTCTAAAGCTTTAAGTGTTGCTTCTTTTAAGCCTATGGAAGCAGCATACATTCCAATATTATCACCATATTTGTTTTGCTGAGTGCTAGCTTTTGGATTGTCTAGGGCTTTAAGTGTTGCTTCTTCTAAGTGACTTGCAACAGCACGTAAGCCAATATTATAACCATCTTTATCTTGTTGAGTGCTTGCTTCTGGATTGTCTAAAGCCAATAAAGCAATTTTATCAAAGTAGCAGCATGCAGCAATCATTCCCAAATTTTCACCATTTTCATTTTGATAAGTTAAAATTTCAGGATGTTTATCAAATAGTTGTTTAAATTTTGCGAGTGCGCTTTTTGGGATGTTTTTATCTAATACATTTCTTAAAACATTCGTCAATGAGTAAAAAGTTTCTTTAACGTTCATTATTTTATCTCCTTTGTTAGGTTTATTATATCACAAATAACAATATTGTCAATGCTTAATTAGTTGTGAAATTTGGAAATTGAAACCAACAAAACGGAATGGGGTGGGTACAAAAGCACAAAAATAATTCTTTTTTATTAAAAACTTTGCTTAATAAACAAATTTATATTATAATATATTTGAAAAATAGGAAGGTTAAGAAAATTTGCCTTTTGTTACAAGTTGGAAAAATTTATATGAGGAGATACAAATTATGCGAAAAAGTAATTGGGTTTATGTTATCCATCAAACTTTTTCTTCCGGTTTGCTTTTTTGGATTGTAATAGATAATTTATTTTTAACAACAGTGAAAGGGTTTGAAGCATTTCAAATCATTTTAATTACAATGCTTGGAATAGCATTTTCTCTTCTTTTTTATCCACTTACAAACTACATTATAAAAAAGACAAACAATAAAACATCAATTATTCTTGGTTCTTTATGTTATTGTGTAGCCATAACACTTTTTATGGTTTGTAACACAATTTATGGCTTTATTATAGGGCAAACTGTTTATAATTTATCTTCTCCTTTTAGAACGGTTTCTAGCGTAATGCTTAAAAATAATCTAAAAGAACAAAACAGACAGGAAGATTTTGTTAAATGGCAAAGTTATAGCAAGTTAGGATATGCATAATAACATTAATAATTTCATTATTTGCCGGTATTTTATTTAATATTTATGCTTATCTTCCTATGATATTATCACTTGTTTGCGCTGTTATTGGGCTATGTTTTGCAATTGTTTATAGCGATTCTTCTAAAAAAGAAGAAGGAATTGAAGAAAGTGTAAAAATTAAAACACTACTAAAAAACAAAACCATGATACTAATTATGTTAACTAATTTATTAACAGTTGGAGCATATTTTTTCTTGCAAGCGAAAGCAACATTGCTTATTCAATATGTTTGCGAAAGTGTTAATATTGAAGTTGCAAAAATAAGTTTAATTGTTAGTGGGCTTGTGTTTGGTTCGCACATGGTTCGTGTTATCTCTAATTTTCTTTTTCCAAAAATATATAACAAGGTGAAAAACAAATCAAGGATTGTGTTGGCACTAAGTTTGTTTATTTTAATCTCTAACATATGCTTTGCAATAGGTGGGAATATAAATGCAAACTACATATTAAAACTTATAATTATTACATTAGGGTTTTTTATTGTTTTTTCGGTTAATGATATATATTCAATCATAGAAAACAAAATCATAGAAACCAACTTGCCAGGAAACGAACAAAAACAAGCATTTGTTTTGGCAAATATATATGGTAAATTTGGTTGCCTTTTGAGTAATGCGTTCGCACTTCTTATTTTAGGTTTTATGCCGTTGAACATATTGTATATTTGTATGTTGGCTTTCTCAGTTGGGCAAATATTTATTTGTATTCCACTTTCAAAATATTTTAAAAGTTAAGTTTTAATGCTATGCTAAAAAATAGTTTTTATATTTTTGTAACAACTTATTTGCATAATTTTTAATATTTTATACCTTTAAATTATCTATAATATATTTCTTTGCAAGTTGAATATCTGTTTGATATATGTGTGCAGATATAATGTTTGCTTTAACACAACCCAAACCTAAATTTAATGCTTTTGCAACGTTAATTCCCATGGAGGCAATGCAAATTGCATCAAGTGGAAATTTTTTAAAAATATCTTGACTTCGGGCAGTGTAAAAAACATTTAAAATGTTTTTTCTAACAAGAAATTGAATTGTAGATATGCAAGGAATTTTATTCTCACCATAAGGAATAAAAGTTAAAACTGCATTTCTTGTTTCAAGATTTGTTTCCAATTTTTTTATGATTGACTGAACAGTGTTTTTTTCATCTGCAATTGGGGTTAAAACAGCATTTCCATAACTATGCCCAAACTTGTTGCTTTCGGTTGAAAAGAAAACCTTTTTCATTTCATTGATGTCTTTGCAAACAGACGTGTCATTTTCAAGTTCATGAATGCTTTCAATTGAAAATGTTGTTTGTTCGCCCATGTTTTCAAGGTAGTTTTCAACAAGGTTGTTGCTTTTTAATATTTTGTTCATTAAATTTATGTAACATTCTTTAAGTGTCATTTTTTTCTCCTTTTTTTAAGAATATCACATATGATGTTTTTTTGCAATTTATGTGTTGAAAAACCTAATTGTTTTATTTTTAGATTTATGATTTTTGTTTTGTATATATTGATTGAAAAAAGTATAAAATATTTATATGAAATTAGGAATAAAAAAATATGCCAAATATGTTATATATTCTTTAGCAATTATATGTTTATCTTTTTTGTTCACGTTTTATTATGTTTTATATCCGTTAAAATACAAAAACGATATAAACACATGCTCTGAAAACTATGAAGTGGATAAGGCTTTAATAGCCAGTATAATTTGTGTGGAAAGCTCGTATATAAAAGAAGCAAAAAGCAGTAAGGGGGCTGTTGGTTTAATGCAAATTATGCCAACCACGGCAAAGTGGATATGTGAACAAAACAATTTGGACTTTAAAGAGCAAGACTTGTTTGTTCCGAGTTATAACATAAAACTTGGAACATTATATATAAAATATTTAATTAACAAGTTTGATAATCTAGATAATGCAATTGTTGCTTACAATGCAGGCGAGGGGGTTGTGTCAAACTGGCTAAAAAACAGCAGTTTAAGTGATGATGGCAAAACGTTAAAAACCATTCCATATAATGAAACATCGGACTATTTAACAAAAGTTAAACGCGCCATGAAAGTTTATGCCGACAGATTAAAAACAGTGTGATATAAGGTTAACACTTTTTTTAAATTATTCTAACAACTAAAAAACCTGTAAAACATTTTTTTGTTTTACAGGTTTTTGTTTAACACATTAAATGCTAACTATTTAGATTTTTTCTTTTTGTTTGCTTTGTATGCTTTTTCTTTTGCAATACGTTCTTCTTTTGCTTTTTCAAGAATAATCTTGTGTTGAATAGATAACAAATATTCTGCTGTGTTCATTTTGTCAATTTGTTTATTTATGTTTGCAATTCTATTTTCCAAAGCAGTGTGCATTTTTGCATATTGTTTAAATTCTCTTTCTGTGCTTGCTGTAACGCCTTTTGCACGTTCGGTTCGTTGTGACTTAAGTTGTTCTTGATGAACTTCTTCAATGTGTTGTTTTTCTTTTTCAAGTTCTGCAAGGTTTGCTTTAAGTTCTTTAACACTTGAATTTCTTTTTTCTTCTGCTTCTTTTCTGATTATATCTCTGTGAAGAGTTTTGTCACGATCGTATTCGTTGATTTTACGTTTTTCCCATTTTTTGATTTTAACTTTTTTCATTAGGTATGCAACAAGTGCAAGAATTAATGCCAAAGCCAAAATTAATGTTGGAATAACATACCAAATATATTCTAAGTTTGCTTCTGATGTTGAAGTTTCTTCGTTTTCGGTTGTGTCTGTGTTTCCAATAAATAGGGAAGAGTTGTCTGAATTGTTTAGTTTTGCAAGATTGTATTCGTCTTTATCGATTTCTTCATATGAGAAGTTGTCAAAATATGCAATACCGCAAGTGTCTATGTCTAAACTTTCTAGAGCAAATTTAACATTTACAGTTGCGCTTGATGTGCAGGCAACATAAATTGTGTAGGTTGTCCATTCTTCTGAAATAATGCCGTCTAATTTTTCATCCAATCCTGACAAAGCAAAACTTGCACCAAATTTTTCGTCTGAAGCGTCAGCGTTTAAACCTTTTGTTAAAATATCAACTGAGAATTTGTGATATGTGTCTGATGAAAGTGACAAGCTATCTTTTGCTGTTAATGAATAAGTTGCCTTGTCAATTGTTTGCAACATCATAACATAACTTAATGAGTTTTGGCTGTTTGGTGATTTTTCTACATTGTTAAATGTGTTTTCTGTGTCAATTATTCCACCAAAACCATTGTTTAAACCAGAAGTTGCAACATCACAATTTTCAAGTTTTTCTGTGTATCTAAGTGGAGTAAATATTCTTGAGTTTGTTTTGTCTTTTTTGAACAAGTTAAAGTTGCCTTGTTCAAAGTCTAAAATGTTGTTTGTTTTTGCAAGTGTTTTATATTGTTCTTCTGTTAGGGTTGAGTCTTTAACAAGAATTACATTGTCAACATATGCAATGCCTTGAACCTTGTTTGTTTCTGTTCCTAAGCTTAAAACAAGTTTAAGTGTGTTTGAATATGCTTTTGTGCTTATATAAATTGAGTAGTTTTCCCAAATATGATTGCCAACAATGTTTTCGTTTGCATAAATAATGTTGTTTTCGTCATCTTTTAAATATACATTAAAAATTTTAGAGTCGGTTGAAGTTTCTAAAAGTTTTAAATCGAAAGAAAGTTTGTAATACGAATTTTTGTCTATGCTGAAATTATTTGAAGTGGCTTGTTGATATGTTTTGTCAATGTTGTGCATTAACAAAATGTTGTTTGTGTCAGATTCGGTAGAGCCAAAACCTTTAGGGTTGCCAGGGTTTGCAACATTACCAAAATCGTTCATATGCGCATCATAAATTGTTTGGTTTGTGTTTATAACACCAAAGAACACCATGTTGCTATCTTTTGTTGTGTGTGTCCAATTTGCAGGAGAGAGTGGATAGGTAAGTTCTTTGTTTGATTTTTTTACATCATTAAATGCAGAGTTTGAAATGATATAACTTGCAGGGTCGCTGTCTAGAGTAAGTTTAACTGCAGTTGAACCAGTAGATGCATTTGTGAAATCGTTGTAAGAAATTTCTTCAGTTTTGATTGTGTCAAATGCAACAAGGCCAGATGCAGAAGTTTCTTGAGAGCCAAGCCACAATTCTAGGTTGAAAGAAGAGTTATATAAACTGCGTGCTTTAACATAGAAAGTGCAAGTTGTGTAGTCATTTAAAAATTGATTTGTTGTGTTTGAGGAAATTGTGATTGTTTCAGAAACTGGAGTTATTGCTTCAATAACGTTGCCGTTTGTGTCTTTAACTTCATTTTCTATAAGTTTGATATATGCATTGCCGGTTAAGTTTGCTGTTTTAACATTTAGTGTTAACTTAACAATGTCATACATAGAAATGTCAATATTGTTGCTTTTGTAACCAAAACATGTGCTTGTTTCTTCTTTAGTGTAAAAAACGAAAGCATTTTTGTTGTTTTTTAAATAATCTAAATCGGTGTTTATTGTTGAAAGTGTTGAGTTGTCTGTTCCAACATATGTTATTTCTTTGGCAAGGCTAGGTGCATTTGTTGATAAATCTATAACTTCGGCATAAGAATTTTTTGCCATTGCAGAAATCATTGTCCAGCCAGAAAGAGGATTTGAATTGTCAAAGCTATAAAGCATTTTGCTTGTGTCAAGAGATATGTGTTTGCTGTTTTGTGTTGATTCTATATCTCTTTCAGCAATTTGAACAAATTCGATGTTGTCAAAGAACACAACACCTGTTGATGTAAAGTTTGTTTTTGAGCCAAGCCACAATTCAAGTTTAACGTTTTGAGTTTCTAAACCGGTTGTTACATAAAAAGTGTAGGTTGTCCATTGATTTGCATCGGCATAAGTAATGTTTTCAAATGACATGTTTACAGCACTTGAATTGTCATCGGTTAGGCCGGTTAGGTAGATGGAAGCTCTTGCATCTTGAGAAACTTGAGTGTAAACCTTTATTTTATATGTTGAATATGCACTTAAAGAAATGTTGTTTGAACTTGTATAATATTGAACAGCTGGTTTTTCAGAAGTTTTGGAAGTTTTTGAGTTGATCATAAGAACATAATCATCTAAACCTTGAATTTTTGTTGGTTTTTGGTTTGTTTCCAAATAATATAAATCTTTAATGTTGTCAAGATTGATAACACCACTGGTTGTTTCTTTGTTTGCAATGCCTTTTGTCCAACCTGTTGGGTCTTCTTTTAAGTAACTTGAGTTGCTATCGTATGAAAAGTTTAAGTTTGTGCTGTTTGAAATTGAATCTGGTTGTTTGCTTGTGTAAGCATATACAGAACTTGGGTTAAACATTGCCCCGCACAAAAGTGTTAAGCAAATTGCAAATGTTATTGCTAAAACATATGTTAGTTTTTTAAATTTATTATTATTTTTTGACATAATTCTCCCTCACGTAAAATTTAACTTCTTAAGTATATACCATATTTAGTATAAAATCAAATAATTTTCAAAATAAAAGCAAACAATAATTATATGGAAAAACACAAAAAGATTAAAAATTTTATTATTAGAAACATATTTGCTGTTTTTGTTGGGTTTGTTAATGGCTTTTTTGGCGGTGGTGGAGGACTTTTGTGTGTTCCTACTCTAGAAAAGGTTTACAAACTAGAAACAAAAAAGGCACATGCAACAACTGTTGCAATCATGTTGCCATTGAGCATTGTGAGTTCTGTGGTCTATTTGTTTCATAATAATATAAATGTTTGGGCAACCATTGCAATTGCTGTTGGAAGCACAATTGGCGGACTTTTTGGTGCTTTTGCTTTAAAAAAGACAAACTCTGATTTTATTAGGTGGATGTTTATTGTTATTTTGTTTGTTGCTGGTGTTAGGATGGTGGTTTAAATGTATTATGTTTTTTTGGCATTGACAGGCATTGTTTCTGGCGTTTTAGGTGGAATGGGAATGGGTGGTGGAACATTGCTTATTCCATTATTGACAATATTGTTTGGTTTTAATCAAAAGTTGGCACAAGGAATTAACTTGATTGCTTTTTCTTTAATGGCTATTATTGCATTGATAATACATATAAAAAACAAATTGGTTGATGTTAAAGTTGCTTTAAAATTTGGAGCGGTTGCTATTGTGTTTTCTTGTTTGGGTGCTTTTGTTGCAAATTTAATAAAAGCAAGATATTTAAAAATGTTTTTTGGTTTTTTGCTGATTGCTGTGGCAATTTATCAAACTGTTGAACAAATTAAAAAAATAAAAAAATAACAAAGAAAAAATAGACACAAAAAATTTGAAATGATATAATCTTTGTTATAAGGGGGATTTTATGGACAGCAAACAAGATGTTAAAGCAAGAAATTCTTTTAATAAGTTGTGTTCAATTTTAATTGACATTTTGATTGTGCCAGTTTTGGTTATTGCTTTTGCATGCGCAATAATAATGTCAACGGCAAAAGCAAACAACAAAGTTCCATCAGTTTTGGGTAACTCGATTGTTGAAGTTTTAAGTGACAGCATGGATGTTGAAGGTGGCTACAAAGTTGGTGATGTTTTAATAATTAGTCAAACAAATGTAAATTCCCTAAAAGTTGGTGATTGCATTGCTTTTTATGCTCCAAAACAAAGTGGCTACATTTATGATGATGGTAATTCAATGGTCATTTTTCATAGAATTGTTAGAATCATTAATGCCATTCCTTATGAAAACGGCGTTGCAGTGTCTGATGTTCCTGTTAGGCATTTTGTTTGTAGGGGAGATAAAGGCGAGACTTTAACAAAAGAAAATGGAAAGCTTATTCCAACTCAGGCATGCATAGACGGCGAAGAAAACCCTGGTGGCGACTATGATGAGTTTGGTAATGTTAAACCCAATGGTGGTTATGTTGTTAAACTTGACGACGATTCTAATGTTGAAGGCGGAGATAATCAAGTTCAAAACAATCAGGCAGAGTTTCAGTATGTGACTGATGAGTTTGTTGTTGGAAAGTTAAAAAGCAGAGCAAGCGGTTTTATTTCTGGGGTTGTTAAGTTTTGCGGTTCTGAAAAGGGTATTATTCTTTTGGTTATAATTCCATCTTTAATTATGATCGCATTAGTTTTAACAAGTTTAATAAACGAAACAAAAGTAGCAAAACAAGAACGTGAAAATGACCAACTTGTTTTGGCTAGAAACATTAGCATAATGAGCAGTTTGCCTATAAACCAAGAGCAAAATTTGACCAAGGAAGAACAAGAAAAACAAGAAGAAAAAACTGAAAACAAAATAGGCATTGAAAGTGTGATAAATCCAATAATTCAACAAAAAGCAGACCAAGAAAATTTGCCTGATCAATCAAAAATGGCAAAAAAAGATGTTCCTGTTGTTCCAGAAAAACCACAAAATGTTAATGTTAATAAAAAACAAGAGCAAAAAACAGAAGTCGTTTTGGCTCAACCAAAAATAAGTGATAAAAAAAATATTCCGCATACTGATAAAAATGCAGCACCTGTTTCTAAAAAAATTGCAACAACACCAAAAAAACCTGTAGTTGTTCCAAAAAAAGATGTTAACACAGTCAAAAAAACAGAAACTGTTCCTAAAAAATCAGTTTCAACACCAAAAAAGAGTTTGCCACAAAAACAAACAAAAACAACTGAGCCAAGTGTTCCTAAAAAGCCTAGCACAAAGCCTGAATTAAACAAAGTTCCACCAAAAAAATAATTATTATCTTGCTAGATGCTGATTGTTTGTGATATATTTGTTGGTATATGGAATTTGAATTAGATATTGTTTCAAACGGAATGAATGGTGAAGGAGTTGCACGTCAAAACGGAAAAGTGTTTTTTGTTGATGGTGCAATTTTTGGCGAGCGAGTTGCTTTGGAAGTTGTTAAAGAAAACAAAAATTTTTGCATTTGCAAACTGTTAAAAGTTATAAAAGCAAGCAATTTTAGAGTGCAACCACAATGCAAGCATTACAATGTTTGCGGTGGTTGCAATTTGCAACATATTTTATATGATAAACAACTTGAAATAAAAACACAAAATCTGCAAAACTTGTTTAACAAACAACAACTTGAACATGTGGTAAAAAAGTGCTTGCCAAGCAATTTGGAATATGGTTATAGAAATAAAATTACATTATATTTAAAAAACAATTCGTTGTGCTTTTATAAAAGAGAAAGCAACAATTTGGTGGAAATTGAAAAATGTTGTTTAATTGACGAACATTTTAATCATTTTATAAATATTTTTAATAATTTTTTAAAATTAAACAAAGACTTTAATTCCTTTGTTATAAAAGGGTTAAGCGTTAGAAAAATTCAAGACACATTTTTAATTAATGTAATTTGTAAAAAGAAAATTAATTTTAATAAATTGCAAAATTATTTAAAATTAAACAAAATAAATTATTCGCTTTATTATTGCATTAATAACAACAACAAATCTAATTTACCAACATACCCTTGCATGTTTGTTGGTGGAATTAAAAGTGTTTTTTTAAATGAATATAATATTAAATATCCAGTTTATCCAATGTCTTTTTTGCAAGTTAATTCTGATGTTAAAAAAATTGTTTATGATAAAATTGTTCAGGTTGTTAGCGGTTTAAATAATGTTTTGGATGCATATAGTGGGGCGGGGTTGTTATCTGCAATTTTGGCAAAAAACAATTGCAATATTTATGCTGTTGAAATTGACCAATCTGCCACCATGGCATGCAAGGAGCTTTGCAAACAAAACTCAATAAAAAACGTTAAAACATATTGTGAGGATTGCAAAAAGTTTATTCCTGTTTTGCTTGATGATATAACTTTTGATTGTGTTGTTTTGGACCCTGCACGTGCTGGTGTGGATAAAAACATTTTAAATAGTATTGTTGAGCATAAGGTTAAAAAGGTTGTTTATCTATCTTGCAATCCGGCAACATTAACTCGTGATTTAAGTGTGCTGGTTAAAGGTGAATATTCAATTGTTGAAGTGCAACCATATGATATGTTTCCACAAACATCAAATGTTGAAACATTGGTTGTTTTAGAAATGAGGTAAAAAATGGAAAATCAATATGAACGAACAATAAATTTGATTGGAGAACAAAAATTTAAAAGTTTGTCAGGCAAAAAAGTTATTGTTTTGGGCATTGGCGGTGTAGGCGGGTTTGTTGTTGAAGCCTTGGCAAGGGCAGGTGTTCAAAATTTTGTTTTGGTTGATAATGATGTTGTGAATGTGTCAAACATTAATAGGCAAATTATTGCAAAGCATAGCACAATTGGGCAACCAAAAGTTGAAGTAATGAAAAATAGGCTTTTAGACATAAATCCAAACATAAAAGTTGAAACAAAAAATGTTTTTTTAACTCAAGAAAATGTTAAAACATTTGACTTTGAGTGTGATTATGTTATTGATTGCATAGACAACATAACAGCAAAAATTGCCGTTGCCGTTGAAAGCAAAAATAAAAAATTCAACTTAATTTCTTGCATGGGGACGGGCAATAAGTTAAGTCCAGAACTCTTTGAAATAGATGACATATTTAAAACAAGTGTTTGTCCTTTGGCAAAAGTAATGCGAAAAAAATTAAGAGAATTAAATGTTGATAAACTTACAGTGCTATATTCTAAAGAAGAACCTCTTAAAACCAATTCTAGAGTGCCGGCAAGCATAAGTTTTTGTCCGAGCATTGCGGGTTTGCGAATTGCTGAATATGTAATTAAACAATTTATAGGTGAATAATTTTATGGATGAAAAAATTGAACAAAGTTTGATAAAACGTTTTAAAACTGACATTTGGACTCCTTTTGTTAAAGGAATAAACAAATACGAAATGATTAAACCAAAAGACAAAATTGCAGTTTGTATATCTGGAGGAAAAGATAGCATGCTTATGGCTTTGTGCTTTAAGCATTTGCATAAATATTCAAAATTTGACTTTGATGTTGAATACATTGTTATGGACCCAGGCTATAAGCTTGAAAATGTTGAACTTATCAAACAAAATGCAGAAAAGATTGGAATTGATATAACAATTTTTAAAACACAAATTTTTGATATTGTAAACGAAATGGGCGGTTCTCCATGCTATATGTGTGCAAGAATGAGAAGGGGATATTTGTATGAATTTGCTCAAAAAATGGGATGTAACAAAATTGCTTTGGGACATCATTTTGATGATGCCGTTGAAACAATTCTTTTAAGCATGTTCTATGGCTCTGAATACAAGACGATGATGCCAAAACTAAAGAGCTCTAACCATACTGGGATGGAACTAATTAGGCCTCTATATTTAGTGCATGAAAGCAACATTATTAAATGGAAAAACTATAACAATTTAAACTTTTTGGCTTGTGCTTGCAAACTTACAGAAGGTGTTGAAAATAAAGAACTAGTTTCTAAACGTAAAGAAATTAAAGACTTGATTTGTGAACTAAAAAAGGTTAATCCAAATGTTGATAAAAACATTTTTAGTTCAATTCATAATGTTAATTTGTCAACAGTTATTGGTTACACTCAAAATGGTAAAAAGGTTAGTTTTTTAGATGAATATTAAAACATAATCATGAATAATTATGCAAACAATAAATAAAAAAATATGCAAAAACTTGTTGCATAAACAAATTATGGATTGCTATTTTTTAAAGTTTAAAGGGCTTTTGTTTTATTGCAATTGACAAAATAAAATAAAAATAGTAAAATGTTTGCTGATATTGGGGTGTCGCCAAGCGGTAAGGCTCTGGATTCTGACTCCAGCATGCGTAGGTTCGAATCCTGCCACCCCAGCCAAAAAAAGCGGCAGTAAAGAGTTAATTCTTTGCAGCCTTTTTTAAGTTATTTTACATTGAATATTAATCTATTGTGCAAGCATTTTTAAATTTAATATCTACCTATTAAATAATCTATGGAAACATCAAAAAATTTTGCAATGCTGTAAAGAATGTCCAATCTAGGAATTTTTCCGGCATGCCAATGACGTAAAATGCTTTCATTAAAAGGTTGGTCTTTTGAAAATTTATAATGGGACATATTATTGGTTTTTAAAAGTTCTAAATATCTTGGCAAAAATTTGGAAATATCATAATTATAAGTTTTATAATGATAAGAATTTTTTGAGTTATCTAAACCGAAAATATAATCAATAGAGCAGTTAAAATATTGTGCTATTCTTAATACAACATTTATTGTTGGAATACTATTTCTCAAATATCTACTATATTGCATTGCAGAAACTCCACTTTCTTTTTCTAGTTGCCTAAGCGATAAACCTGTTTCATTAATTAAATCTCTTAAATTGTCTCTAAATGTTTCCATAATTTATACCCAAAAACTTATATTTGACAAAATTAGACAATGTTTTTACAAAAAACTTGTTTTTTATCATAACGATTTTATAGTAAAATGAGTTACAATTTGTTTGTGTAACAGATAGGGCTACTGATAAAATGTTACAAATTTTTAAAAAGGAGAAAAATATGAATACATTTAACATGGATTTATTGTTTGAATATTTTAAAACTGAAATATCTAACAAAATTCAATATCTAAATGGAGAAATAATTGTTTTGCTGGCGGATGGCAAAAAAGCAAAAGTTAGACTTTTTGATTTGGAATAGAATCTTAAAAAAATAAATGTAAAAAATAAGGAGTTAACAAATGTTAAATAGTGAAAAATATGTTCTTTATCACAATTATGGCTACGGCAATGTTGTTGAGAAAAAAACAATAGAAAAACTTAAACTTAGAAGTGTAGAAGATTTAAAAGTGTATGTTAAGGATGTAATAAATAATGCCTTTGTTGCTACATACAAAAAGGGCATTATCAATTTTGAAAACAGTAATCAAAAGTCATTAATAGAAATAAAAATAATGTAAACAATTGTTTTGTTTTGGATTAATTAAAAGTTGCCTAATGGCAATTGGTTTTTAAATGTTATTCTTTTAAATATTTTTTTAGCTCATCAAAATTGTTTTCTTCCATTGTTTCAAGTTCTGCCAAAAGAGTTAGGTTGTTTTTGTCTGCATTTTTATAGTCAATTTTGTTTTTATAGCAGGTGAGTGTGCCCATAACAGTGCCAACAAGCATAAGTTCTGCCAAGTGTCGTGTGGAATTATCTGCAATTGTGCTCATTTGAACACTCGACCATAGTTTTGCTTTTTCAAACCAGTTGTTGTCTTTAAGTTCAATTTGGCTGTTATGCGCTGTTTTTTCTATTTTTGCTTGAAATTTGTCATATCTTTTATATTGAGCATTTAAAAGTTCAATAAATTTTTTGTCTTCGGTTTTTTTAATTAAATCGTTTATAGATTGCATTGCTGTTGATGTGTTTTGATATATGCTTATTAAAAGTTCTTTGTTGTCCATAAAAAAATCTCCTTAAATTAACTTGCTCATTTTTAAAAAAAATATTAAAATATATCATGCATAAGTGCATATAAATATTTTTTGTTAAAAATTTGCAATTTAACATTAAAACTGAAAGAATAAATCAATTGCTCAAAATTTTAATAATAGTTATGGTTTTGAAACAATTGTTTTAGGTCAAAAATATTTTTGTATGTTAGGAGAAATTATATGAGAAATTTTTTTAAAGACTTTTTTAAGTATCTTATTGTAATCCTTGTTTGTATTGGATGCGTGTTTGCATATGAGTCTTTGTTGTCGCCATCTATTGTTTCAATTTATAAGTCAGAAACAAACGGGCTTTATGACACATATGTTTTTGAATACAGCAATGGAAAAAAAGATTTAATTACTATAAAAAATGGCGAAGATGGCAAAGACAGTTCAATTGAAGATTTATATCAAGCTGCAAAAATTTTAAACGGATATGGTGATGACTACACAATTTTGGACTTTATAAAAGAATATGCATCTTTTTCTATTGAACAACAAGATGAGGCAAAAGCATATTTGGGTGCTCTTTCGTCTGTTGAGGTTTATTCGGCATTTCCAACCGGAGTTTCTAGCAACTCTGGAACATATTACGGTATGGGAATGGGTTCTGGTGTGATATTTCAAACAGAGGGTGACACGGAAAACTATTACATTATTACAAACTATCATGTTGTTTACAACACTGCGAGCATTTCTTCCAACAAATTGGCGGAAAAATTCACTTGCTTTTTATATGGTTCTAAAGTAGAAATAACTTCTAAAAATGTTGGTTATGGCTATCAATTCACATATGGCTCAGATGCAATAGATTGTGAATATGTTGGTGGAAGCATGCAATACGATATTGCAGTTTTAAAAGTTAAAGATTCAACATTAATTAAAAAATCTAATGCAAAACCAGTTACTGTTTGTAAAAATGACCCTGTTATGGGGCAAACCATTGTTGCAATTGGTAACGCTCAAGGTTTGGGTGTTAGTGCAACCAAAGGCATTGTTAGTGTTGATAGTGAATATCAAGAAATGACTGCATGCGACGGCAACACAACAATTGTTTATAGAGCAATAAGAATTGATGCATCTGTTAATGCAGGCAATTCGGGTGGTGGTGTTTTTAACACTAATGGCGAGTTGGTTGGAATTGTTAATTCTAAACTTTCTGACGAAGAAATTGAAGGAATGGCATTTGCTTTGCCTGCCGAACTTTCGGTTAGAATTGCAAACAACATTATTGCAAATGCAACAGAAAACAATCATTCTGCATATAAACCAACACTAGGCTTAACCTTAAAAATTAACTCTAGCAAGGCTGAATATAATGCAGAATCAAACGGTGTTAAAATTATTGAAACTGTTTCTATTGAAAAAATTGAAGATAATTCAGTTTGTCGTGATCTTTTAAAAGTTGGCGACATTGTTAATTCTGTGGTTGTTGGTGGAAAAGAATATACTATTGACAGAATGTATAAACTTGTTGATTTAACTTGGCTTATGAAAAAGGACGAACCAGTTGTTTTTAAAGTTACAAGATTGGGCAATTCTGAAGACATAACCATTGTTGTGTCTAGGCTTGTGTTTGGCGCAGTGCAATAAAAATGTAATTTATGTTGAAAAAATTGTTTTAATATGTTAAAATGTTCAAAATTAATTAAAAGGGCAATTTAAAAAATTGTAAGATATACAAATGGAAAAAAATGTAATTTCAAATAAAGGTTTAATGAATATTAGTGCTTTTATGAGCAGTTGTGATGACTTAATCAACGGCAAATTTATTTTTGCTGGCAACAAAGTTGCAAACATTTTAAAAGCAATCAGTGAGTCGCCAGAACTTTATGAAGTTATTTCTGAATGTTTAAAAAATTTTAATTACGAAAAAGAATTTGGCAGGGCAAAAGTTAAACTTCCAACAAAGCGTGGAACATTTAAAATGCCAGAAGATAAAACTGTTTTAATTCCAATGGTTTTTTGCATATTAGTAGAAATTCAAGAAAACAAAATTGATTTTAAACAGTTTTTGGCAGATTATTTTGACACGGATGACGAAGATGTTTCTCAATTTACAAACTTTGCTCAAACAGTTATTGTTCCATTTAAAAATGCAATTGCATATCTTTTTGAAATTGAAGGGCAAAACAAGTTCAAACCACAAGAAGAAAAAAAGGAAGAACAACCAAAAGTTTTTAAAAAAGAACCAGAAATATCAAACAAACAAATTGAGTTTTTTGATGATGTTTTAAGCATTTGTGATGAAATTTTAGAGGATTTGGACTTTGTTAAAGTCAAACCAGAACCAAAAGACGATTTAGAGTATTTAATTTCCAACTTAAAGCAAGCGGTTGAAAGCAAAAATGTTAAAACAACAAATGCTTTAATTATTGGAATAATTTATGTGTTAAAGCAAATTAGAAAACTTAGAAAATATGAAAAAAATTTTAGAGATGCGTTGGAACAACTTTATTTATAATTTCAACCTTTTCACTCATAAAAACCGAACATAAAGACTAAAATATCACTATAAGGAGACAAGTAGTGATATTTTTTGTTGTTATTTTGGCAATTGTGCAGGGGTTAACAGAGTTTTTGCCAGTTTCTTCTAGTGGGCACTTGGTGCTTTTAAACAAGTTTTTTGGAATTGAAAATGACTTTTTGTTGTTGTCAGTGATTTTGCATGTGGCTACTTTGTTTTCTGTTTTGATTGTGTTAAAGGATGAAGTTAAAGAAATTGTTAAACACCCTTTTGGAAATCTTTCAAAAAAATTGGTTTTGTCGACAATTCCAACAGTTATTATTGTTTTATGTTTTAAAAGTTTTTTTGACAGTTCGTTTGATGGCAGATATTTGCCCATTTGTTTTATGCTAACAGCGTTTTTGATTGTTGTGAGTGAGTTTGTTAGTTTAAAGCGCAAAAACAAAAAAGATAACATTTCGTATTGGCAAGGCATTGTGATGGGAATTGCACAAGGAATTGCTGTTTTGCCAGGAATATCTAGAAGTGGTGCAACCATTTGTTCGGGGCTTTTGGTGGGAAGTGACAGAAAACAAGTTGCAAGGTTTTCTTTTTTGATGAGTATTCCGATTATTATTGCCAGTTTGGCTTTGGAAATTTATGAATATATTTCTTTGGAACAGGTTTTAACTTTGGCATGGTATGAACTTGTTATTGGTTTTGTTGTTGCGTTTATAACTGGAGTTTTTGCGGTAAAATTTATGCTTAAAGTTATAGAAAAGCATAATCTTTTATGGTTTGCGGTATATTTGATTGTTATTTCTTTTGTTAGTTTTTTTGTTATTTAATGTAAACATAAAAAGTGTAAGAGGGGTATTGCAATTGTTTTTTTGTTAAATATAATCGGTTTTGTATTTTTTTATGGGAGAGATACAATCGATGCAAAATTTGAATGGGAGGTTGATAAAAGAACAAAAATTGATAAAAAATGTAATAGACATTACAAACAAAAAAATGATAAAATATATTAGAATTTATTTTATAAGGAGAAAAAATGAATATTAAACCGTTATTTGATAGAGTTGTGTTAAAAATTGAAAAAGAACAAACAACAAATGTTGGTGGAATTTTTTTGCCAGACATGAGCAGAGAAAAATCTCAAATTGCAGTTGTTGTTGCTGTTGGCAATGGTGGCAACGTTGATGGAAAAGAAACAAAAATGGAAGTTAAGGTGGGTGACAGAGTTTTGTTTTCTAAGTTCGCAGGCACAGAGTTTAAGTATAAAGATGAAGACCTGTTAATTATTAAACAAACAGATATTTTAGCAGTTATTGAAAAGGAGAATTTGAATGGCTAAACAATTAAAATTTGGAAAAGAGGCAAGAGAATCGCTTTTAAAAGGTGTGAACAAACTTGCGGATGCAGTTAAAATAACGTTAGGGCCAAAGGGTAGAAATGTTGTGTTGGCGCAAAAATTTGCTTCTCCACTTATAACAAACGATGGCGTTACAATTGCAAAAGAAATTGAACTTGAAGATGCCTTTGAAAACATGGGGGCACAACTTATTAAAGAAGTAAGCATAAAAACCAATGATGTTGCGGGCGATGGCACAACAACTGCCAGTGTTCTTGCTCAAGCAATTGTTAGTGAGGGGATGAAACTTTTTGATAATGGCGCCAACCCAATTATGCTAAAAAAGGGAATAGATTTTGCTGTTAACAAAATAAGTGAAAAATTGTTAGAAAATTCAACTGAAGTTTCTAGCAGTAAAGAAATTGCGCAAGTTGCAAGCATTTCTGCTGGTGATGAGGCAATTGGTGAGTTAATTTCTAAAGCAATGGAAAAAGTTGGTAAAGATGGCATTATAACCTTAGAAGAAGGCAAAACAATGCAAACTGAACTGGCTGTTGTTGAAGGAATGCAGTTTGACAGAGGATATTTGTCGGCATATATGTGCACAAACCAAGAAAAAATGATTGCAGAACTTAATAATCCATATATTTTGATTACTGATAAAAAAATCTCGTCAATTCAAGAATTGTTGCCAACATTAGAACAAATTGTTAAAACGGGTGATAAACTTTTAATTATTGCAGACGATGTTGAGGGTGAAGCGTTGGCAACTCTTGTTTTAAACAAAATTAGAGGGACATTTACTTGTGTTGCAGTTAAAGCACCAAGTTTTGGTGAAAAAAGAAAAGCTTTGCTAGAAGACATTGCTTGCCTAACTGGTGGAACATATATAAATGAAGAAATTGGAACAAGCATTGCAAACATAACAATGGATATGTTGGGCAGAGCAAAAACTGTAAAAGTTGATAAAGAAAACACAACAATTGTTGAAGGTTTTGGCAACAAAGATGCAATTGAATCTAGAATTTTAGCAATAAAAGAACAAATAAAAACTGAAAGCAGTGACTACGAACGTGAAAAGTTGGAAGAAAGATTGGCAAAACTTTCGGGCGGGGTGGCAGTTATAAAAGTTGGCGCTCCAACAGAAGTTGAGTTAAAAGAGAAAAAATTGAGAATTGAAGATGCTCTTTCTGCAACAAAAGCAGCAAGCAGTGAAGGGGTTGTTGCTGGCGGTGGAATTGCATTAATCAAGTCGGGCAAGTCGGCTGACGTTTTAAGTCAAGTTGAAAAATTGAGTGGTGACCAAAAACAAGGCGCCATGATTGTTTTGAAAGCAATTGAAGAACCACTCAGACAAATTGCTAGAAATTGTGGGGTTGACGAAAACGAGATTGTTTTAAACATCATTAACCATTTGAACGATTTAAACTATGGATATGATGCTTTAAACAACAAATTTGTTGACATGATTGCAGAAGGCATTATTGACCCAACAAAGGTAACAAGGTCGGCTTTGTTTAATGCTGGCAGTGTTGCGGGAACTCTTCTAACAACAGAATGCTTGGTTGCGGACTTGCCAGAAAAAGATACCGAAAATCAGCCACAAGTGCCAATGTATTAAAATGGTATTATTTTAATTTGAATAAAATTATTTTTAAATATTGTTTTTATCTCAAACATAACCTGCCCTAATTTTTTTAGAGCAGGTTTTTAGATGAAAAAAAATAAAAAAACAACCATAATTACGCTATTTTGGCATATTATATGCCTAATAATAGAACACATGTTTTGTAATATATGAATAAATTTGTATTTTTTACAAAAATTCGCATATTGTAAAAAAATATGTCGAAATATGTTGACTTATGTCGAATGTTGCAAATAGAATGTGAATAGTTCCAAAGAAGATAAGGGCTTTGGGAGGCTTTCAAATGAAACATTTGAATTGTCACAGCAATGCACACCGGTTAATGCATGCACAAAAAATATAAATGGTCACAAAACATAAGGGGAGGAAAAAATGACAACAAATCAAAAAATATGGAGCAAGGCATTGCTCTCGTCCTATAACTACTTAGGGCGGTTGTGTGATTCTATTGATAATCTTATTGAAAAAACTGCTGTAAATTCATATTATGCGTTTAGTTTTATAAATAGTGAAAATTCTATTGAAAACATTTCAAAAAAAATTATTTATTATTCTAACAGAAAAATAGATTACATCAACTTAAAAATTATTATTGAAAGGGCTTTAAAATCCATTTCAAAACTCAGTGCAAAATATTTAATTTTGAGATATATTCACAAAATGTCGGTTGAAAAGGCTTGTGAAATTCTTAACATTTCTAGCAGGTCTTCATATAGAAAACTAAACAGCGCTTTATCAGAATTCTCAGGGGTTTTATCTTCGTATGGGTTTAATGTGGAGAAGTTGGAACTTGAATATTCTTCAGATCCATTTATTGGCTCAATTTATAAACTTGTTTCTAAAAATAACTTTTTAATTGAAGAAAAAGCAGAAGTTATTTCCAAAGACAGCATTTTTAACAGATATATTAACGAACTAATGGCAAATGTTATTTAAAAATCATCATCTAGTTCAAAATAGTCAGAATTTTTTAGTCGTTTAATTTTTTTTGTTTTGCCTTTTTTGTGTGGTTTTGTGCTTGCACTTTCTTCTGCAAGTTTTGTTGGTTTAAACAAAAGATAAATAAAAAGCAAGCACGGCAAACTTATGGCAATAACAATTAATGTTGTTGCAGTTTGTGACAACCCTTTAAATACTTCGCCAGAAGTTTGGGTTGTTTCTTCTTCAAAAGTTATGCTGTCAAGATATTCCACACTTTCGGTGTTGTTTGTTATTGGACTTAAACTATCACACAGTGGTGAATAAACATATCCGGTGTATGTTGAGTTTCCGTTAAAATATTTGCAATAATACCAACACGTGCCTTTTTTGCTTATTGCTTCTTCGCCAGTTGCTGTTCCATAATAAAGCAAATTGTTATCTAAAAAAGGTATTGAATAAACCAAATTGATTGTTCCGTTGTTATATGGTGTTGATCGAAGATTGGCACCACTTGGAACAAAAACTCTAAAATTAATATTTAACAAAAAAGGCGAAGTGGGAACATTTTTTATTGGTTTTACTTCGTTTTTTAACACATAGCCATATATGTCGTTATAGCGAGCATAATAAAAGTCGGAATTTGCACTGCTTAAAAGTTCAACAAAATAAGTTTGAGGCAAATAAAACATTTGAAATTCTTCTGTTTGTTGTGGTGTGGAAAACATGATTGTTTGGTTGTTAAAAACTTGTGCATAATAAGTTTTGTTTGCAAAAACAACATCACAATCAAAAAAGCACACACAACTAACAATGGCACACGCTAGTGCTACAAAAACATAATTTATAACTTTCACGATGTTTATTATAATAAAAAATCGTTTTGAATGTTTTATATAATTTTGAAGGAATTTCACAAAAAAAAGGAAAAATATGCGAAATTGAATAAACAAAACATTTTACAAAACATATTTGGAATAAATAAATATAAAAACGTTAACAGGGTTAACAACAAATTAAAAAAATATAATTCGGGCAAAGTTAAACATTTAAAACAATTGGCTTTTCACATGTGTAACAAAAAAAACAGATGGGTGTTTGGTGGAAACAGAAGTGGTAAAACCGAATGTGGTGCCGTTGAAACGGTTTGGCTCGCAAGAGGAATTCATCCATTTAGACAAAACAAAAAGGATGTGCAAATTTGGGTTGTTTCTTTGTCTACACAAGTTCAACGTGACGTTGCTCAACAAAAAGTTTTAAGTTATTTAAACAAAAATTGGATAAAAGAAATAGTTATGCTTTCGGGCAGAAAAGATAGCCCTCAAAATGGTATTATTGACTATATAACCATTATTAATGTTTTTGGCGGTGTTAGCAAAATTGGGTTCAAAAGTTGTGACCAGGGCAGAGAAAAGTTTCAAGGGACTTCTCTTGACTATGTTTGGTTTGATGAAGAACCTCCAGAAGATATTTATAAAGAATGCCGAATGCGTGTGCTTGATAGGTGTGGCGAAATTTATGGAACAATGACTCCTTTAAAAGGTTTAACTTGGGTCTATAACACAATTTATTTAAACGAAGCAAACGATGAAGAAGTGTGGTGTGAATTTATGGAGTGGGCGGACAATCCATATTTGAGCGAATCGGAAATTAAAAGTTTAACCGCAACCCTTTCTCAAAGCGAACTAGAAGCAAGACGTTATGGTAAGTTTATTTCTAATGGCGGGTTGGTTTATAGCGAGTTTGATGAAAACGTAAATGTTATTGAACCATTTAAAGTTCCAAAAGAGTGGTACGACAACATTTCAATTGACCCAGGCTTAAACAATCCGCTTTCTGCACATTGGTATGCTGTGGATTACGATGGCAATATTTATGTTATTGCGGAAATTTACGAAACTCATCAAACGGTTGAATATCATGCTGGACGAATAAAAAACATTTGCTCAAAACTCGATTGGCCACGTGCAAGCAATGGTATGTATTCTGCAATAATAGATAGTGCCGCAAATCAAAGGACATTGTCTAGCCCGAAAAACGTTACAGAACTTTTTTATGATAACGGTATTTTGGTTAATCCAAAAGTTAACAAGGACTTATATTCAGGAATCAACAGGGTGAAATCTTATTTAAGAAATGCCAATGGTGTGTCCAAATTGTTCATTTTTAAAAACTGCACAAACATGATTAGAGAAATAAAGGGATATTTTTGGGGTAATAGCGAAGCGCCAGTAAAAAAAGACGACCATGCAATGGATGATTTAAGATATTACATTATGAACAGACCAGAAAATATTGCACCAAAACCGGCTAAATCGCTCGTGCAAAAAGATAAAGAACGCTTAATGCGAAAGCTAAAAAATTACAACGGGAATTAGTTTTTGTGGAATGGTTGATAAAATGAAAAAGATTTATAATTGATAATGTATATATTTTAATATTTTACACAACATAAATTTGCAAGAATAATCTTGCAAATCTTTAGGAGGTGGAAAATGTTTGGTAGAAATAAAAAGACGAACGCAACAAAAACAGAAAACTGCTCAAATTGTGGTTCTTCTAGAACAAAAGACAGTGCGTGCAAACGTTCTTGTTCAAAATCAAGTTCAAAACGTTCTTCTAAAAACTAAATTTTCCAATCATTGCTGTTAACCAATAGGTTTTACAGCGGCTAAAAGCAGGGCAAAATTTTGGTGTTCCAACAAAAAATTTTGCCCTGCTTTTTAATCATAACCAAAACCATATAAAACCATCAATCGTCTTGTTTAGGTGCAAAAATTTAAGCATTTAAAAAATTTAAACATTTTTTCAAAAAAGTTTTAAAAAGTTGTTGACAATGTTTTATATATATGATATCATATCAAAGTCTTAAATGAGCAAATGGGAGTTTAGCTCAGTTGGTTAGAGCATCTGCCTTACAAGCAGAGGGTCATAGGTTCGAGTCCTTTAACTCCCACCATTTTGTTGGCACAAGATAGTGTATATCGCAATATCTTGTGTCTATTTTTTTTGTATTTTTAAATTTTATTTAAAAGTGTTGTCAAGAGTGTTGTCAATATTTATAATATAAATTATTATATAATTTAAGTATATCGTCTTTAGTTGCATCAAGTTCTAAATTAGTATAAATGTTGTTTGTTGTGACAATAGATTTGTGACCTAAAATTTGTTGCCTCATTTTGTCTGGTACTTGTAAATAATATAAGTTTGTTGCACAAGTATGCCTTAAGCAATGTACACATAGATTTTTGTTTACGACTTCTAAATATTTTTTTATATTTTTTGTATAGTATTCTGGAGTGTGTGGAAAGTATTTTTCAGATGTATTATGCTCTTCTAAGTATTTAATCATTTCTTTAGATATTTTTATGGTTCTTTCTGCACTTTTTGTTTTAGTTCCATGTATTCTTAATGTTTGTTTTTCTTTATCAATATCAGACATTTTAAAACTTAATGTTTCATTTCTTCTTGTTCCTATTATTATACTAAATATTACAAATGTCTCAATGTTTGTGTTTTTTATATTATTTAATAGTTTTGTTTGTTCTTGAATTGTTAGAGCATTTCTTTGTTCTTTATGTTTTCTCTTTGGCAATAATAGTGCATTGCATATATTTGTTTTTATTTCTCTACTAGCATAGGCATAGTTGAATAAACTTTTAACATGTTGATATACTTGTTCTCGTACTCTTTCTTTTTCTATGTTATTAATAAATGTTTGTAGTTCGTGTAGTTTTATATTATTTATGTTTCTGGATTTTAGAAATGGTTTGATGTAATTGTTTATGGTGTTCTTATAGATTTCTTTAGTTTTTTCTTTTATATTTGGTTCTTTTGTGCTTTTGTACCAATTATCAATTATATCGTTAAAATCTATAGATTTTTGTATATTGTCTAATTTGTTCTCGTATATTTTTGTATTTTTTATACATTCACTTTGTGTTCTTCCATAAATATATTTTCTTTGATGATTTTTTGTGAATGTATAAACCCATCTTCCATCTGTTCTTTTTGTTAATTTTTTACCTTTGTATGTCATTATTTTCTCCTTTTGTTTTTTATGACATACATTGTTTTTTATTGTTATATTTGAGATATTATCGTTGTTAAATATAATTAAATTATCTTTAGTACGTTCTTTGTCACCGGCAAAGAATGCATCAAGATAAATATTTGCTTCTTCAAAGATTTGTTTTATATTGTCATAAGTCCTATTTTCGATTTGTGACAAATTTTTTTATGTCAAATTCATTCATACTTCATCTCCTGGATTATAAAAATTGATTTCTTGTTCTTTGCTATGACCATCAAGGAAGCCTTTGATGTAGTAATTTAATTTGTCAAAGTCATCATCAGATAACGCAAGAATCGAAGCAATGATTTGTTTTCTTTTTTCTGGAATATATCCGATATTGTTGTTCCATTGCCTGTCACATAAGTAGTCAAGACTGACATTGTAGTAGTTTGCTATCTGTTTTAAAATATCGAGATTAGGTTCGTTTGTACCTAATTCGTATTTGTTGTATGTTACTCTTTTGATATTCATTATTTTTGCAAATTCTGTTTGTGACATGTGGTTGTTTTCTCTTAATTCTTTTAATTTCATTGTTATTCCCCTCCCTTGCAATTATTTTGTTACATTTTGTATCAAAAAATCAATCAACTTCTAAAAGATGTATCAAATTATACGAAAAATATCAAAAAGTTCTTGACATTATATTTTAAATATCTTAAAATACCTGTAATTGATATGATACGTATCAGAAAATAAATCAAAAGGGAGTGAATTATGGATAAATTTGAAATATATAACTATTTTTGTGTTTTAAAAGGACTTGTTCCGTGCAGGTTTGAGTCTTTAAAGAGTTTTGCTTTTGAGTATCCAGAATTAGTAAAAAAGGCGGTATGAGTATGACTAAAGCAAGAGATTATTACGTTGATAAAGATAAGTTTTTTATCTTGTCAGATATAAATAAAAGTTTTATGGAAAAACACAGTTTGCCTGGAACGGTTGCACAGTTTAAAGCAAAAGTAGTATGTATTGCTCCATTTAAAACGGTTAGAACAGGAATATTTGATAAGCCAACAAAGGTTTATCGAATATCAGATTTTAAGACACAGCAATTGTCTACGGCGGACATTATGCATAAATGAGGTGTAGCCTCCCGCATTATCCTCGTGCGGAAAAGTGCCAGGTTTTGATTCTATCCTGGCAATATGTATGGTTTGGAAGTTGCTTTTTTTAGTAAATGTTGAGTTCGATTCTCAACCCATGCGCCAATGGTTGGCAACAAAAATATGTACTTAATTTTTCACTCTAAGTTTCATGTTTTTTATCCTTCCCCCCAAAAATTAAATTTGGATTGTTGCCAACCTTACCAATAATACAGCAGTCGCGAATGTTGTATTTTAGTTTATTGGAACTATAAACCAAAATTTAGACAAAAGGAAGATAGCATATGGCTAATTTTAAAAATAAAGGTAAAAAACAAAAATATACTGAAATAGAAAGACTAGCATATAACATGGGCCGTATTAGTAAGGGTTTAGATAATCATAACAGTCGTGTTTATGAAAGTTATATTAACGGCTGTAATGGTAAAACCTCAACAAATAAAAAGCCGTTATTTTAATAGGATAAGTTGTTAAATGAATAGCAAAAATAAATGTGGTAAAAAAGAGTTTCCAAATGAATTTCCATTTTGGGCTAGATTAAAAATTGGTAAAAAAAGAACGACACTTGTTATTGATGAAGATAAAGCATTTAATAAAAAAACAAAAAAGTATGAAGATGGTTTTGTTAATAGAGAAGCCACACATACATTTAAAAAAGAATATGAAAAGCTTTTTCCAAATCCTGATGTTGATGACAAACAACCAATGTATTTGAGAAGACCAACAAAAAAACCTAAACGATTATTTGAACCACATAATAAAAAATTGAATATACCTAAATGTTTAAGAGATAGGTATGATAAAAATAATCGAAAATAGGCATAAAAAAAGAATTACAATTCCGGCCTTTCGCCTATGCCTTTAAAAAAAGGTCAATGTAATTCTTGAACATATATATCACATTTAAATATTTTTGTCAAGTACATTGAAAATATTTGTTAAAGTGTAAGTCCTGATAATGGTTCAGGCACAACTCTGATACTTAAAGTTATGAAGAAAAAATAAAAAAATAAAAGGTTAAATAAGGTAAAAAAATGGCAGCAAATAAAAAATTAATAAAAGAAGAAGGATTTGTATTAGGTAGAGAAATAAAAGAAGCAACAGATGAGTTTGTTTCACGTGATGGTGAGGTTATTCCAGCACAACCAACAAGATATGTGGTTCATGTGTTAACTAGCTCTCTTGTTGATAAAGTTGATGGAATGTCATATATTTCACAATTAGATTATAAAGTTACAAAAGAAGAATATGAAAAATTTACATATTTAAAAAAAGTTGTTGCAATTTTTGAATGTGTTGCAACAGATAAAGGTTTTGCTTCAAAACCTGTTAAATTAGAATTGTTAGTATAAAATTAAAAGGCTTTTTATTAAAGCCTTTTTCATCTTAAAATTATAAATAAAAGGAGGGATAATGGCAAAAACATTTAAAATGCTAGGGGCAGCATTCTTTTCATTTTTGATATTGTTCTTTGTTGTTGTTGATGTATTATGGGTATACTTTAAGTTTTTCGCTCCTGATAGTTATACAGAGCTTGTTGTTAATGCTAGTACCATTGAGACTGTCGATGATAAACGTGCTATATGTCAAGTCGTTTACTATGAGAATGTTGATGGTTCTGGTGTTGAACTTCTTGATGTTAAGTTTAATAGTTATTCTGATCTCAATAAAACAAACATATCATCATTTGGTGTTCAGATTGTTGGCTCAATTAATGATTTGCAATCAAATAATAATGCAGTTTATGTTGCAGAACATGGTTTCTTAGGTCTTGCTACCGAATTTCATTATTATTTTTCGTTCTTTTCTAAGACTGTAAATTCTGAAAAATTGTATTTTTACCAAGAAAGCGATAATTTGAATTACACAAATGTTACATCGTCATTTGATGACTTTGGTTACATTAGAGTTGATATTAATGATTCAATGTATGCTTTAAAACCTGGTGTTAAACGATCAGAATCTTCTTTCCTTTGGGAAACATATCATACGGTTAGTAGTTTTAGTGATTTTATTGTAGCCGTGCATGATATAGTGAAATCTTGTCCAGTTGGCAATTTTGCAAAAACATTTATTTTTAAAGATATGTTTAAATTGTACGAAGTTCAAAATGGGAAATACGTTGATGTATCTAACCAGGACAATATATTTACAAACATGTATATTGATGTAACACATTACACAACTGGTGCAAAAACGGCTAAAGATAGCATATTTAACATAATTAAATATGACACCAACTTTACAGTTTCTGGTTCAAGTTTGTTAGATGAGCATTTTTCTGATGAGAATCTGTATAAGTTAACAGAAAATGATTTTTATTTTGTGTACGATGAAACTGTTCCTGGACACAAAGGCTTTTTAAAGACAGAATGTAAGAATTATTTATTAGAAAATAACATAAAGAAATTGTACATTGTTATTGATAAAGATTTCTTAACTTCAATTGATTGCATGTATTTAGGATTATATTCTTCGGGTTTTGAAGAATTTAATATTGTTGATTATGTTGTTGTCGAAAATGGTGTTAAAACAGCTGGAGGTGCATTATGGGTTTAGTTAATAGAACAGGAATAATCGTATTGTTTTTAATTTGTGTTACTGGTATATTTGCAAGCTTTGATTTGTATACACAATTAAATATCAAAAATGCAATATATGGATATTTTTATTCAGAACCAGATGCCTATCAAATTGATAATTTTGAATACAATTTCACATCACTTCTGTTTACCAACACTGGTGTTGAGAATCAATATATGGCAACAGCGACATTAAAAGCAGTTGAAAGCTTTGACATGTCAAAGAAATATACTGTTACAATTAATGGTACTTTGTGCAGTGCTGATACTGATGTTGATTATATTAATGTATGTTTTACAAACAAGTTTAACTCAATGTCTGATGAAACATTGCTAATTGATGATTTAATTATAAAGATTAATTTTTATACTGATGGTACAAAAATAGTCTTTATAACAAATAATGGTGAAGATGCTGTTAAACTTTGGTCAAGCTATATTGCTAAACATGGTTTTAATTTAAAAATAGTTGAAACTGATTATTGTACAGGTTCTGCATCTATTGATTCATTAACATGTATTAAGTACACTGTTAGAATAGTTACAGAGACTACAATGAATACTGTAACATATTACGATTATTGTAGAACTGGTGATGATTATACAGTAAAACAAATTGATGAAATAATTGAAGTTCCGGAAAATTGTGAATTTTTAGGTTTCCTAAAAAATGAATACGATATATCAAGATTTTATGATGTTCCTGGAATAACAACATTGTATGGAATTCAGGAAGATTGTGATCTTGTTGGTTTTATCTTAGATAAAGTTGGTTCTGAAGAAATCTTGAGTAGAGGAACTATAAAAATCAATTTTGAATTTAGTGATTCTCTTTCAGGCTCTGCTGTAGGAACTTATACTTTAAAAAATTCAAACGGAGAAACAATTGATACAGGTCCAATTCTTCATGGTTCGATTGTTTTCGAAAACTTGCCAATTGAGGCAGTTGTTGATGACCAATCAATAATATATGGCTATACAATCAATTTTGATCTATATGAGTTTAGCAATGCAAAACCAATTAGTCCAGTCACGTTTGTATTTATCAAAGGTGGGGTTTTGTATCAAGAACAAACAATTGTTGTTAGTTCAGCATTAGATCGCCCTGGTGGCAGTGTTAGTATGTAACCATAATAAAAATAAAAGGAGAAAAAATTAATGAAAACATTTTTTAATATTTTAGCAGGCATATTTGGTGCAGCTTTAATGGCAGCACTTGTGTGGGGCTTGCTTTACTTAACAATTCCTGGTGTTAAAGATAACACAGACAAATTGTTTAAGTGGAATGAAACTGTTGAGTCAGAGACCGAAACAGAAACTGATACAACAGCTAAAGTTACTTTTGAAAATGAAAATATAAAAATAATAGTATAGGAGGTATAAATGTTTAAACACTTTATTCCATTTCTTTTTTTGGTTTTGGTTATTGGTGTTTCTGGAGTTGCTTTGCATAAGAAAAATAACACAATAACAAATTTGGAAACAAAAATAGAAACACAAGATAAAACATATTCCGAAAAAATTGATAGTTTGGAAGCGACCAGTTCCGAAAAAATTGCTAGTTTAGAAGCAACAATAGCAGAACTACAAACAACAATAGTAGAACAGCAAGAAGCAATTAACAACATGACTTCTGATTTAAACTCAGATTTAAATCCGGCCTTTATTGATGGATCAATAACAACATTAACAGCCGAAGATTTTGAAGGTGTTACAGAAATAAGGCCATATGCATTCTATGGTTGCGAAAGTTTAACTTCTGTAACAATTCCTAATACAGTTAATATAATAGGTGAACATGCTTTTGATCATTGTAGCTCATTAACTTCAGTTAATGTAAATGCTACATATATACGTGATTATGCTTTTGCAAACACAGGCAATATCACTTCTTTAAGTTTAGGAACTAATGTTGGATATATTGGCACAAATGCTTTTTACTATGCATTGTGTAGTCAAGAAAGAAGTGTTTCTGTAACAATTCCAGCAGGTGTTGGTACTGTTGATAACGGTGCTTTTAGTTATTCAACAATAAAAAATGTATTTTTTGAAGGCTGTCCTGCAACAGTTTCTTCGGATGCTTTTGATGATTCTTTCAACTTAGAACAAATAATCGTTCCAGACGAATACTATGATTATTATGTAAACAAATTTAGTTCTGCTTATAATTCTAATTCTAGTCTTTCAATTTCAAATTTGTCAGAAATAGTTGTCAAACGTTCTTATTATGAGGCATCAAAACCAGTATCCGGTGACTATATTTTTGAAGACTCAAGCAGTTCTTCAGACTCAAATCCTTTTGATAGTTCTTCAAACTCGAGCAGTTCATCATACGATAGTTCTTCAAACTCGAGCAGTTCATCATACGATAGTTCTTCAAGCTCAAGTTCTTATGAAAGTTCAGCTATCTCAAGTTGACCAAATTATAATTATGTTTAGGAGATTAAAGTATGATTAAAAGAATATTTATTACAATAATTCTAGTATTAATTTTTTGCTTTTCTTGTGTCGTGATTACAAAACAACAAAATTTGATTACTAATCTTGAAACTCAACTAGAAACACAAGATAAAACATATTCTGGAAAAATTGATGAGTTAACAGATTATCAACAATCGTTGGTTGTGCAACTTGATGAATTAACTTCTCAAAATGAATATTATAAACAAAATTTAGAATTCTGTGAATTGGCTTTTAGCAATTCAGTGACAACAAACAATGAGTTAAAAACTCGAATAGCTAGTTTAGAAGCAACTATTGCTGAACAACAAGCAACAATTGATAGTATGGTTTCAAATTTAAATTCAGATTTAATCGATGGCTCAATTACTAAATTAACACCACTTGATTTCGAAAATGTTACAGAAATAAGACCATACGCTTTTGCTAATTGTAAAAACTTAAAATCTGTAGAAATACCATCAAGTGTTGTTTCTATAGGAAAATATGCTTTTGATAATTGCACAGAATTATCTACTGTAAAAATTGATTCTCAAGAAATATCAGTAGGAGCTTTTCGTTTTGCCAATATATCTAATTTAGAGCTTGGTGATAATGTTTCTGTTATTGACGTTAATGCATTTTCCTATGCATTTTGTTCTACCGGGCCTGATATATTAACAATACCTGTGGGTATAAGTGTTATTGGATTTAATGCTTTTGCTGATTTACCATTTAGTTGTGTTATTTTTGAAGGTCATGTTGAATATTTGGATCAAGATATATTTGGTATTGCAAGTAATCTTAATAAGATAGTTGTTCCAGATATAGACTATGATTATTATTGCAATTATTTTTCTAATTGGGATAACCACAATACAAATATTTCAGCTTCAAAATTATCAGAAATAGTTACTAAACGTTCTGTTTATAACATTTTTAATCCAATAGATAATTAATTTATTTTTGTAAAAGGTTAAAATTGATAACAATAATATGTGGAGAGCCTGGACGTGGCAAAACGGCATTAATGACGTATTTTGCATATGTTCAAATGGTAGAAAAAGGTTTTGAAGATTATTGGAACTCTTGCCAACGGATAGATATCCTTAAAGCAGGAGGTTTCAATAACTTAAAATACTTACCATATCAACACACAGTTTATGCTGATTATATTATTGGAAATGAATATCTAGGAATGCAATCATATTATGTTGATGGTTTTAAAGTAGCATTAACGAATCCGTTTTTTGATACTGCATTTTTTGCTCCATATTCAAATATATATTTGGATGAAGCGCAAAAATATTATGATTCGCGAATGAGTAAATATTTACGTGAATGTGTTTATAGGTTTTATCAATTACACAGGCATAATCATTTAAATATATATATGACATGTCAACGTTTAGGGAATATAGATTTAAACATTCGAGGTATGTCTGAGCGGATTATATATGTTGAGGCATTGAAGATATCGAAAGATAGTTATGGACAAATAACAAATATGAAATGGGTTGTGTCAGAGTTTAATAGCTTAAAAGATGCTGAAAAGCATGTTGAAAGCTTCAATGTAGATAATAAAGAAAATATAAAGACATATGAGTTTAAAGGTGATATTTTTCAGCTGTATAACTCATATGGTAATGAACCAGCATTTTATGATGGTAATTATTCCCGAAGTTATGATTGTTACACGGAAGAAGGATATGTCGAAACTATAGATTCGTATATGGTGTATAATCGCAATCATATGTATTATGCTCCTGTAGGTTTTTGGAAGAACGAGGTAGAAGATAAAAAAATAATTAAAAGTAGAGGGTATATGTAATGTATATTTTAGATGATTTTTCAGAGTTAACAAATTTTGTTCATTCAGAGTTTATGAAAATTCGCCAAACATATGGTTTGAAACAAATGAGTGAAAAAGATATAAAGAATATATCTAATACAATTTTAAAGTCTTTTTCTTATGCTAATTCAACAACAAAAAAGAAACTTAAGTATTATGCAAAAGTTGATTGGGCTATTTTTACAGCTCCTCATTGTTGGCTATGGCGCTTTTTAAATCGTAAATTATGGATGAAATGCAAAGAAGAAATGTTAAGGCGAGAAACAGAAAATAAAAAAGAAGATGTTGAAACAAAAGTTTTGAAATCATCTGGGATGCCGACACATTCACCTGTTGATTTAGATTCTTTAAGTTTGCCTTCTTCTGTTGCGGATGCCGGGCATTTGCTCGGTGAGGGTTGATTATCTTAGTCGGAGTAAAATTACTGTATTCTTTGGTCCTAAAGCCGGGACATTGTTCTAGCAAAATTTTGAAATGCTTGCTTTGCTGTGCCTTCTTAAATTTTGCGAAACTTATGTAGCGGAATTGTCGCAGGCGCGAAATTCACGGTTGCGACGTTTACGTCGCCGCTACAGTACTAATAATGAGTCTGGATTATGCTCAACAAATTGTTGGGAAACAGTTTGTTGAGTCTCCAGCGCAATGCTCTCATTGTGTGGTTGAACATAAGCGCAAGCGGTTCAACCACACAAGAAAAAAGAGCAAAAAAAATGAAAGTGTCTACTTGACAATAGTAACACTTCTCAAACAATTTTTTTAAAAAAATTAAAAATGAGGTTGAATGATTATGATAAATGAAATACCTCAAAATAAATATACATTGGTTAAAAGTGAAAGATTTTTTAAAGATAAAACACTTGTGACTTTGTATAATAAAAGAAATACTCCAGGTAAAAAAAAGTATATACCATTTGACTATGAGGGGGTTAGGTATAGATTAAATTTAGAATCTGGAGAATTAGAGTTCTATAACTTCCAACTATGTAAATATTGTTTAGATTGTTCAGTTAGAAGAACTCGAATATTGCTTGCAATACTTTTACAGATGAATGATTTTGATTATTTTTGTACTTTTACGTTTAATACTCGATATGTAGATAGAAAAAATGATGAAGAAGTATATAGAAAATTTCAGTTATATTTACAACAACTCAAACGTAAATTTCCAAAAATAACATATGTAATTGTTCCTGAGCGCCATAAAGTCAAATTAAAAATAGGTGATGAGGAATATCAAACAGAAATAGAGTTTGAAGATGCAACCAAAGGTGTTTTACATTTTCACATGTTATTAGGTTTAAATGGTACATCAATAAAAGATGATGGTTTAAGTTTTACAAATTCGCATAAGGTTTGTTGCTCTTGGGCAACAAAAACAGAAGGTATTGCTAGTGAAACATATTATGAAAAAACAAAACATTTGCATAAATTGACTGCTACCGATGGAGCACCAATATATAATATAAGTGGATTCCACCTTGGATTTACAACCGCTAGTAAAATTGTAAATAAAGAAGCATGTAATGCATATGTTGCAAAATATATTTCAAAGTGTTTGGGATTGTCAACAACAAAGTTTAAACGACGTTTTTGGTATTCTCAAAATTTAGACGTTCCTGATATAGTCAAAACAGAAATATGTTCCTGGAATGATTATATCGGAGATTTGAATAAAACTAAAGATATTGATTTAATCAATGCTCTAAGACAAGCAAAAGCAACAGATGATTCGGTTAAAGATTATTATAACAAAGATTATAACGTGTTGCAGTATTGGTTTGATAGAGATAAATATTCAGATTTTGAGAATAATCGAAAAAAAGGATTAACTCCAACACTTGAAGAAACACCATTTGATATACTCAAAGGTGAAAACTATTCAATATTTAAAACTTAGGCAAAAAGTGAATTTGGGACGGTGCCGTCCCAAAAAATCAATTTGTCTTTTCAAAGTTGTAAAAAAAATAGTAAAAGGAAAAAATTATGGAAGATTTTAAAAAAGTTGAAATAGAAACCGACGATCCAAAACTTAATAAAAAAATTGCTGAATTGAATGATTGTTATTTTCAAACTCAAAAAGTTTTTGCTAAGGTTTGTTACAAAGTTTATGATATTTCACGTTATTGTCAAAACAACTATTTTACTGTTAAAGAACCGGGATATGATCGTTTAGTTAAATATAAAGCAAAAGATATTTTTGCAGAATTTGGATTTAGCAAAAAAGAAGTAGACAGATATGTATCGTGTTATAAAAAATTCATTACAGCATCTTGCATAAAAGATGCGCATGTAAAACCAATGTTTGAGTTATATTCTCCTGGTAAATTACTGGAACTGTTACCATATGAATATAACATGTTGACTAATGCTATAAAAAATGAAGAGATTACTTCGGATATGTCATGTATAGAGTTGCGCGAAACATTAAAAGAATTATCTAAAAGAACTGATAAAACGTCAAAAGTATATGAAGATCCGGATGCAAACCAATCTTTGGAAGAGCAGGAGGCATCATTGCCTGAATCATATGATCCAAAGAAATATCACGATTTAGCATATTTCAAACAATTTGATAAAGCAACGTTAATAGATTTTCTATTTATGGCTGAAGATTATATTAAAAAACTAACAAAGAAGAAATAGAATATATTTATTATAAGGAGAAAGTAATGGAAGAGAGATTTGAATTAAAACATTATAAAGGACAATTAATTGATGTTTTTGATAACAATTTGAATTGTAAACGAGTTATAGGGATTGAAGAGATTTTTGATTTACTTAACAAGTAAGACCAAAAGATTAAAAAATTAGAACAATCTCAAAACAGCAAGGCGATTGAAGTGCTGGAGGAAGTTAGAAAATTTTACAATACAAATAGTGATAGTGATTGGATAATTGATTTGTGTGAACTTGGTGATTTTATTAACAATCAGATAACCAAATTGAGAGATCTAAAATAGAATAAAAAATCCCCTATAGAATTTAATCTATTAGGGGATGTTTTTTTATAACAATTAAAAAACAATGTTGTCAAAAGTGTTGTCAAAATTATTTTAATCTCTTTATATATAAGGCAGTAGTCCTGCCTTACAAGCAGAGGGTCATAGGTTCGAGTCCTTTAACTCCCACCATTTTGTTGGCACAAGATTTTTAAAATCTTGTGCCTTTTTTTTACACTTTTTTATCTATCCCATGAAAATTAAGGAACACTTTTTTATTGATGTTTTAGGGGGTGGCAAAAATTTTTGATATTATAAACAGAAAAAAATGACGGGTTAGAGGGTTTAAGTGTGAGTTTTTCAATTTGTGTAGAAAAAAAGAAATGTAAAGCACAAATTTTTAAATATGCAAATTTTGTAATAAACGTTAAAAAATGAACATAGCATATTACAAGATTAAAGAAATGGCTAGCAATGGTTGGTCAATGAATTAATTTCGACAAAAATGTAATTTTTAGTTAACAATTTGCAAATATTCGCATTAACTACAAATTTCATTTTGAATAGAATTAAAAGCGAGGTTTAAATGTTTTGTGTAGTTAAATCTAGGTCCATTAAATATGTTTTGGTGGTTCTTCTTGTAACAATACTTTTAGCAATCTCAATTAATGGTGCTGTTTCTGCGGAAGTTTTTTTTGGTTATTCAACAAGAAAGGTTCCAATTTATTGTGTGGAAACCGAGAATAAGCAAGTTGCAATATCTTTTGATGCAGCATGGGGTGCAGACAAAACCAAGCAAATTGTTGACATATGCAAAGAATACAATGTTAAGGCAACTTTTTTCCTTGTTGGATTTTGGGTAGACAAATATGGAGATATGGTTAAATATATTGATGAAAATGGATTTGAAATTGGGACACATTCAAACACTCATCCAGACATGGCAAAACTTAGCAAAGATGCAATAAGTTTGGAACTTGATAAAAGCATTGAACTTATAACCAACATAACTGGCAAATCGGTTGACATTTTTAGAGCGCCATTTGGTTCGTACAACAACACACTTTTGGATGTTGCCGAAAGCAAAAATTTAAAAACAATTCAATGGGATGTGGATTCTTTGGATTGGAAGGGCTTGAGTGCAGAAGCAATAACAACAAGAATTTTAAATGGTGTAAAAAGTGGTTCAATAATTTTATGCCACAACAACAGCGACCATATTGTTGATGCATTGCCAATGATTTTGGACAGGCTTGCAAAAAGGGGATATAAGGTTGGAGCAGTGGGTGATTTAATTTATAAAGATAATTACACAATAGACAGGGCTGGACTTCAAAAATCAACTTTAAAGGAGAAAATTGATAATGAAAATTGAACAAATGAACAATAATAGGGTGTTTTTAAGTGGAACGGTTGAGAGCGAACCCAAATTTAGTCATGAAACATTTGGAGAAGCATTTTACGAGGTAACATTGCTTGTGCCAAGGCTATCTAATCACTTAGACAGGGTGCCTGTTACCGTGTCAGAAAAATTAATTTCAGGCGGAAGGTTTGAACTGGGCAAATATGTTTGCATTAAAGGGCAATTTAGAAGTTATAACAAAATTGAAGATGAAAAGAGTAAACTTATGTTAACTGTGTTTGTTAGAGAAGTCTGCGAATTTGAAGAAGATATGAATCCAAACATAATTGAAATAACTGGGTATATTTGCAAAGAACCAACATATAGAACAACTCCTTTTAATCGAGAAATATGTGATTGTTTGATTGCGGTTAACAGGGCATACAACAAAAGCGACTATCTTCCTTGCATTGCATGGGGTAGAAATGCAAAATTTGTTAGCGAATTGGCAATTGGAACAAAAGTTAACATTGTTGGAAGAATCCAGTCTAGAGAATATCAAAAACACACAGAAAGTGGTGACATTTTGAAAAAAATAGCATATGAAGTATCCATTAACAAAATAATGATTAATCAAGAAGAAGTTGTTGAAGAAGAATTATCTTAGGCACAAAAAACAATTATTGCACTTGCAATGGTTGTTTTTTTTAGCCGCAAAAACAATAATTTTTCAATAACAACAGTGCAAATTGAAAAAGTTACCTTGGCAATTTGTTTGCTTGTCATTTTTTGATTGCCTTTAATTTGACAAGAAACATGGTTTTGTGATAAAGTTTGTGTTATTGGAGAGTTTTTATGGATTTATTTAAAAAGGCAACACAAGATTTATTATTTATCATTAAAGAATATTTACAAGAAGCATACAATAACGAAAAATTGGTTTCCAACATTAGGTTTGTTATTCCGCCAGTAAAAACCGGTGCGGATTTTTCTACAAATGTTGCAATGGTTTTTGCAAAAACGTTGGGCAAAAATCCAAATGTCATTGCAAATGAACTTGCAGAGCTTTTTAACAAAATTGACTATATTAAAAATGCTCAAGTTGTTAATGGTTACATAAACATTGTTTTTACTGAGCAAATTTGGGAACAATTTTTGATTGAGGTTGTTAAAAGTGGAAATCTTTTTGGCAATGGTGAAAAAAAAGACAAAGTTTTGTTGGAGTTTATTTCGGCAAATCCAACTGGGCCTTTGCACGTTGGGCATTGCAGGGGCGCAATTTTGGGGCTTGCGCTTTCAAACCTAATGTCCAAGGCAGGATATGATGTCACAAAAGAATATTACATGAACGACTTTGGTGTTCAAATAAACACTCTTTTAAAATCTGTTCAGTTTAGATATGAACAACAATTTGGAAAGCATAAAAAAGAATCAATGCCAGATGGTTGCTACCCTGGAGAATATCTTATTGACTATGCAAAAAAACTGGCAATCGAAGTTGGCGATAAATATGTTGGTATAAGCGAACAAGAGTTTTTTTCTTGTTTTAAATCAAAATGTGTTGATGCCATGATGGAAATAATTAAATCCAACCTTAAACTTTTGGGCTTGGAGTTTGATTCTTTTGTTTCGGAAACTGATTTAATTAACAGGGGCAAAATAGAAGAAAGTTTAGAGTTTTTAAAACAAAAATCTGCTGTTGTTGTAGACAACGAAGGCAAAATGCAAGAACTTTCTTACATTTATCAAGGCATGTTGGATGCTCCTAAAGGTGGAAGTTCAAACGAAGACGAACAAGAAGAATCAAGGTTTTCAGACGGACTTCAAACACTTTTTAGGTCAACTTTGTTTGGTGATGACAAAGACCGTGTTGTTTTGCGTGCAGACGGCTCAAACACATATTTTGCATCAGACATTGCTTATCACAAAGATAAATATGATAGGGGATTTAAAACATTAATAAACATTTTTGGTGCTGACCATGGTGGCTATGTTAAAAGGCTTTCTAGTGCTGTTGATGCCATATCTGAACACAATGCCAAGTTGGAAGTTGTTTTGTGCCAAATGGTTGCCTTAGAAAAAAATGGTGTACCTTTTAAAATGTCAAAACGTAAAGGCACATTTGTTTTGTTGTCTGATGTTGCAGAAGCAATAAATGTGGACGAGTTAAAATTGTTTATGCTTTCTAAATCAGCAGAAACACAAATGACGTTTGACATGGTCAAAGTTAAGGAAAAATCTAAGGACAATTTGGTATATTACATTCAATATGCATATGCAAGAACAAATTCGGTTTTAAAAAACTTTGAAAGCAAGTTTGGAAAAAAATATGTGTTTAATGAACAAGATTTAAAAGGCTTTATGGATGATTGTTCTGGAATAATAAAAGAAATATGTGTTTTAATGGCAAAATATCCATCAACAATTTTGTGTGCTGCCCAAAAACGTTCGCCAAATCTTGTTGTTGATTATTTAAAAGACTTTGCATCTTTGTTTCACTCTGTTTGGGGAACGGATATAAAATTTGTTAACCCCGATGATGAAAATCATTCTAGAAAAATGATGGCTTTTGTTGTTTGCATAAAAAACATAATCAAAAATGCTTTGGATTGCCTTACAATAAAAGCACCTGAAAAAATGTAATTTTAGAGCAAAATTGGGAGAAAATATGTCAGATAGGCAAAAATATATACGAAATTTTTGTATTGTTGCTCACATAGACCATGGCAAAAGCACTCTTGCAGACAGGCTTATAGAAAAAACAGGAACTGTTAGCAAACGTGACATGAGTAACCAACTTCTGGATAGCATGGATATTGAACGTGAGCGTGGAATAACAATCAAACTAACTCCAACAAGAATGTTTTACACAAAAGATGGGGTTGAATACACATTAAATTTAATTGATACTCCGGGGCATGTGGATTTTACTTATGAAGTTTCAAGGTCGTTGGCTGCTTGTGAAGGGGCAATTTTAATTGTGGATGCAAGTCAAGGTGTAGAAGCACAAACTCTTGCAAATGCGTATCTTGCAATTGATAACAATTTGGAAATTTTGCCAGTTATAAACAAAATTGACTTGCCAAGCGCAAACATTGAAAAAGCAAAACAAGAAATTGAGGATGTTATTGGTATTCCGGCAGACACTGCTCCTTGCATTTCTGCAAAAGAAGGCTTAAATATTGAGCAAGTTCTAGACCAAATTGTTGAATATGTTCCTTGCTCAAAAGGTGACGAAAATTCGCCACTAAAATGCCTTATTTTTGACAGTTACTACGATAACTTTAAGGGCGCTGTTTGTTTTGTTAGAGTTTTTGATGGCACTTGCAAAATGGGTGATAAAATTTTGATGATGCAAACGGGAAAAACTTATGAGGTTACTGAAGTTGGTGTGTTTACACCAAACATGAACGCGTGTTCTATTCTTAAAGCGGGTGATGTTGGATATATTTGTGCAAGCATAAAAAACCTGCTAGACACAAAAGTTGGTGATACAATAACATCTGCAGACAATCCAAGTTTAGAAAAACTACCAGGCTACAAAGAAGTGCAACCAGTGGTTTTTAGTGGAATTTTTTTGGTTGATGGTAGCAAATATTCCGATTTAAAAGATGCGCTTGAAAAACTAAAACTTAACGATGCTTCTTTAACATTCACCCCTGAAGTTAGCAAAGCTTTGGGCTTTGGTTTTAGATGTGGGTTTTTAGGTTTGTTGCACATGGATATCATAACAGAAAGGCTGGAGCGAGAATTTAATTTGGATATAATAACAACCGCACCAAGTGTTTCTTATAACGTTTACAAAACTAATGGTGACATGCTTGTGGTGAGCAATCCATCCGTTTTGCCACCTGTTTCAGAAATAGACAAAATTGAAGAACCAATGGTTAAGTTATATATTTTTACTCCACCAGAATATGTGGGGCCAATAATGGAACTTTGCCAAGAAAAACGTGGAACATATAAAGATTTGCAATATTTAGACAAGCAACGTGTAAGGTTAGAATATAAAATTCCTTTAGGTGAAATAATTTATGATTTTTTTGATAGTTTAAAATCTCGCACAAAGGGTTATGCAAGTCTTGATTATGAAATTTCAAATTTTGAACCAAGCGATTTGGTTAAACTAGATATTTTGTTAAACGGAGAACCTTGCGATGCTTTAAGTTTAATTACACATCGAGAGAAAGCATATGAGCGCGGTAGAGGAATTGCAGAAAAACTAAAAAAAGTTATCCCAAGACAGCTTTTTGAAGTGCCAATTCAAGCATGTATTGGTGGCAAGGTTATTGCAAGAGAAACAATTTCTGCACTCAGAAAAGATGTTTTGGCAAAATGTTATGGCGGTGATATTTCTAGAAAACGTAAGTTGTTGGAAAAACAAAAAGAAGGCAAAAAGCGTATGAGAAAAATTGGTTCAATTGAACTCCCAAGCGAAGCATTTATGAGCATATTAAAAACTAATGATGACGAAAATTAAAAAACACAAGGCAAGGAAACCTCCACATGCCTTGTTTTTGTTAAAACAAAAAGGATAAAATGGACGCGTTAAAAGAAATTTCAATATACATTCATATTCCATTCTGCATGAGCAAGTGTTCATATTGCTCGTTTGTTTCATGGTGCAAATCAGAAGACCAATTTGACTCATATTTCAACAACCTAATTACTGAAATTGTTGGAATGAGCAATAGTTTTAAAAACAAAATTGTAAAAACAATTTATTTTGGGGGCGGAACTCCCAGCCTTGTGAATCAAAAATTTATTGAACAAACACTTGATGCTATAAAACAAAACTATACGGTTTGCAAAAATGCAGAAATAACAATTGAATGCAATCCTGGCACATGCACAAGAGAAAAATTGGTTGCATATTTCAATGCTGGCATTAATAGAATAAGCTTTGGAGTGCAGAGTTTAAACAATAAATGTTTGGCATTGCTTGGGAGAATACATAATCAACAAATGGCAATTGAAAGTGTTAAACTGGCAAAAAGCGTGGGCTTTGATAACATTTCTTGTGACTTGTTGATTGGCATTCCAAATCAGAGTTTTAACATGCTAAAAAAAGATATAACAACACTAGCAAATTTAGGTGTTAAGCATATTTCTGCATATATGCTCATGTTGGAAGATGGCACAAAACTATATGAGCAGGTTGTCATAAATCAAAAGTTGAAAGTGCCAACTGATGATGATTCTGTGAATATGTACAATCAAACATATTTGTTGTTGAAAGAGTTGGGTTTTCAGAGATATGAAATTAGCAATTTTGCAAAATGTGGATTTGAGTGTAAACATAATGTTAATTATTGGAACATGGGAGAATATGTAGGTTTTGGTGTTGCTGCTCATAGTTTTTATAACAATCAAAGAATTGCAGGACTAGAGTCTTTGGATGATTATAAAAAGTATATTAATTGTGTGTTTGTAAAAAAAATGAGTTATAACGAGTGTTGCAAGTTTTATCCTGAAATAGAAAACATAGGTAGTAACGAAAAAATAGAAGAATGTTTAATGCTTGGGTTAAGGCAAGAAAAAGGTGTTAGTTTAAATTTGCTTAAATCATATGGCTATGATGTTGTTAAAAGCAAAGCCGAAATTGTTAAAACATTAAAAAATCACAACATAATCAATTATGATAATAACTTTTTATATATAACTCCACAAAACTTTGGTGCAACAAATCAAATTATTTTAAGTTTGTTGCCAAATTAAAAAAATGCTTTAAATGTTTTCGTTTAAAGCCTTTTTTTTGTTTAACAACCAATACTAACCAATACTAACAACCAATTCTTTCAAATAAGTTGCATATACAAGATGGACAAAAAAGATTCGCAATAAAAGTTGTGAGCAATTATGTTCAAATCAAAACTTTCCATATCAACTTAATTTATGGTTTTATTTCCATAATAATCTTCCAAACCCAACATATAGTCTGACGTTTCGCCAAGCGCTTTACAAATTAACATTAAAGAATCTAATGAAGGTTCTCTTTTTCCAGTACAATAACTATTGACAATTCCTTGAGATTTGTTAATTCGTCTAGCTAATTCCCGTTGAGACATTTTGTTTTCGTTGAGTGTTGAAATTAATCTTTCTCTAAATTTATTCATATCAAAATTATACTAATAGTATTAACAAATAAATTGACATGAATACCATTGGTATTATATTTTATTTATAAGGAGAAAAAATGGAAATAAAAAATGTGTGTAATTCAGTAGTTAAAAAAATTAGTGAATATATTAAAAATAACTGCATAACCGAATCTTTGTTTTGTAAAACTTGCAACATATCAAAACAAACAATTAATAGATTAAAAAATGGTTGCAATGTTCGTTTTGTCACTTTAATTAAAATCGCAAAAACAATGGAAATATCATTAATAACCTTGTTAGGTTAACATTATTTTTTAAGAAAAATAACATTTTATTTGCTTATTTTTTTGCATGACCAAACAAAAACTTAAATTTTTATAAAATATGCTTGCAAAGTTTAAAAATATGTGTTAACATGGTTAAGTAATTTTACTTAACTTGCTTTTGGTAAAATTAATCAACATTTTTAAAGGTAGTTATGGAGTTAGAAAAAACCGTTGAAATAGGCTTGCTTTTGGACACCTATGGCGAGTTGCTCACAAAAAGAATGAAAGACATTTTAACAATGTATGTTTGTGACAATTTAAGTTTGCAAGAAATTGGTGATTTTTTTAAAATAAGCAAACCTGCTGTTTTAGATGCAATAAAAACTTCAACAAAAAAACTGGAATTTTTTGAACAAAAAGTTAAAATGTTAAGTTTTAAAACTTCAGTTAAAAATTTGCTTGAAAAAAGTGTTGTAACAAAAGACAATTTGCAAAAATTGCTTGATGAATTTTAAAAGGAGTTAAAAGTGGGTTTATTTGGTAACTTAAGTGAAAAAATGTCACACATTTTTAGTAAACTTACAAAACGTGGAAAACTTACAGAGTTAGAAGTTAAAGACGCAATGCGAGAAATAAAAATGGCACTTTTAGAAGCGGATGTTAACTATTTGGTTGTTAAAGACTTTGTTAAAAAAGTTTCTGAAAAAGCAGTTGGTGATGTTGTTTTAAAAAGTTTAACTCCAGGGCAACAGGTCATTAAAATTGTTAATGAAGAAATGATTGAGTTAATGAAAAGTCCAGACCAAAAACTTAAAGTTTCGTCTGCTCCACCAACAATAATAATGATGTGTGGTCTTCAGGGTGCAGGAAAAACAACCCATGTTGGAAAACTTGGGCATTTGCTAAAAAAGAGTGGTAAACGTGTTTTGGCTGTGGCATGTGACATATATCGCCCTGCTGCAATAAATCAACTAAAGGTTGTTTCCAGTCAAGCGGGAATAGGCTTTTTTGAAAAAGGCACACAAAACCCAATAAAAACTGCAAAGCAGGCTGTTGATTTTGCATTAAGTCAAGGTTATGACACTGTAATTTTAGACACGGCGGGTCGTCTTCATATTAATGAAGAATTAATGAATGAACTAAAGTCCATAAAAAAAGAAGTTAAACCAACAGAAATTTTGTTAACCATTGATGCCATGACTGGTCAAGATGCCGTAACCGTTGCAGAAACATTTAACAATGACCTTGATATTACTGGTGTTATTGTTACAAAACTAGACGGTGACACTCGTGGTGGTGTTGCTCTATCGGTTAAAGCAATAACAGGCAAACCAATAAAATTTTGTGGCATAGGTGAAAAAATTGGTGACTTAGAACCTTTTTATCCAGACAGAATTGCTTCTAGAATTTTAGGAATGGGAGATGTTTTAACTTTAATAGACAAGGCACAAGAAGCAGTAACCGAAGAAGAAGCAAAAAAATTGGAAAAGGCATTTAGAGAAAATTCTTTTACCTTTGAAGACTATTTAGCACAAATGGAAAATCTTAAAAAAATGGGAAACATAAACGACATAATTTCCATGATTCCAGGGCTTGGTGCTCAAATGAAAAATGTTCAAATAGACGAAAAACAATTGCTTCATAACAAGGCAATTGTTCAGAGCATGACAATTAAAGAAAGACGCAATCCTGAATTAATTAAAGCAAGTCAGAAAAAAAGAATTGCAAAGGGTAGTGGAACAACAATTCAAGATGTAAACTTGCTCTTAAAACAATTTGAACAGTCCAAAGAAATGCTTAAACAATTGAAAAGCAAAAAAGGTCTTTTGGGCAAACTTATGGGTTTTTAAAACCTGTAACATAAACATTGATATTTTAATTTAAAACTAATTGTTTTAAGTTTGAATATATAAATTTTATAAAAGGAGAAAAACAATGGCAGTTAAAATCAGACTAACAAGAATGGGAGATAAAAAATCACCTTTCTATCGTGTTATTGTAGCAGATTCACGTGCTCCAAGAGATGGTAAGTTTATTGAAATTCTTGGAACTTATAATCCACTTACAAATCCTGCAGAAATCAAAATTGATTCAGAAAAAGCAACAAAGTGGTTAAAAAATGGTGCTGTTCCAACAGACACAGCTAGAAACTTACTTGTTAAAAGCGGTGTTATTGAAGAAAAGAAAAATTAAGAACACTTTTATTTAGGGGTGAAGTATGGAAGAACTTGTTAAATACATTGTCACCAATTTGGTTGATAATGAAAACGAAGTCAAAATTGAGTCCACCCGTGAAGGTGATTCAATAAACATTATTGTTACCGTTGCTCCAGACGATGTGGGCAAGGTTATTGGCAAAAATGGAAGAATTGCTCAAAGCATTAGAGCAATTGTTAAATCTGTTTCTGCTAAAGAAAAAATTAGATATAATGTAAAAATAAACAAATAAAATCAAAAATGCATGTTAAATAACGTGCATTTTTTGTTTTGTATTGATATAATAAAATAAAAAGGATACAAAATGAAAAAAACAAAAATTATTTGCACAATTGGTCCATCGTGCAACAATGAAAAAACAATTGCAAGCATGATTAATGCCGGCATGAATGTTGCCAGAATTAATTTTTCTCACGGAACTGATGAACAGCACATTCAAACCATAAAACTCATAAAAACAATAAGAGAAAAACTTAAAGTTTCTGTTGCAATAATGTTAGACACAAAAGGTCCAGAGTTCAGAATAAAATCATTTAAAAATGGCAAAGTTTTTTTAAATAATGGTGACGAATTTACTTTCACCACCAAAGATGTGGAAGGAACACAACAAATGGTTTCTGTTAACTATAAACGCCTATCAAAAGAAATTTCAGTTGGTGACACAATTTTGGTAAACAATGGCTTGGTAGCTTTTAAAGTTAAAAAGGTAAGCGGGAGCAATGTTGTTTGCAATGTTGTTTTTGGCGGGGAACTTTCTAACAATAAAAGCATGAATTTTCCAAAAAAAGAATTAAAAGGCAAATATTTATCTGAGCAAGACAAACATGATTTGTTAATTGGAATAGAGCATGGTGTTGACTATGTTGCATGTTCTTTTGTTTCTAAAGCAGAAGACGTGTTGTCTGTGCGAAAATTTTTAGATGCAAATGGTGGAGAAAACATAAATATAATAGCAAAAATAGAGAATCAAAAAGGTGTTGATAATGTTGAACAAATATTAAAAGAATGCTCTGGGTTGATGGTTGCTCGAGGTGACTTGGGGGTTGAAATTGAACAAGAAAAACTTCCATTCATTCAAAAATGCTTAATTGAAAAATGTTTAAATATGGGCAAAATTGCAATAACTGCAACCGAAATGCTTGAAAGCATGATATATTCGCCAAGGCCAACAAGGGCAGAAACAAGTGATGTTGCCAATGCGGTATATGATGGAACATCTGCAGTTATGCTCTCCGGTGAAACAGCATCTGGAAAATATCCTTTAGAAGCGGTTTGTGTAATGTCTAAAATTGTGGAAGAAACAGAAAAATCATTAGACTATTCTTTTGTTTTAAACAAAATAAAGGTTGAGCAATCTAGCAACCTAGATGCGGTTAGCAAGGCTTGTTGCAAATTGGCAACCGACACAAACTCAAAAGCAATTGTTGCATGTAGCAAAACAGGAAGAACAATTGTTAATGTTTCAAAATTTCATTCTTGTTGCAATGTTTTAGGGCTTATAACAGACAATAATGTTTTTTATAAATTGGCGCTGCGTTTTGGTGTTGAACCTTTATTGATTAAAGATTATCAAAATTTGAATATTTTGTTCAAAAATGCAGTTGATTTTGCAAAAGAAAAATTCAACTTAAATTCTGGTGACAATATCGTTTTAACAGGTGGAACATCAAGCATGACAAACACAAATTTGTTAAAATTGGAAAAAATTTAAAAATATATAATAATATTTGTTAAATTCTCTGTTTAAGGCAAAATTTTATAAAAATTGCTCAAAATCAGCATGTTTTATAAAAAAATCTGAGATTATTCAACAGTTACGCTTTTTGCAAGGTTTCGAGGCTGGTCGGGGTTTATGCCTTTGTTTATACTTGTAAAATATGCGAATTGTTGAAATGGAACAATTGAAGAAATTGGCATGAGTTCTTCTTTAAATGTTTGCAACTTAATAACTTTATAAAACTTATTAGAAATTTCTGGAGGCAGGTCAAATTGTGTGACAAAAATAACTTTTGCTCCACGTGCCTGACTTTCAAATGCACCATTAAGGGTTTTGTCTAATAGGTTTTTTTGAGTTGCAATTGCAAAAAGATATGAACTTTTGTCAATAAGTGCCAAAAAACCATGTTTTAATTCTCCTGATGCATGCTCACTAGAAAAAATATAGGTTATTTCTTTTAATTTTAAACTGGCTTCTTGTGCTGTTATATAATCATAACTTCTGCCAATAAAAAACACATTTTTTGCATTTTTAATGCTTTTTGTTAGGTCAAAAAATTCTTCAAAACTTAAATTTAAATTGTTTGAAATTTGAGAAATATCATCAAAATAATTATTGTTTTCACCCCAAAGTTCGTTTTTTAAATGCATTGAAAGCATATACAAAACCGATATTTGAGCAGTGTAGGCTTTTGTGGAGGCAACTGCAATTTCTGTGCCTGCACAAACTGGTAAAACACTCTTACAATTTCTGGCAAGCGAACTATAAGGCACATTGGTTAAAGCAATTGTGGTGGCTTTATTTTTGTTGGCAATGCTGCAAACTCCCAAAGTGTCGGCAGTTTCTCCACTTTGACTAACCAAAATGCAAAGTGTTTTTTTGTTTATTAGTGGATTAGAATACCTATATTCGCTCGCAATATGAGCCGAAGCATCTATTCGAGCATTTTCTTGCAAAAATTTTGCACCAATTTGTGCAGCATGATAAGCGCTTCCACAACCAATTAAAACAACTTTATTAAATTTGGAAATATAATTTTTATTAAATAATTTAAAATAATTATTTTTTTTGTAATTAATAACCAAATTTTTTAACACAACAGGTGTTTCAAAAATTTCTTTAATCATAAAATGATTAAAATTATCTTTTGTGTAATAATTATCTAAATTTGATAATTTTTTTGTGTTTTTTTTAATAATTTTTCCATTAATGTTATAAAAAACAATTTTGTTGCTTGTTACTTCACAAAATTCGTTGTCGTTTAATTCATAAAACTCGTCAACTTTGTTTTTAAAACAAACAATATCACTTGAAACATACACACACTCCTTATTTTTTGCAACAAAAATAGGACTTTTGTTTTTTGCTAAAAATAGTGTGTTTTTGTAGTTTTTGTTTAAGCAGGCTAGCGCAAAAGAACCATTAAGCATTTTTGCTGTTTTTATTAAAGTTTTAATTGGACTTGTGTCTTTGTTAAATTGAAGAAGGTTGCACACAACTTCGGTGTCTGTTTGGCTTTTAAATTTAAAACCCATGCTTTCTAACTCTGTTTTTATTTGGTTATAGTTTTCAATTATTCCGTTATGTACAATTGCCCAAGTGTTATTGTTTGAAGAATGTGGATGTGCATTTGTTTTGTTTGGTTTTCCATGAGTTGCCCATCGTGTGTGTGCAATTCCGCATGTGTAATCTTGTTTATAAACCAATTTTTTTTCTAAGTTTGCAATTTTTCCAGAACTTTTAACAACTTTAATTAAATTATTGTTTAGAGTTGCAATGCCGGCAGAATCGTAACCCCTATATTCCAGCATTTTTAAGTTGTCGATTAATGTTTTTTCAACATTTGTCCCAATATAACCAGCAATGCCACACATGTTTAGTTCTCCTTGTTATCAATTTTATATACAATTTCTTCAATCTTTTGTGCGCTGTTTGTTGCTTTTGCTAAATTGTTTGTTTCAACCATAATTCTGATTTTGTTTTCTGTTCCTGAAACTCTAACCATAATTCTAGAGTCTTTGCCCAGAATGTTTTCTTCTTTGTTTATTGCCTCTGTTAACGATTCGCTGTTTATAACTCTCATTTTATCTGAAACAGTGCAATCTATATTGCATTGTGGATAAACTGGCACTTGCGATAACTCACTAAGTGGTTTTTTTAATTCCACAACCATTTCGGACAATTTGATTGCCGTTAAAATACCATCACCAGTGGTGGAGTGGTCACGCAAAATAACATGTCCAGATTTTTCTCCACCCAAATTTAATTTGTCTTTTTCAATTTTTTCAATAACATATTTATCGCCAATGTCTGTTCTTTCTAGTTTTATGTCTAGTTTGTTTAATTCTTTTTCTAGCCCCATGTTTGTGTGCCTTGTTCCAACAACAGTATTTTTTCTTAACAAATTATTGCTTTTAAAATATTTTGCAAGCATAAAAACAATCAAGTCGCCGTCAATAATATTGCCGTTTTCGTCACAAGCAATAACTCTGTCAGAATCGCCATCAAAAGCAAAACCAAAATCTGCAGCATGTTTTATAACGGCAGACTTTAAGTTGTCTGGATGCAAAGACCCGCAATTGTTGTTAATGTTTTTGCCATCGTTTTTACATGCAATTTTTATTACATTTGCACCTAATTTTGAGAATATTTTAGGGGCAATTTTATAACTTGCACCATTGCTTGCATCAACAACAATTTTTAAATTGTTAAGTTTGTTTTTGCAACAACATAAAAGATGCTTTTCATATAACTGAACAAGGTTTTTATCTTGCTTATAAACACCAATCCTTTGTGGAGATATTGTAAAATTGTGAACAAAACGACGTTCAAGCGAATTTTCTTTTATGTCGCCAAGTTTAAAACCATTTTCGTCAAAAATTTTTATTCCATTAAATTCTGCTGTGTTATGCGAAGCACTTATAACAACCCCAAAATCTGAACCCAAAACTCTAGTTAAATAGGCAATTCCAGCAGTTGGACAAATTCCAACATCAATAATGTTGGCGCCTGCACACAATGCTCCACCAGCAAATGCAATTGTTAAACAACTTCCAGAAATTCTTGTGTCTTGCCCAATGATTATTGTTGGCTTATCTAAACAAGAACCAAGAGCATTGCCACACTTATATGCCAAATCAAATGTTAACTCACTGTTGATTTTTCCACGTATGCCATCCGTTCCAAAAAAAATGCCCATTTAGTTTTGCTCCTTTAAATACTTTTTGGCTTTTTTTGGTTTTATGGTTTCTTTTTGTCTGCCAATCACAAAATCAAATTCTTCTGTGTTTGTTGTTAGAGTTGTTCCGGCACAAACATATGTGTTATCTTTAATTTCAAGCGGTGCAATAAGGTTAACATTGCTACCAATAAAACAGTTGTTGCCAACCGTTATTTTGTTTTTAGTTTTTCCGTTATAGTTAACAAAAATTGTACCACAACCAATGTTGCAGTTTTTGCCTATGGAACAATCTCCAATATATGCCAAGTGGTTGGCTTTTGTTCCACTTTTAATAATTGAGTTTTTAATTTCAACAAAGTTGCCAATTTTGCAATTGTCACCCACAACAGAATTAGGCCTTAGTCTGCTAAATGGACCAATTGAAACATTTTTTTTGATTTCACTTTGCTCCAAATAGCTGCTGTCAACAACAGAATTTTCACCAATTCGGCAGTTAACAATATAATTGTTTGCTTTAATAACAACATTGTCAGCAATGTATGTATTTCCTAGAATTATGTTGTTTGGATAAACAACAACATTGTTTCCAAAAACAACAGAGGAGTCTATATGGCAAGATTTTTTGTTAATATATTTTACTTTTTTTAGGGTGGGCTTGTGTGGCACGTTATCTCCTTTTTACCTAGTACAATATATTAAAAAAAACAAAATGTTGTCACTTTGCTATTCTTTAATTAAAACATCCACAACATGAGAACTTGCACCAATCATGCTCAAGTTTGAAGAATTAAACAAAACATATTGCTTATAAAAATTAAAATCTTTTTCGGAAAGTTTGTTAACATATTGTCTAATGTAGTCGGTTGGACCATCAGGCGAAAAAATTTGTTTTCTGGTTAACTCAGCCAAGTTGTTATATTTTTCAATGTCTTGCAAATGCACATAGCTATAAAGGTCTTTCTCGGTTGAAATAATGTTAAAATTGCTGTCAATTTTGCCATGCATAAGACAATCTTCAATGTTGTTGTCCATAATGCCGTGCCTAACAAGTGCATAATCAGCAAGCAGATACGCAACAAAAATCAAGCCACCTTTTTTGGTGACCCTTTTTGCTTCTTGCAAAGCTTTAACTTTGTCTTCGGTTTTAAAAAGGTGATACATTGGCCCTAAAAGCAAAGTTATGTCAAAAGAGTTGTCTTTAAATTTTTTTAGGTTTAAAGCATTGCCCTGAAACGCTTTAATGGCTGAATTTTTTTGCTTAAGAACACTTAAGTTTTTTTTAACAAGTTCAACGGCGGTAACATCGTAACCCAAATTATACAGTTCAATGCTATATCTCCCAGTTCCAGCACCAATATCAATAATTTTAGAATTATTGGTTAATGCTTTGCTAACATGCTCCATTGTAACAAAAAACTCCACTTGTCCATGTCTGGAAAGCAGCCTTTTGTCTTCGTTAAATTTGTTGTAATATTTTTCTATTTCATTCATTTTTTTTGTTTCTTTCTTTTATTTCAAAATATATAACCCATGAGATGCTGATTTGCTCACAAGTTTTCTAAATCAAGTTTGCTGACACAAACTCCGTTAAAAATAACGGCATCACGGTTTGAATAAACATTAGTTGCTGGCAAATATCCTTTGGGCTGCTTGCCATAAACTTCCGATAATTTTAACATTATTTTTCTGTTTTATCAATTTAATTACACAAAATTGAATAATAAATTATTATTTTTTTCTTTTAGTTTGACTTTGTAGGCTATTAAGAACTATAATTCAAATGCTAAATATATTTAATTGGAGATCACATGAAAGAAAACATATACAGAACACATAATTGTGGCGAATTAAGAATTGAAGATGTTAACAAACAAGTCAAACTTGCTGGCTGGGTTAATTCTATAAGAAAACTTGGCGGAATATCTTTTTTAACCTTGCGTGACCATTTTGGAGTTACTCAAATAATTGTAAACAACGAAAGCATGTTGTTGGACATTTGCAAAGAAAGCACAATTTCGGTTTGCGGAAAAGTTTTAGAGCGTTCCAACAAAAACTCTAACATGCCAACTGGAGAAATTGAAGTGGTTGCAGAAACAATTGAACTTTTAGGCAAAAGCCTTAATGTTTTGCCTTTTGAAATTTCAGAAGCACCAAACACAAAAGAAGAACTTAGGTTAAAATATAGATATTTAGATTTAAGAAATCCACAAAGCCACAACACAATTGTTTTTAGGGCAAATGTTTTAAATTGGGTTAGAAACAAACTCACAAACATGGGCTTTTTAGAAGTTCAAACCCCAATTTTAACTTCTTCTAGCCCCGAAGGCGCAAGGGACTATATTGTTCCAACAGTAAATGCTCCGGGCGAATTTTATGCATTGCCACAAGCACCACAACAATTTAAACAATTGTTAATGATTTCTGGCTTTGATAAATATTTTCAAGTTGCACCTTGTTTTAGAAACGAAGCGGCTCGTGCTGACCGTTCTCCGGGAGAGTTTTATCAAATTGACCTTGAAATGAGTTTTGCCACTCAAGAAGATGTTATGAGTGCTTGTGAAGAGTTTGTTGTTGACTTGTTTAAAGAGTTTACAAACAAACAAATAGATGAATCACCATTTGTTAAAATTCCTTATAAAGATGCAATTGAAAAATATTGTAGCGATAAACCAGATTTAAGAAATCCGCTTGTTGTTCACGACTTGACAAACATTTTTGCAGACACTGAATTTAATGCTTTTAAAGGCAAAACAATAAAAGCAATTTCTTGCATGGCTGGTGAAAAACCAAGGCGTTTTTATGACGACCTAGGCAAGTATATTGTTTCGTTTGAAGGCAAGGGTTTGGCATGGTTAAAATTTTTAGACGGCGAGTTTTCAGGCAGCATTGCAAAATTTTTAACAGATAAAAACAAACAAGACTTAAAAAATGAGTTCAACTTGATGGGTGGCGAAAGCATTTTTATTATTGCTGACGAGAAAAAAATGGCAATAAAACTTGCAAATGTTTTAAGAAATGAATTGGGTAAACAATTAGATTTAATAGATAAAAACAAAGTTGCTTTTTGCTGGATTTGTGATTTTCCTTTCTTTGAAGAAAACGAAGAAACAGGGCAAATAGATTTTGCACACAATCCGTTTTCAATGCCACAAGGCGGGTTAAATAGTTTGCAAAAGAAAAATCCTTTTGATATTTTGGCATATCAATATGACCTTGTTTGCAACGGATATGAAACTTTGAGCGGAGCAGTTAGAAACCATCAAACAGAACTAATGGTTAAAGCATTCGAAATGGCAGGCTATTCTAAGGCAGACGTAGAAACAAAATTTGGAGCATTATATAATGCTTTCCAATATGGAGCACCACCCCATGCAGGCGGAGCATTTGGTTTAGAGCGTTTGCTTATGATAATGACCGATAACGAGTTTATTAGAGATGTTATTGCATTTCCATTAAACAAAAACGCTAAAGATTTAATGATGGGGGCGCCAAGCAGAGTAAGTGAAAAACAACTAAAAGACGTTGGAATTCAATTAATAAACAAACAAGACAACTAAAATTTTATGAATTTTGCATTGTTTTTGTTTGCAAAAAACAATTTTAAAATGTTACCATGTTTATGTAAGGAGTTAATATGTTTATTTTAGATAATAATAAAATGTTGCCAGAAATTTTTTTGGAAACAAGCAATCTTTTTGAAAAGGCATCCCAAGACATTGTCACTTTAAAAGAGTCTGTTTTGCTAGAAAACAAAGAAGCCAATGTTAAAGTGTTTTTTGAAAAATATAGCAAATTTCAAGAAAAAGGTTTGCAAATTTTTAAGTCATCCATGGGTGACCTTTGTGTTGGTTTAAAAGCTTTGGGCAACAAATTTGGTTCTTTAGGCGGTTCTTCATTTGTTTTGCTTTCTGATGTTTGCAACAATGTTATTATTGCAACTGGCGAGTTTATAAGTTTTGCAACAAGTTTTGTTCTGACTTCTGAACAAATCATGGAAGAAAGCACCAAAAATGTTGATTTATTTGTTGACTTGGTAGAAAATTATGTAAAATATTTTGTTTCAATTTCCAACTTATTTAAACAACTTAAAGATGCAACAATGCACTTATATGGCGATGCAAAAAATCGTTTAAAAAGCAATTTTGCAGAAATAGAAAGTTCACTTGTAAATTTTATTCATATGGCAAAAATAAAAATTGTTTCTGCAATTGCAAATGCATGCATTGGCATGAAATTGGGTTATGATTGTTTTTCTGGTTTAACAAACATAAAGGTTGAAAACATTTTTGAAGACAATCTTTTTGATGAGCAAGGGCAAGCGAACAACACCGCAATAGAAAATTTGCTTTCTAAGTTTGTTAAATTTGAAGAAGCATTAGTTCAAGCAACCAAAGCATATCATCAAGAATAACATATATTTTTTTCAAACACATACAAATTGAGAGAATTATGGCTAAGTGCCTAGTTCTCTCTTTTTTTAGCATGTTTTGTTTTAAAGATGACTTTTATTTGATGGCTTTAAAAACTTTTGGGTTTTGTAAAATTTTATAAAAAATGTGTAACAGGGGTATTGCAACAAAAAATAACGGTGATATATTTTGCGTGATGTTCAAAAAGGAGATGTTAAAAAATTGTGAAAATTGCTGAAGAAATAGATGGCAAAATGATTAAAAAAGTGTTGGATGCGTTAAGCAAAAAAGCAACAGGTTACGAAACCAAAGAAATAACAGAAGAATATTCTAGTGACGGCAAAAGCGAAGTTTTAACAAAGCGTAAAGTTGTAAAACACTATGTTCCAGCAGATATTTCAGCAGCAAAACTTTTGCTTGATATTTGCGGTACCGAAGAAGACAAAAGTTTTTTTGGAATGACGGACGAAGAACTGGACAACGAAGCAATTCGACTTTTTAAAGAATATCAGGAGTTAACCGAAAAAGATATATATCAAAATATAAAGGGAGAAAAAAGTGAAGATAGTCAAAATTGCATACAAAACAAAATGTGATTTTCCAGGGTGTAAAAATCTTGCAACAAACACAATCTGTGACGAAATTGATTTAAACAAAAAAGTTGGACTTTGTGACGATTGTTTGTGTTCCATTTATGAAAGTGTTGCAAAAACAATTGTGCCAAAAAGCATAGAATCACCATTTAAAAAACAGAAAAAACTAAGATAAGGAGAAAAAATTTGAAAAAACTTGAAGAACAACAATTAATTTCAGAAATTCAAGAAGACTTTAAAAAGCGAAGTGCAGAAAGAAAACCATTTGATGCACAATGGCAGTTAAACATGAACTTTTTAATGGGTAATCAATATTGCAGTGTTGGATATAACAACGATATTGAAGAATTTGACAAACAATTTTTTTGGCAAGAACGTGAAGTTTTTAATCACATTGCCAGCATTATTGAAACAAGACTCGCAAAGTTGAAAACCGTAAGGCCAACAATGACGGTTATTCCTGCCAGCGGTGACGAAAATGATGTAAAAACTGCAAAACTTAGCAAAAAAATTGTTAATTCTATATACAACAAAGAAGACATGACAAAACTAATTTACGATGCAACAAAATGGAGCGAAATCACAGGTTCTGCATTTTATAAAGTTACATGGAACACGTCAAAAGGCAAAACTTTTGCCGTTGACGAAAATGGAAAAAATTTAAAAATGGGTGATGTGCAAATAACAGTTTGTTCGCCTTTTGAAATATATCCAGAAAGCACTGCTTGTTCTAGCATTCAAGACTGCAATTCAATCATTCATGCAAAGGCATATCACGTTGACGAAATTGAAGCCGTGTGGGGCAAAAAAGTTCAGGGCGCAGATGTTAACGTGTTTTCACTTGATTCTAAAAATGATGGCATTGGTGGATTGGGTTATCAATCCAGAGCAACAAAAGTGGTTAACACAATAAAAACCAACTATGCTGTTGTTATTGAAAAATATGAAAAACCTAGCCAAAAATATCCAAACGGAAGATTGGTTATTGTTGCGGGAAATCAATTGTTATATTGTGGCGAACTACCTTACAAAAATGGCAATGACGAAGAAAGATGTTTTCCTTTTATAAGGCAAGTTTGTCTTGAACAAAGTGGATGTTTTTGGGGAGCAAGTGTTATTGAAAGAGTTATTCCAATTCAGCGTGCTTACAATGCAGTAAAAAACAGAAAACATGAATACATAAACAGATTATCAATGGGAGTTTTAACCGTTGAAGACGGGTCGGTTGATGTTGACAATTTAGAAGAAGAAGGTTTGTCACCAGGCAAAATTTTGGTTTATAGACAAGGTTCTTCTGCACCTAGTTATATGTCAAACACAAACGTTCCAACAGATTTTTCTATTGAAGAAGAAAGATTGTTAGAAGAATTTAAAACAATAAGCGGTGTGTCGGACATTATCAATTCAAAATTGGCAAGCAGCAACATTTCAGGTGTTGCACTTCAGTTAATAATTGAGCAAGACGAAGCAAGGTTGTCTGTAACAAGCGACCAAATAAAAATGGCAATAAAAGATGTTGCAAAACACATTTTAAGGCTATATAAACAATTTGCAACTGTTCCAAGACTATTTAAAATTGTTGGCGACCACGGCGAACTAGAAATGGATTATTTCTGCTCTTCCGACATAACAAGTGACGACATCAATTTTGAAACAGACACAGAAATAAACGAGTCGTTGGCACAACGCAGAAGCATGGTTTTTGATTTGTTGAATGCTGGGCTTTTAAACAACGAAGAAGGAAAACTAACAAACAGAATGAGAATTAAAGCACTTGAACTTTTAGGTTTTGGTGTTTGGGAAAATTCTCAAGATTTAATGGAATTACATCAGAAAAAAGCTTCGTGTGAAAATTCAAAATTTATGCATAACGAAAAGGTTAATGTTAACGAAATAGACGATCATGACATCCACATAAACGAGCACATTGCCTTTATGTTGGGTGGCGATTTTGAAAAAAATTCAACACCAGAAATCGAACAAAAAATATTGAATCATATTAGAGAACATAAAAAATTTAAACAACTAGAAAAAGACATACAAAACATAAACAATAATCAATAAAAGGAAAAATTAATCATGGAAGAAAAAACAATAGGGGAACAACCTGAACAGCAAGTGGAAAATGTACAAAATATTAATGTTGAAGAAGATTGTGAAAATGGTACGACTTGTCAAACTTCAAATGAAGGCTCCCTAGGTAAATTTAAAGACACTGAAAGTTTGCTTTCTGCCTATAACAATTTGCAGGCAGAATTTACAAAAAAGTGTCAAAAACTTAGCCAGGTCACTAAACAAATGGAAGAAGTGACCGATAAAAAGGAGAGTATGCCGGTTTTTGCTAGCGATAAGTGGCAAGAAAATGTTTCAAACTTTTTATCTAAAAATGCCGAGGCACAAAGATATTCAGGAGATATTGCAAACGAAATTTTAAACGATAAAAGTTTGCAAACATCTCCAAATGCCTTGGAACTTGCTTGGGCAAGAGTAATGCAAAAAAATTACGTTGAGCCTGAAAAGTTGTCTAATGATCAAAACTTCATAAATGAAAAAATTTTGAGCAGAGATGATGTAAAAAAACAAGTGCTAGAAGAATATTTTAAAAATCTACAAAATTTAAAAACACCACCTGTTATAACTTCGCAAGGTAGTGTGACTACATACGTAGATAAAAAACCAACTACAATGCAAGAAGCAAAGCAAATGGTGGAAAAAATGTTTAACTTAAAAGGATAATAAATGGTAACTTTATCAAGCGCAGAAAGCGCATTAAAAACAGTATATTTGGGTGTTGTTGCTAATCAATTAAACATTAATGCAAACCCTTTACTAGGAAAAATTAAACAATCAACAAAAGATGTTTGGGGCAAAGAAGTTAGAAAACTTGCTCCATTTGGAATCAATGGCGGTATTGGTGCAGGAGCAGAAGATGATGCTCTTCCAAAAGCAGCCGGAAACAACTATGTTCAATTTGTTTCAGAATTGAAAAACTTATACGGAAAAATTGAATTGTCTGATAAAGCAATCAGAGCGTCAGAAAACAATGCCGGTGCATTTGTTAACTTGCTAAATGACGAAATGGAAGGCTTAATTAAAGCATCTTCTTTCAACTTTGGACGTATGTTGTTTGGTGATGGTTCTGGCTTGCTTGCAACAGTTTCTAGTTTTGATTCATCAACAAAAGCAATAACATGTGATTCTGTTAAAAATTTAATAGAAGGCATGGTTATTGATACATACACATCAGATTCTAAGTCGGCAGCAAAAAGCGGCGTTAGAATTAAATATGTTGATCGTGTAAACAAAAAAGTTTATGTTGAAGATTCAACTGTAACTTTTGCAGAAGGCGATAAATTTTATGTTCAAAATTCAAAAGATTTTGAAATAACAGGACTTGGAAAAATCTTCTCTGATTCAACCGAGTTATATGGTTTAACAAGAGCAGACTATCCATGGCTTGCTCCATACACAAAAGCATCTGCTGGTGAAATAAGCGATGGTTTAATTCAAAGTGCAATTGACTTTTTAGAAGAAGTATCTGGTTCAGAAATTAACTACATAGCTTGTTCAAGTGCTGTAAGACGTGCATATCAAGAATATCTTGGCGCATACAGAAGAAACATCGACATCGCTGTGTTAGATGGTGGATATAAAGCAATATCATACAATGGTATTCCACTTGTTGCAGACAGATTTGTCGAAGACGATGCAATGTATTTGTTAAACACAAACGATTTCACATTACATCAACTATGTGACTGGAAATGGTTAGAAGGCGAAGACGGAAGAGTTATTCGTCAAAACATGGGCTATCCAACATATAGTGCAACTCTAGTTAAATATGCAGACCTTATTTGTGATAAACCAAACGGTCAAGCAAAAATTAGCGGTATTTCAAGCACTGTAACAAATCCATTTGCCACAACTGTAACAACTTCAAGCGGAAATTAATTAAAAAATAGATGTTAAAATTGCTTAATTTATTAAAGGGGGAGCATGGAAAAAATTATTGTAAAAAGCGATGCCTTGGGTGTGATTGACAGAATAAAGTCTTGGAACAATAAATATGAGGTTTATTATAACGTAAAAAATAAAAAATTTATGTTGTATCTTTTTGAAAACGAGTTTAAACCTAGTGTTTATTGTTTAACTTATCCTTTTGATTGCATAGACGAAAGAATGATTGAATATACGCAAAAAAGTGAAATTCAAAACAGAAAAAAATATATAAAGGAAATTGAAGAGTCCAATGCTCTCCTTTTAAAAAATGAGCAAAAAAATATACTCAAAAAAATGGAGAATTGTTTAAGTGACAGCAAAAGAAATAATTAAAAATGTTTGTATTTATCTCGGAAAAGAAGAAATTTTAAATTCTTCTTTTTTTGAAACAGATGGTGCAGAATTAACAAAAGCCGAAAAAAAAGAAGTAAATAACATTTTGGATTGTCTAAACTTTATAACAGAAGAGTTAGCAACAGAATATTTGCCAATTATAAAAACAAAAGAACTACATTTAAAAGATGGTTCAATTGCTTTAAACGAGATTGATGAAAATTTACAAGAAATTGTTTCCGTAAAATCTTCAAGCGGAAAAACAATGCGCTATGTTATTGCCAACAACAAAATGATATGCCTTGCAACTAGAGTGGAGGTGGTTTATAAGGTATATCCAAAAACAATAACTCTTGAATCTGAGGCGGAAAGTTTTGGTGGAAAAATTTCTGCAAGAGTTATAGCCTATGGTGTTGCTAGCGAATATTGTTTTTTACAAATGCTATATGATGATGCCACACTTTGGGAAAACAGATACAAAAATGCATTAATCAATGCACAACGTAAAAAAGGAGAACTAAAACTTAAAAAAAGAGGGTGGTTTTAATGTTTTATTCCAACAGAAAATTGCGCAAAGGTAGCACATCCGCATTGGTTAATTTTACCAATTTTGAAAAATGTATGGATACTCAAACAGATGAAGCATTGCTTCCATATAAATCGGCAAAAATTTCATATAACTTTAATGTTAAAAAAGGTGCTCTTTGCACTGGATACGGCTTTAAAGATTTTACTCTTCCTAAAATAAATTCCGACGACCAAAGAACAATAACCACACCGGGAAAACCTATAAAACAAATTTGGAAATATAAGTGTTACAACCAAGTGGACAAGCGTGAAGACCCAGAAGTTTTGTTTATTGATTCAGACGGGCAACTATATTTTGTTATGGTTCATGACAACGCACCTTTAAGTTATCCACTAGAAAACACAGACAAATTTTTGGGCATTCCTAATGCAATAAACTATAGGTTAAACTCGCAAGATACTTTAATTTTTTCATCTGAACAAGACGGCATGTGGACATATGTTTTAAACAATGGCTTAACCAAAGTTGAAAATGCACCGCATATTGTTTCAATGTGCTTGCACTACGAAAGATTGTTTGCCATTGTTGGCGGAGAACGCAACAGGCTTGCCTTTTCTGCAAACTTAGACCCAACCGACTGGAAAGAAGACTTGTCTAGTGGTGGGTTTATTGAAATGCAAGATGAACGAGGCACTTTAACAAAGGTTGTTTCGTATAATGATTATGTATACGTTTTTAGGGAATATGGCGTTTCAAAAGTGTCCGCCTATGGCGACCAAACAGACTTTAGCGTGTCACACTTGTTTGTGTCAAGCGTAAAACTATATGGAAACACAGTAACAGTTTGTGGCAATAAAATTTTGCTTTTAACTCGTGACGGAATCCATAGTTTTGATGGCTATTCTGCTCATAAACTAAATTTGGGTATAGATGACCTGTTTAAAGATGTTAAAAACGACAACGCTTGTGGAGTGTACTTTAAGAATAAATTTTTGCTTGCTTGCAGACTTAATTTTAATGACGGCGAGCAAATTGGTTGCGAGAAATATTCAGGGGGTTATGTTAATAATGCTTTAATAGAATTAGATCTCGTAACAAATGAAGTATCTATAACAAGGGGAGTTGATATCGCTTCAATGGTTGTGCTAGACGACCAAAGGTTTGCCAAGGTTGCTATTTGCTTTAACGGAGAATATGGTTCTCGTTTGGGCGAACTGAGTGAAGATGGTTGCATTTTTGGTGAACCACTGCAAAAAAAGTGGATAAGCCCAAAAAGTAACATGGGTTATCCTACAAAAATTAAACACATTAAAGAATGCCTTATAAAAACAAAATCACCTTGCACAATAACAATTGCAACAGATAAACAAAAAAAGAGTTTTTCTGTTTCTGGAAAAGAAACTTCACAAAGGGTTAAACTCAACATGATTGGCGAACAAGTTGAAGTTGCTTTTGAAGCCAACAACACGGGCGAAACTTACATTTCTTGCCCACAGATATCACTTTCAATAGGTAACTAAAATGGCAAATATAAACAAAAAATTATTAAAAATGCTTGTAAATAGGCAAAAGAAAATAATCCTAAAGGGAGATAAGGATGTATCAATATTTATTTGATGACAACACAACACAAAAGGTAAAAGATAACACAGAAAAAACAAAATCTGTTTTAGAACAATTTAGTGAAATAGATAAAAAGTACACACAAGGGACAAAGGCTAACACAGACATCAATCTTCAAAAAATTGATTACGTTGCTCCATCAAAAGAAGAAGTAACGACAAAAGCACAAAATAGTTTGGCACAATACAAAAATGATGGAATCGAAAAAATTAATTCCGATTACAATTTGCAAAACAGCCAAATTGACAACAGTATAAAAGAGTTAAAAAATCAAGAGCAAGAACAAAAACAAAGCATAGAAAACACATATGCAAAAGTTAAAGAAAATGCTCAAAACGATGCAATAAAAAGAGGGCTTGCAAGGTCTTCAATCATAGTTAACAAATTGCAAGACTACGACGATAAAATGATTAACGACTTAACTGTTTTATCAAGCAAAACAAGTGACAAGATTTTTTCTTTAACCACTCAAAAAAACACGCTTGAACTAGAAAAAAACAATGCATTAAAGTCGTTTAACATTGAATATGCCATAAAATTGCAAAACAAGATTGATTCAATAAACGAAGATATTTCAAAAAATGAACAATCAGTTATTAAATATAACAATGAAATTGCAGAGCTTGAAGCAAAATGGAAACGTGATGCCGAACAAGAAAACTATGATAGAAATCAAGATATTGCAAACTTTGTTGCAAAATATGGAACATATACTGTTGAAATCCTAAAACGTGACGAAAAATATCAAATTGCAAAAGAATATTTTGCTAAACTCGACAAACAAGTTGCAATTAACGAGCTCAAAAACAACCCTTCTTATGAAGAGAATTTGGGCAAAGTTAACTATAACAAACTTTTGAAGTCACTAGAAGAAAATGTGGGATAACATTTTTAATGTTGCAATAACAAATGGAATTTTTGCAGCATTGTTTGTTGCTCTTTTAGTTTACGAACTTAAAGATTCACGGAAACGTGAAGCAAAATATCAAAACACAATAGATAATTTATCTAACAAACTAAATACGGTTGATGAAATAAAACAAGACGTGACAGAAATAAAACAATGTTTAAAGAAAAGTCCAAGGAGAAAAAATGAAAAAGTTGATAAAATCATATAGATTTTGGACTGCTCTTGCAGGTGCACTTGGTTTGCTTGCGGTTAGCATTGCTAAAGTCTTCGGACACACAATGAGCAGTGTGGTTGTCGAAGAATTGGTTATGGCAATATGTGGTGTTTTGGTTGTTTTAGGAATTGTTAAAAAACCTGAAAATTTAGACCAAACCACTCAAAACAACAATCAAGACAAACCTACAGAACAATCTAAAAATGAAGAACACGAACTTGAAAATCAAGAAACCAAAGAAAATCAAATTACCAAAAAAGACTAAGTTTGCTTAACAAAAAAGCAAGCAAAAAAAGATTGAAGAACAAAAAATCTTCAATCTTTTTTTATTTAAAAAATTAGCATTTATTGTTAAATATAATAATTAAAAGTGTAAAATTTTTAAAAAATTTAATTTTTTTTAATTATTTATAATTTTTTTCTAATTTTTCTAAAACAAAATATATAAACATTTTTAATTAAATAATTAAACAAATCAGCAAACAAATAATTGTAGAAAAAATTGCATGCGTAAGTTTTTGCAACAAAAATACCTTGCTAGGAACAATTCCTTTTAAAAATGCATATGCTTGCAAAAAGGTTGAAATTCCACCAAATGAAATAACAAAAGTGCAAAGTGCATAAATGGCAGTTTTAGAAATATAAATTTTTGAAAGCAACAAACATCCTTTTGTTATTTCACCAATTCCACACAAAATTGCATTTGTTAAATTTGAATCAAATCCAATTTTGTTTAAAAGGTTTAAAAACCCAACAAACAAACAATTTGTTGTTATTGCTTCAAGCAAAACAAAAGTAAAACAAATAACTCCACCAATTAGCATTATTGAGTTAACAGACGAAACAACACTGCCGGCAAAGTCAAATTGTTTTTGCTGAATTGTTAAATTGTTTTTAAGCATGGGCGACTCAGATTTTTTGCCATAGTTTTTGTATAAAATGCCATTTAAAATTGCACCAATAATGTGGCTCGCAAAAATAACAAAACCCATTGTTTTGTCGGCAAACATTCCAATTGCAACAGAACCTAAAATAAACATTGGTCCGGAATTACTGCAAAACGAAGTTGTTCTAATTGCTTGATTGGTTGTAAGTTTGCCTTCTGAATGCAATTCACAAACAAGCTTGCTTCCAACAGGATAACCAGTTAAAATGCTCATTAAAAAAACATAGGCACTTTCGCTTGGGCAATTATAGAGTTTTTGTGTTGCTTTTGAAAAAAATTTTTTTATGTCATCAATCACACCAGTTGAAGCAAAAAGTTTGGTTAAAATAAAAAACGGCAAAAGTGAAGGAACCAGAATTTTTGCCCACACCAGCAAACCATTAAAAGCCACGGCAGAATATTTAGACGGATTTATTGCAATAAGAAGAATAATAATCAGCAAAAAAAGACCTAACAAAAAATTAGTTTTGTTTGAAATTTTTTTGCTTTGTTTGACAATGCTTTTCATAATAAGTTATTATATGTTTGTGGATATTGAAAAAGAATTGCTAAAAAAAGCAAAATTGTTGAACAAAACAATAGTTTTTCCAGAAGCAGGTTTTTCTGCACGAGTTTTGCAAGCAGCAAAAAAAATTGTGTTGTTAAATTTGGCAAATGTGGTTTTAATTGGCGAGCCAAATGCTTTAAAAGAGCAACTGAATGGTTTTTCAAAAAAAATTACAATTGTAAATCCAAACAACACTCCAGTTTTTAATGAACTTGCAAACAAAGTGTTTGAAATTCGCAAGGCAAAAGGTTTAACCTTGCAACAAGCAAAAAGTCTTATTCAAGACCCCATCTATTTTGCAAATGCCTATGTTTTGTGTGGCTATGCAGATGGCATTGTGTGCGGAGCAGAAGTTTCAACCGCTCAAACACTTCGTCCAGCATTGCAAATAATAAAAAGCAAAACAGGGCTTGTGTCGTCTTACTTTTTGTTTGTTGGCAAAAACAAAGTCACAAGCAATGCCTTTTTAATGGGGGATTGTGGTGTGGTAGAAAATCCAACCGCCAAGCAAGAATTCACAATTGCTCAAAACATGTTAGAGCAGTTTAACTTGCTTGGCTTGCAAAATGCAAAAGTTGCATTTTTGTCGTATTCCACTTTGGGTAGCGCTGTTTCAGATAGCACACAAAAGGTTAAAAATGCAACCGAATTGTTTAAACAGGCAAATCCAAACATAGATGCTGTTGGAGAAGTTCAAGTAGATGCTAGCATTGTTAAAAGTGTGGCAAAAACAAAAATGCCAAATCATGCATTTACAAAACCGGCAAACATATTTGTTATGCCAAACATAGATGCAGGTAACATTTGCTATAAAATGGTTCAATATTTTGGTGGCTTAAAAGCAATTGGCCCAATAACAATGGGTTTCAATAAACCAGTAAACGATTTATCTCGTGGGTGCACTATTAATGACATTGTTCTGCTTACAGCAATAACATGCATCCAAAGTTCAAAAAGTTAATAAAAAAAGGAAGTTGTATGAAAGTTTTAGTTGTAAATGCGGGCTCAAGTTCGCTTAAGTATCAAGTTTTTGACATGTCAAAAGAACAAGTTTTGGCAAAAGGAAATTGTGAAAAAATAGGAATTTCTGGTTCTTTTGTAAAATACAAAGCAAATCAAACAGAAAAAGTTATAAATGGAGACCTAAAAAACCATTCAGAAGCATTGTCAGTTGTGTTAAATTTGCTTACTGATGCCGAATGCGGAGTTTTAAAAAGTTTAGATGAAATTGACGCTGTTGGTCACAGAATTGTTCATGGTGGTGAAATTTTTAAAGAATCTGTTGTTGTAACTCCAGAAAATTTAAAACAAATGGAAGAATTAATTCCACTTGGTCCTCTCCATATGCCAGCAAACATTTCTGGCATAAAGGCTTGCCAAGAATTGTTTAAAGGAAAACCACAAGTTGCTGTATTTGATACAGCATTTCACTCACACATGCCACAAAAAGCATTCATGTATGGTTTGCCATACGAAGCATACACAGATTGGAAAATTCGCAGATATGGTTTCCATGGCACATCTCACAGATATGTTTCTGGTGAATGCGCAAAACTAGAAGGCAAAAAAATTGAAGATTTAAAAATAATCACATGTCATCTTGGTAACGGTTCAAGCATATCGGCAATTCAAAATGGTTATTCTGTAGACACATCAATGGGCTTAACTCCTCTTGCAGGGGTTTTGATGGGAACAAGATGTGGAGATATTGACCCTTCAATTCTGGAAACAATTCAAGAAAGAACAGGTTGGTCTTTAAAAGAAATAACAACATATTTAAACAAAAAAAGTGGTATTTTGGGAATAAATGGTGTTTCAAGTGACATGCGTGACAACGAAGCAGAAATTGCAAAAGGAAACGAACGAGCAAAACTTGTTGTTGAAATGTTGGCTTATCAAATTAAAAAGTTTATAGGTGCATATGCAATGGCAATGGGCGGAGTAGATGCAATTGTGTTTACTGGTGGCGTTGGTGAAAACGATGCCGTTTTGCGTGAAAAAGTTTTAGACAATATGGAATTTGCAGGAATCGAACTAGACAAACGTAAAAACTTAGAAATGCCTAGAGGAACAGTAGAACAAATCAACACGCCAAACTCAAAAGTTCATATTTATAGAATCCCAACAGACGAAGAATTGGTTATTGCAAGAGATACAGTATCTTTAATAAAATAAAAAGTTTTTTAAAACCCTTGACATTATGTTTTTAATTTAATATAATGGCAAGGTTAAACGTTAAAAACAGATTGCTCGTTCAATCTTGTTAATAGATTTTTTAGGAGGAAAAATAAATGGCAGTTCCAAAATGTAAGGTTTCAAAAGCAAGACGTAATTCTCGTAATTCTAGCAACTTTAAAGCAAGCACTCCAACTCTTGTTGAGTGCCCAGAATGTCATGCTTTAAAAATGCCACACAAAGTTTGCCCACAATGTGGTTGCTACAATGGCAAAAAAGTTGTTGAAACAGAAAAGAAAGAAGAAAAAAAATAATTTAACCACACACGTGGCAAAGGCAAGCAACCAATTTGGTTGCTTGCCTTTTTCTTCGGAACATAAACTAAAAATGATGTTAAAAAAGATAATAAAACCAAAAAAACACGCAAATTATTAGTATTATAACAACCAAATGAACATTTTATTGCACATGACAAAAAATTACAAAAAAGTTGAAAAAAGGGTATTGACAATCAAAACAATGTGTGTTAACATAGCCAAGCAAAAGCAAAAATAAATGCTTTTTCAAAATTTCTTTTATTTTATCCCCAATAAAATATAGAATTTAAAAAACCAGCAATCTTAATTGGTTGCTGATTTTTTTTACTAAGTTAAAACAATTTTTGTTGTTTTGCAATAATCCAAAATTGATTGTTTATTTATCATCAAAATCAAACAAGTCTTCATACGAAATGTTGAAAATTTTGTTAATTTTTTTAAGCACAAAAATGCTAGGAACACGTAAGCCTAATTCCCAATTACTAATTGTTCTATGATTATATCCAAGTTGTTCACCAAACTCTTTTTGTGTTAAATTTAATTCTTCTCGAATCCTTTTAATATTTTTAAAAACATTCATTATTGTTGGTCCTCAAACTCAAAAAAGTCAGAGATTGGAAGATTAAAAACAATGCTCATATGTTTAACAATATAAATTGATGGCAAGTTTCTAGATTTTTCCCAATTGCAAATTGTTCTTGCATCAAAACCTAATTTTTCACCAAATTGTTTTTGAGTTAATCCTAACTCATTTCTAATTTCTTTTAAATTATCACCAAAAGTTCTCATAATTATTTTTATACTCTAAAATCGAGATTTTTAGTTGACAATCTCTAAAATCGAGAGCATAATATTATTATGTCAATCTATGAAAAATATTCCATTTATGAATTAAGAAACATTGCTCGTCAGCTTGGAGTTAAGTCACCCACAACAAAAAAGCATGCGCAATTAGTTGCAGAAATTGAAGAAAAAAAGCAAAGCAACGAAATTGTTATAACATCAAAAAAAGGACGCCCTAGCAAAGAATTTTTTATGCTGAAAGAGGTTGTTGTGCAAAATCAAAACATTCCAAACGATTGTGTTCTTGTTAAAAAAAATGATATCAATTCCATTATAAAAGATATTGAAGAATTGTTAAACAACTTAAAAAATCATATTTAAATTAAAAGACTAAAAACGCTTTTAATTTTTTAATTTTTTGATTATACTTATTTTAAAAGGAAAAAAACATGGAAAATAGAAATCAAATAGAAGAAAAATATAAGTGGGATTTGTCTGGCTATTTTGTGTCTGATCAAGAGTGGGATAAACAATTTGAAAGTGTAAAACCCCTATATAACAACTTAACCAAATATGAAGGCAAGTTAAACAACAAACAAAACATTTTAAATTGCCTTAATTTGGAAAAAGAAGTAAATTTGCAAACATCAAAACTATATGTTTATGCATCGCTTAAAGTTAAAGAAGATGCAAAAAATAGTTTTTATCTAAACAAATTGAACAAATTAACAAAGTTTTTAAGTGATATGTCACCAAGTCTGTCGTTTATTTCAAGCGAGATAAATGATTTATCTGTTGAGTTTTTAAACGACTTAATTCAAGATTCAAACTTTTCAGACTATGATTTAATTTTAAAAGATGCAATAAGAAACAAGCCACACATGTTGTCAAAAAGTGAAGAAAAACTTTTATCTGCTTTAAACGAGTGTATTGGTGGAGAATCTGACGTTTTTGACATGCTAGATTCGGTAGATATAAAATTTGACGACGTGTCAGATTCAAACGGAAACAAATTTCCTTTAAACCATGCAAACTATTCTAAATATCTCCAAAGTGATGACCAAACACTTAGAAAATCAGCATTTAAAAACTTAAATAGTGCCTACGGAAAACTTAACTACACTCTTGCCAGCAATTACTTAAACAATGTAAAATCAGATTGTACTTTGGCAAAAGTTAGGCATTTTGGCAGTGCATTTGAACAGTCTTTGTTTGCTGAAGATGTTAGCATTGATGTTTACAATATGCTTATAAAAATGGTTAACAAAAACTGTGATGTTTTTTATAGATATTTTAAAATCAAACAAAAAACATTAAACTTGAACAAATTTAACAACTATGATGTAAATGCAAGGCTAAAAACCAAAATCGACAAAACTTTTTCATATGATCAAGCATTCCAAATAATTGTTGATAAACTAAGCGTTTTAGGTGAAGACTATGTTTCAGTTATAAAAATGGCAAAAAATGAGCGCTGGATTGATGTTATGCCAAACTTATACAAAGACACAGGTGCATTTTCTTGGGGAGCATATGGTTGTAATCCTGTTGTGTTGTTAAACTTTGAAGGTACAATTAATTCTGTGTTTACTCTAGCTCATGAATTGGGGCATATGATGCACACATATTCTTCAAACAAAAACAATCCTAGCACAAAAGCCGGTTATGAAATTTTTGTTGGCGAAGTGGCAAGCACAGTAAACGAAATGCTTTTGGCAAGGCTTTTGTTTGAAGATGCAAAAACAAGCGAAGAAAAATTGTTCTATATTGACTATATGCTTAAAATGTTTTATTCAACCATTCATAGGCAAACAATGTTTGCTGAATTTGAAAATATTGTTCATTCTGCTTACGAAAACGGTGAAGATGTAACATGCGACGCAATAAACGAAATGTATTATTCTCTTGCTGAAAAATATTTTGGAAAAGATGTTGAACTGGCAGACGAAATAAAATTTGAGTGGAGCAGAGTTCCACATTTTTACTCATCTTTTTATGTTTATAAATACGCAACAGGCCTGATTTCTGCATTGGCAATTGCAAACAAAATTTTAAAAGGATATAAGCAATCAGTTAAAAACTATAGAGAATTTTTAAAATCTGGTTGCACAAAATCCCCGGTTGAACTTTTAAAAGATGCAGGTGTTGATTTAACAAAAGAAGAAACGTTTTCAAGTGCCTTTGAATTTATTTCTTCTGTTTTAGATGAGTGGGAAAAGTTATTGCCAACCTCCAAATAAATATCCAATCAAAAAATATCTAAAGTTATCTTTAGAGCAATCAACAATGTTTGGAGGTAAAGGAAAGTTTGCACAGGGCGGTCTGAAATCTGGGCATGGTGGAGGCATTGGCGGTGGATTGTTGCAGGGTTTTTGCCCAAAACACGGATTGTTGCATTTTGGGCAGTTTCGATTGTTAAAGCCGTTGTCAAAAAATGCTGGTTCAAATTCATTATATAGATTATGATTGTCAAAAAATAGCGGTTTAAAGTTGTAATTTGTGCTATGTAGTTTGTTTTGCATAGTTTTGTTCTCCTATATCATTCTATGAAAACAAATATGTTTTGACAATGTTTGACAAAAATGTTAGAATGAAATTGCAAAAACAACCAAAATAGCAAAGTTTTTAATTTTTTTTGGTTGAGATAAAAGGGAGAAAATATGTCAGATATTTTGCTAGCGGTAGATTTTGGCGGCTCATACACAAGCATATATAGAAAAGATTGTGGCTTGGTTTTAAAAGAACCAACCCTTATTGGTGCAATCATGACCGAAAATGGTTATGAGGTTAAAGTAATGGGTACAAATGCACGAGAAATTCAAGGCAAAACTGATGACCGTACAGTTGTTTTTAGTCCAATATCCGAAGGGGTTATAAAATCGCCAGATTATGCAATCATTTTGTTAAAATATTTTATTGATAAAGTTGTTCCAAAAAAATCACTTTTTTCTAAAATAAAGTGTTTAGTACCATATCCAACTGGCTTAACTCAACAAGAAAAACAAGATTACAAAACTGTTTTTTTAAGTGTTGGTGTTAGCGAAGTTATTTTTGTTCCAAGAATTCTTTGTTCTTGTTATGGTGGAGGAAGCAACATTTTTGCCAATTCTGCACAAATGGTCATTGATATTGGTGGTGTTTCCACTGATGTTGGTGTTGTTAATTTAGGCACGGTTATTGAAGGTTCAACTTTGTGTGTTGGTGGCAAGGCAATAGATGCTCAAATTGTTCGCAATGTTTCTTCAAAATATGGTGTTGAAATTGGTTTGTCTTCTGCTCAAAAACTTAAAGAAGAAATTGGTAGTTTGTATTCAAACGACACTGCAAACATGGAAGTTTTGGGTGTTGGCTTAAGTTCTAAAGTGCCAACCAGTGTTGTGGTTTATGCAACCGATATAAAAATGTCGGTTTTGCCTTTACTTACAGAAATTTCTAGAATTGTAGAAACAACATTAAACATTTTGCCACCAGAAATCAGTGCCGATGTTGCCAAAAATGGTATTTTGGTAACCGGTGGGTTTGCCGGAATTGCTGGCCTAGAAAGATATTTAAGAAACAACCTAAATCTTCCTGTTTATGTTGCAGAAGAAGCACAAAATGCTTGCATTTTGGGTGCTGGAAAACTTCTTGCAAATTTAAACGAATTAAAAAAAGTTTTAACTGAACTATAAGTTTTTTTTATAAACAACAATTGCAAAAAATGTTTAACAAAATCACATATAAATTGGTTCGCTAAAAAAAGTCTACAATCATCATTTTTCACTAAAAAGTTCCTTTTTGTTAAGGGGCTTTTTTGTTTAAAATGTTTATAGTTAAAAAAAAGGATTTTTGTATGGCAAGAAAAATTGTTATAACAAGTGGAAAGGGTGGTGTTGGTAAAACAACAATTTGTGCAAGATTAGGAATGAAACTTGCAAGCCTTGGTTTTAGAGTTGTTCTTTTGGATATGGATATTGGTTTAAACAACTTGGATGTTGTTATGGGGCTAGAACAAAAAATCGATTTTGGTATTCTTGATGTAATAATGGGCAATTGTCGTTTAAAACAAGCACTTGTTCAAGACATAAAGTTTCCTAGTTTATATATGCTTGCTTCGTCACAAACGGGCGATGGTGCATACATAACCAGACAACAAATGCAAGATATTGTGGACAAGTTGTCGGAAACTTTTGACTATATTCTATTCGACTGCCCAGCGGGGGTGGATGACGGATTTAAAAGAGCAGTATGTTCTGCAACCGAAGCAGTTGTTGTTGTAACCCCACACATATCAAGCGTTAGAGATGCCGACAAAGTTTTGTCAATTTTATCCAACTACGACTTGCTAGGTAAATATCTAATAATCAACCGAGTTCGAGGGGATTTTGAAGCAACAATGGAAACATTAGGAATTGAAGAAATAGTCAATTTTTTAAAAACAAAACTAATTGGCGTTGTTCCAGAAGATGACGGCATAACCAGGGGTGACCCAGCAGGCGAGTGCTATAGTCACGAACTTGATAGGTCACTAACGCTTCTTGCCGAAAACATTCACAACGGCACAAAAAAAATATATGATGTCGCAAAAAAATATAGGGGTTTTTGGGGTATTATAAGAAGAAACATAAAAAAGAAAGTTTAGCAAAAAGGAGATATAAATGAAACAATCGCAAGCAGAAAGGTTAAACAATGTTTTAAAACAAGACAAATCTGTTAATCCATTAAAACTCATGCCTGCATTAAAGTCAGACCTGAGAGATTTGTTGCGCTCGTATGGCGATATTTTGGGAGATATTGCTCTAGAAATTCAAGACTCAATTGATGGCTACAACATTATGCTCGTCGCAAAAGTTAGCCGTTTTAAAAGTTGCGGAAGCTGTGTTTAAGCATGCATGATTATGCACAAATATAAATTTTTATGCAAAATTATTTTTATGTAGAAATTTTTTGTCAATTTATATAAAAAATTTACAAAAATGTTTTAATGTGCTAAAATAAGAATTATGGAAATTTTAAGAGATTATAAACAAATTAGCACAAGCGTGCAAAAAATTTTTGGAATTGATGTAACAAACTCTCCAATTTTAGATTCAATGTCATATCAAGACATAAAACAACTTTTGGCAAATTGCAAAATAGATAAAGATTTAAATCAGGTTAGTTCTTTGGCAGAACTTATTTTTCAATTAAACGAGTACATTCCTGCTCTATGCAACTTTGTTAAAATGTTTTTGTATGTAAAACACTATCAAGGCATTGTAACCTTTTTAGAAAAATTGTTTGTTGCGCATGTTGGCTCATGCATATACAACAGCAAAAACAAAGAATATAGTCATCGCGAGCGTTACTTTGATAGATTTATTGAAGTTGTAAAAACCACAGACATTGAATTAAATGACTATTTAGAGTTTCTTTTTGCAATAATAGAAGACAACGATAAAACATCTTTGTCAAACTATCTAGAACCTTGCATAGAATTCATGCAAAATATTTATAGAGAAAACTATTCAGACATTAAAAACTTTATAGAAAAAAATCCAAACTTTAAAAACACATATTACATGCTTGGTTTGGAATTTAACACACAAAAAGCACTTTTTGAAATTTTTAATTCAGAAAATGGTGCCGATGATGCACTTTTTGCAAAAATTTTAAAGCATTACTATCAAGACACAATGTCATTTTTTGACAAAAATTTAGATAACTCTGGCAACAAAAAATTCCACTATGTAAAAATATTGGCAAGCATAGAAAATCCAGAAGTAACGGCAAGACTAGAAAATTTATATGAAGAAGAAACAAACGAAGAAATAAGGGCATTTATAAAAACAAAACTAGGAATTGCGGATGTAACAAATTTAGGTTGTTCTCCAAAACATTTTGTTGTTTCTGCACAAAAAAAGGTTTTAGAACCACAAGAACGCACATTGGGTGTTGCTTTTGAAAACATGCCTTTAAAATTTATAGACGGAACAGAAGCAGACAACGTTTGCAAAACATATCTAATTAACATTTTTAAACAAGAAAAAGACTTGCTAAACTTAAACGGATTATCAGAAGTTAAAAATCTTTTTAACGAAAACGATTTAAACAACTTTGCTTATAAAATTTTTGAGTCATTAAAAAAATTAGATGACATAAAAAGTGCAAAATGGGCAGTTAGGCTTGTAAGTTTGGTCTTAAACAAATCAAATGAACAAATTTTTGATTTTATTTCAAATTTATATCAAAACAACAGATTTAAAGAGGCAAAATATTTTATTGAGTGTTTAATTTATGCAAAAAATGGAGCAGTCCTTCAGTTAATAAAAAATTTATCTGACGAAGCAAATCCAAAATTTTTAGAATTAAAAGAGCAATTCATTTCTCAATACACAGAAGTTAATGGTGTTAGCAGTTCAGACGTTCAAGACTGTTTGGTAAACGATCAAGTCACCGAAGAATCTTTAAAAACGCAAAAAGAACGTTTGTATAAAACTTTTATTGCAAACAAATCATACACAAAAGAGCAATTTGAAGAAACATTTATAAACAAAAAGGTTTTTAACGAGCTTGCTCAAAACTTGGTTTTTGGCGAATATAAAAGCAATAGGTTGTTAAATTTGTTTGTGTTAGAAGGCAATGCAATTAAATATATTTCTGGCACAAATTCAGAACAAGACGGCGAAATAAACATAAAAATTGCACATTCGCTTGACATAGATGACAGGTTTGACAAAGCCTTGAATTATTTTGTTAATCCAACATTTGTTCAGTTTGAACCATCAGTTTTTGTGGTTAAAGATAGTGAAAAAACACTTTCAAAAATGAGCAATATGCAAGGCATTTTAATTAATGCATTAAAATTTACAAGCAACATGCTTGCTTTTGGTTTTGAAAAAAATGTTCAAAACGAAAATGATGATGTAACAGAACTTGTGCATGTTTCAAACGAATTGAATTTGTTGGCAGAAGTTTCATTTGAAACACCGGTAACATCATACACAACCACATCAAGTTTGGGTTTTGTAAGGTTTTACAAATTAAATCAATGCCTTAAAAATGGCAATGCTTACATAATTAACAAAACAAATGCTCTTTCAATTGGAAGCATAGAACCAAGATATTACAATTTTGTTGCAAGTTGTGTTTCAAAATCGTTAAAATCATAAATCAAAAACAAAGAATTGCTTGACATACACATCGCCATGTGTTAAAATCAAACACGTATGCCACATACAAAAGGCTCTCAAAAGTGTGCAAACCGCCTTGTTGTAGTGAGATTTTTAGTTAGGAGGGAAAAATGTTTGCAATAATTCAAACAGGTGGAAAACAATACAAAGTTTCTGTTGGAGATACTGTAAAGGTAGAAAAATTGGAACTTGAAGTTGGTTCAAAAACAAATTTTGATGTTTTACTTACATCAGACAATGGCAAAATTGTTGCGGGAAATCCAGTTTTAAAAAATGTTTCTTGCGTAGCAGAAGTTGTTGCACAAGGCAAAGGTGACAAAATTGTTGTTTATAAATATAAACCAAAGAAAAATTACCGCCGTAAACAAGGTCATAGACAACCTTTCACACAAGTGAAAATTTTGGAAATTAAGTAGTTCAAAAACATGACAAATGTACAAATTATAAAAAAAAAGAACAACATTATAGGTTTTGTCGTTTCCGGTCATTCTGGTTATTCAACAGAAGGGAGTGACATTGTTTGTTCGGCAATATCCAGTTTGGCACAAGGTTGTTGTGTGGGGTTGGAAAATGTGTTAAACCTAAAACCTAAAACAGAAATAAATGAAAAAGATGCAGTTTTAAGTTGCTTTTTAGAAAACAACTTAACACAAAAACAATTTCAAGATGCACAAATAGTTTTAAAAACATTTGAACAAAGTGTAAAACTCTTGTTGTTAGGTGATAAAAAATTAAAAAAATACATTAATTTGGAGGTCAAAAATGAAATTTATTAACATTCAACTTTTTGCCCACAAAAAAGGTGGCGGTAGCACTAAAAATGGTCGTGATAGCAATTCAAAACGTTTAGGTGTTAAAGCTGCAGATGGTCAATCTGTTCTTGCAGGTTCAATCATAATCAGACAACGTGGCACAAAAGTTTATGCTGGAGAAAACTGTGGCCTTGGCAAAGACTATACAATCTTTGCAAAAGTAGATGGCAGAGTTAAATTCTCCAACAGTGGAGACAAAAAAATTGTTAGCATAATTGCAGAATAATTTATAAATGCTTTGGCAAAAGTGGTTTTGTTATCACTCAATCCAAAGCATTTTTTTATGGTTCTATATTATTGATGGGAGTCAAGAAAAAGTCTTTTTTGTCAACAATGGGGCAAATAATTTTGAAATAGTTTTAATTTCATAGAACAATTTTAAGAGAGTTAAATAAGCATTTTTAAGAAAAAAATTGCTATTTTATAAAAATTTGTTGCATATTAATGCTTGCAAATATTAAAATAGTGTTATATAATTTAATCATATGAACAACAATAAGTACATTGTTTTGTTGCATAACATGCATGCGGGTTCTGGTTCGCTGTTGGGCGAATTTAATTCTAATGATGAATACGTCATTGCAGATGAAATAAAACAAGAATTAATAAAATCAAACAAATTAATAAAGAGTTATAAACAACAAGAAATAATTTCTGTTGCAACTGTTGGCTCTTATTCTTTTGATTTTGTCACATATGTTCAACTAGGTGAAAACAATCAAAAAAGAATTTCTTTGTTCTTGATTGAAAATGTTTCTTTAAACGAAGGGGCAAAAGAGTTAAAAACTTTTTTAAAATCTGTTGTTGTCAATGTTCAAGATAACAATTTGTTGGTCATAAAACGTGAGTTTAATATGTACATCCGTGATGAAAGCACTGGAATAGACATGCTAAATTCAAACTTAAAAGCAATTTTAGATAGAAAATCAAAAGTTGCATCAAGGTCAAATTTTTTAAATACAGAATTGTCTAACGCAAACAAAGAATATGTTTTAAAAATGTTAAAAATCATCAAGGGTTCCGGTCCATATGGAAATCAACTTTTGAATGAGTTTAGAAAAATTTTAAAGTTAAAAGGTTTTTCTCGGTTTCAAGACAACTATTGGGCAAATTTAAAAAATGTTTTAGATGGTTTAATAATAAAAAACGCTTTGGTTTTTAATCCTAAAACATTGCAACAAATGAAAAATTTGCAAGACAATTTTATTGAGTCAGTTTTAAAAGCCAAAGAGCCAAAACCTGAAGAAAAAAAAGAAAATAATGACGACAAAAAAAAGGCAAAAAAACCTGACGGAGGAAAAAAGAAGCCAAAAAAGAGCAAAGGCAAAGAAGACGGCGGCAAAGGTGATAGTGGCAAAGGTGATAGTGGCAAAGAAGATGGTGGCAAAGGTGATAGCAGCAAAGTTGCCGAACCAACGACAGGTGGCATAAAATCGGAATCAAAACCAAAATCAGATTACAAAGCAAGCTCGAGATCTTACGAGATAAAAGAAACCAAATCTTATGGCGACGGTGTAGGTAAAGATATTTTTAATATAAAAAATAAAACAAACAATAAGAATACAGATAGGTCACTTTAAACACTCACACTTAACTCTTGACAAGTTAAGTTGTGAGTTTTTTATTGTGCTTGCTGGAACAATAGACAAATATCCATATTTTTTTCTTATTTGGTCCAAACAAGAGTTAAATTTGCGATTTTTTACTTCATTAGAAAACATACATAGTTGAGTTTGTTTTGTTGAAGATAGGTTATATGAGCAAATTCTGATTGCTCTAATAGCTTGGTTATAGTCACAAATTGAATCAATAATTTTCATGGATTCTCTAACAAAATCTGAGCTATAACAAGAAGGAAATGATAATCTGGTTGTTTCGTGAAAATAGTTAAAGTTTGCTGTTTTTAAAGTAACCGACAAACTGTTTGCATTAAACCCGCCACGTCTAAGCCTAGAAGAAATCTCATCACACAATGCGCAAACAACGTTTTTTATTTCAATTCTGCTATATACATCAACAATTGTGGTTGTTCCGTTTCCAACACTTTTTGGTGGAACGTGTTCATCACACTTTTTTACTTCTTCAAAGTCGTCTCCTAACAATTTTTGTTTTAGGTTTAATCCAACAATTCCAAATTTTTTCTTTAACACGGTGTCTGGAATTTTGGTTATGTCCTCAAGTTTTGCAACACCAATCTTGTTAAACCTTAATGTTAGCCTTTTTCCAATTCCAATAATAGAGTTTATTGGCAGTGGATAAATTATTTTTTTGTAGTTTTCGTGAGAAATAACGGTAACTGCATCAGGTTTTTTTAAGTCAGAACCAAGTTTGGCAAATAGTTTTCCAAAACTAACCCCCACCGAAATTGTAATGCCAACAGTGTTTTTAACTTCATCTTTTATTTTGTTTGCCAAAAACTCTTTATCTCCAAAAAAATTTAAAGAGTCTGTAACATCAAGCCAGCATTCATCAATTCCAAAGCTTTCAACTCTATCAGTATATTTTTCATATATTGCTCTCAGTTTGTCGGAATATTCTTGATATAACACATAATGTGGTTCAAGACAAACAAGGTTTGGGCATTTTAACTTTGCCTGCCAAATTGCTTCACCTGTTAAAACTCCAAACTTTTTAGCAATCTCATTTTTGGTTAAAATAATCCCCGTTCTTGTGGCTGGATTGCCAGAAACAGCAACCGGTTTGTTTGCAAGGTCTTTATTGTTTGCAATTTCCACCGAAGCAAAAAAACTATTTGCATCACAGTGAAATATAACTCTCTCTTTCATTTGCAAAATTCTCCTTTTTGGTGTATTATTAAATAGATTAATTTGTGTCTAAATAGAAACACAAACATTTGTTCTATTTATATATTTTAATCTATAAATATGCCAATATGCTAAAAAATAAAAAAATAGGAGAGCAGTTTTGATAACAATTTTTAAAAATGCCAAAATTTTAGATTTAGATAGCGAACAAGGGTATTTTAATGGCTGTGTTGTTGTGGAAAACAATTTAATAACAAAAGTCACCAAACAACAACCATTGTTGCAGGCGGATAAAGAAATTGACGTGTGTGGCAACATTTTAATGCCAGGTTTTGTAAACACTCATGCTCACACAGCCATGACAATTTTAAGAGGAATAAAAGACGATGCAACTTTGCAAGATTGGTTGTTTGACAATGTTGTTCCTTGTGAGAGTCAATTGTCAGACGAAGATGTTTATTGGGGGCAAATGCTCGGAATTGCAGAATATGCAAGGTGTGGCATAACCACAATGGAAGAAAACTACTTTAACCAAGAAGGCATAACAAAAGCAATATCAAAATCGGGCATGCGTTCAAGAATTGCACTACAAATAAAAGTCAGTGACCCCAAAAAAACAAACACATATAAAGAGTTAAAAAAGCAATTAAAAATAATCAAAAAAAACACAAACAGCGAACTTGTTAATGTTTCTTGCTTTGCTCATGCAATTTACACAACCAACGAAGACATGTTTTTTGACTTGTTGCGTTTTGCAAAAGAAAACAATCTGCCAATGGGTATTCATTTGGCAGAAACATTAAAAGAAGTTGGTGATTGCACATCTCAACACAATGGTTTAACCCCTGCGGGATATTTAGAAAGCTTAGGTTTTTTAGATAGGCAATGTCTTTGTGCTCACTGTGTGCATATGGATAAAGATGATTTGCAAATTTTAGCAGACTATAATGTTTCTGTTTCAACGTGTCCATCTTCAAACATAAAACTTGCAAGCGGGATTGCTCCAATTTATGCAATGCAAAACAAAGGTATTAATGTAACAATTGGAACAGATGGCGTTGCATCAAACAACTCATTAGACATGTTTAAAGAAATGTTCTTGGTTTCAACCTTGTCCAAAGTTAGTCTTTATAACCCCGCTGTTGTTTCTTGTAAAGATGTTTTAAAAATGGCAACAATAAATGGTGCAAAAGCAATGGGAATCAATTCTGGAGAAATAAAAGAAGGCAAAAATGCAGACATAATTTTGGTAAAAATAACTGAACCGCACATGCAACCCGAGGCAAACATTGTTTCCAATTTGGTGTATAGTGCAAAAGGTAGTGACGTATATTTTACAATGGTTGGTGGCAAAGTTTTGTATGATAATGGTGATTATAACATAGGTGAAAATCTAGAAACAATATATAAAAAAGTCAATGAAATTAGAAAAAGAATAACTTTAAAAAAATAAGGAGAAAAAATATGGATATAACTGAACAACTAAGTGCAGAGTTTAAATTAAAAAAGGAGTATTCTCAAAACATAATCAATCTTTTAGATGAAGGTTGCACAATCCCTTTTATTGCAAGATATCGTAAAGAAATGCATGGCTCGTGTGATGACCAAATTTTAAGAGAATTTTCAGATAGGCTTAACTATTTAAGAAATTTGCAAAAACGTAAAGATGAAGTAGAAAACTCAATCAAAGAGCAAGAAAAATGGACAGAAGAACTTGAAATTGCCTTAAACAATGCAAAAACATTAACAGAAGTAGAAGACATCTACCGTCCATACAAACCAAAACGCAAAACAAGAGCATCTGTTGCAATTGCAAGAGGTTTAGAACCACTTGCAGACATTTTGTTTAAGCAAGACATATCATTTGAAGAATTGTTGCAAAAAGCACAAGATTTTGTTAATGCAGAAAAAGAAGTTAATTCGCCAGAAGATGCAATTGCAGGAGCAAAAGACATTATTGCAGAGAGAATTTCCGATGATGCAGAACTAAGAAAAGTGTTAAGGCAAACAATAAAAGATTTTGCTCAAATCCATACATCTTTGCAAGAAAAAGAAGGTAACGAGGTTTATGAAATGTATGCAGACCATACAGAGCCGGTTAAGAACATTCCTAGTCACAGAGTGCTTGCAATAAATAGGGGCGAAAAAGAAGAGTGCCTAAAGGTTGAAATAGATTTAGACGAGCAACTTGCCTTAAAAGAAATCGAAAAACAATACATAACGGAAAATTCAAAACTTAAAGAATGCATGCAAGAAATAGTTGCAGATAGTTACAAACGTTTGTTGTTTCCAAGTTTAGAAAACGAATGCAGAACCGATTTAACAAGCACATCCAACGAACAAGCAATAAAAATGTTTGAAGTTAATCTTAAACCATTGCTTTTGCAATCACCCCTAAAAAACAATGTTATCATGGGTTTTGACCCAGGCTATAGAATGGGTTGCAAAGTTGCAATAATAGACAAAAACGGTGAAGTGCTAGACACAACAGTTGTGTATCCAACTCCACCCTTCAACAAAACAGAAGAATCTCTTGAAAAATTAAAAACTTTGGTAGAAAAACATAAAGTTGATATTGTTGCCGTTGGCAACGGAACCGCAAGCAAAGAATCAGAAATTTTTATTTGTGAACTTATAAAACAAGTAAACAGACCATTAAACTATGCAATGGTTAACGAAGCGGGTGCTTCTGTTTATTCCGCAAGCAAATTGGGCGCAGAAGAATTTCCAGATTACGATGTTAATTTAAGAAGTGCCGTTTCAATTGCTAGAAGACTTGCCGACCCAATGGCAGAACTTATTAAAATTGATGTTAAATCAATTGGTGTTGGGCAATATCAACACGATATGCCACAAAACAGACTAACCGAAGTTTTAACCGGAGTTGTAGAAGATTGTGTTAATAGTGTTGGAGTAGATTTAAACTCAGCAAGTCCAAGTTTGTTGGCATATGTTTCTGGGTTAAATTCTTCAATTGCAAAAAACATTGTAGAATATAGAAAAGAAATAAACAATTTTAGTTCACGTGAGCAATTGTTAAAGGTTAAAAAGTTAGGGCCAAAAGCATATCAACAATGTGCAGGTTTTTTGAGAATCACAGACGGTTCAAATGTTCTAGACAACACTGCTGTGCATCCAGAAAGTTATGAAAGTGCTCAAAAATTGTTAAAACTTTTCAATTTGTCAGACCAAGATGTAAAAAACAACAATCTAGAAACATTGCCAAGCCTTGTAAAACTAAAAGGTGAAGAAAAAGTTGCGTCAGAAATTGGTGTTGGCGTTCCAACACTTGTTGACATGGTTAAAGAATTGACAAAGCCAGGCAGAGACATCCGTGAAGACATGCCAAAACCAGTTTTAAGAGCCGAACTTTTAAGTTTGGAAAATCTGAAAGAAGGAATGGTTATCAAGGGCACGGTCAGAAACGTTATAGACTTTGGTGCTTTTGTTGATATTGGTGTGCATCAAGATGGTTTGGTACACATTTCTCAAATATCAAACAAATTTATAAAACACCCTTCAGATGTTTTAACTGTTGGGCAGCAATTAAACGTAAAGGTAATGTCTGTAGACATTGCTAAAAAGCGAATACAATTAACCATAAAAGATTGCCCACAAGATTAATTTTTTTGCTTGAAAGCAAAATGTCATAATGTTAAATGGAGAAAATAATAATGCGTTTAGACAAATTTTTAGCAAACAACACTTTGCTTTCTAGAAAAGAAGTTGCAAAACAAATAAAACAAGGAAATGTTAAGGTTGATGGAACAAAAGCCGTTTCAATAGACCAAAAAATTGATGAAAATTCCGCAAAAATTGAATTAAATGGGCAAGTTGTTAATTACAAAAAGTATGTATATATTATGCTAAACAAACCAAGCGGAGTGGTTAGCGCAACAACTGACTCTAGTCAAAAAACGGTTTTAGATTTAATTCCACAAGAATATAAAAAACAAGGGTTGTTCCCTTGTGGAAGGTTAGATAAAGACACTTTGGGTCTGGTTATTTTAACAAACGATGGTGCTGGTGCACACAAACTTCTATCACCAAAAAATCACGTAGAAAAAACTTATAATTTTAAATGTGCAGAAATTCTTGAACAAAAACACATTTTGTTGTTGGAACAAGGTATTAAACTTAAAGATGGTTACATCACAAAACCGTGCAAAATTGAAGTTATTTCCAACACAGAAGGCAACATAACCTTAACAGAAGGAAAATATCACGAAATTAAAAGAATGTTTGGTGCAATAGGAAATAAAATAACATTTTTGAAAAGAATCTCTTTTGGTTCAATTTTGTTGGATAAAAATTTAGATTATGGGCAGTTTAGATATTTAACCCAAACAGAATCAGAAATTTTTAAAACACAAAATTAAAACATTAAACACTAATCAAAAATGTTATACATATGTAAAAAATTATATTAAAGTTAAAAGGTCTGATAATTTGATTTTTCAAGGTCATCAGAATATTGTTTATACAAATTTTTAATGTCTTTAAACAAAACCGAGTCCTCTGTTATTGCAACTTTATTGCACTTTTCAAAAATACCATTAAAATCTACAAAAATAGATGTGCTTTTTTTTGCCAAATAGGTTCTAAAAATGTTGCCTTTAAGTGTGCCAGGAACAAACCATTCTTTTATTGTGTCATATGTTTGTTTAACAGTTGTCAAACTATAGTTGTTGCTTTTTAAACAAGCAATTGTTTCCATAACATATGATCTTAAAAATGGGTCTTTAATTTGTGAGTTTATTCTATTTAAAAAAGAACTATAAACTTTTATGTCATTCAAATTTTTGTTTGCAAAATAACTTTCTCTGCCTTGACTTTTTGCTTTTTCATATTTATATCTAGATAAAAATGCATCAATAATAATATCGTAAAACGCTTCTTGTTCTTTGCTTGTTACATGAAATTCATTCTTTATTTCAGGGAAGCTTGGATATCGAATAATAAATGAACCTTCTGTCATATAAAACTCCTTTAATTGCTTAAATTTTATCATATGATTTAAAATATTGCAATAGCAAAAAACATATTTTTTTGTTTTACACGCAAAATATTTTTATGAACATCAACACGAGCGGAACATTTGTTCTATTTTTTGCAAATTTAATAAGCAAGTTGTTTGGAGCATTTTATAGATTCCCGCTTTCCAATTTGCTAGGTGCAGAAGGAATGGGGCTATATCAAATGGCTTTTCCAATTTATTCATTTTTGCTAACTTTGTTAACTGGCGGAATAAGCATAACATTAACAAGAAAAATTGCAAATTTGCGAGCAGAACAGAATGAAAAAGAAATCTACAAACTTTTTTTGCTTGGTAGAAATTCGAGTTTGGTTTTAGGTTTTGTTTTTTTATTTATTTTGTTAATTTTTTCTTATCCATTATCGGTGTTGCAAGGCAACACAAATGCGGTGTATGGCTATTTTGCAATTTCTGTTGGTTTTGTTTTTGCAAGTCTTTTAGGTGCATATAGGGGATATTATCAAGGTTATAGCAACATGAAGCCAACAGCAATAAGTCAAGTTTTAGAGCAGGGGTTTAAACTTGTTTTTGGATTGCTGTTTGCATTTATATTTTTAAAAAGCGGAGTTAATGCGGGTGTTTTTGGTGCACTTTTAGGGATTTCCTTCAGTGAAATTGCTTCATTTTTATATTTTAAATTAATAAACAAACAAAAAATAACAAAACAAAATGTAAGCATATCAAAATCTGACTACAAATGTTTTTTAAAACAGGTTGCTCCAGTAAGCATTGCATATGTTCTTTTGCCCCTTTCCAATTTGTTAGATTCTTTTTTGGTGGTAAACCTCTTAAAATTGAGCGGTTACACAACTCAGTTTGCAACCAGTTTATATGGAATTGAAACGGGCATGATATTGCCATTAATAAACATGCCAAATGTGTTGGTTAGTGCAATCGCTCTTGCCAGTTTGCCAAACATAAGCTATAAACAATCAAAAAGACAAAATGTGGAGAGTTTGGTAAACACAATGTTTAAACTTGTTTTGTTCTTTATTTTGCCATGTTGTGTTGGATTATATGTTTTGGCAGAGCCAATTTTATTGTTAATTTTCCCAACACTAGAAGGAATATTTTTAACAACTGCAGTAAATTTATTAAAATTATCTGTTGTAGAAATGTTTTTTTTGAGTTTTGTAACAATTTCAAATTCGCTTTTGCAAGCATTAAACAAAATAAAGTTGCCAGCAATATCGTTAGCAATTGGCATAACTGTTAAGTTTTTTCTAAGCATCTTTTTTATATCAAACAATTCGTTTAACATATATGGTTTGGTTATTGCAAGCATATTTTGTTATTTTGTTACAGCATTCATAAATGTTATAAAACTAAAAAAATATACTCGTTTTAGAATAAAATTTGTGTCAATTTTGTCAACCTTTATTGCAACCATGTTAATGACAGCTTTTGTGTTTGTGTTTACAAAATATGTTAATGTTTCAAAAAACCTTTTGTTTTTGTTTGTTACAGTTGTGATTGCGGTTGTTGTATATTTTGGATGTCTAATGATGTTAAAGCAATTTACGTTTAAAGATTTTAAAATAGATAAGCGGTCAAGTTAAAAAACTACAAAAACTCTTGCTTTTGTAAGGCAATTAGTGACATAATAAAAGAATGAAAATAGATGGTAAAGAGTTTGGCAAAATTTTTTTAGCACCAATGGCGGGGGTTACCGACATTGGTTTTCGTCATGCTTGCAAACTTGCTGGTGCAGATTTAACTTTTACCGAAATGGTTAGTGCAAAAGCACTTTCAATGAACAGTGCAAAAACAAAAGAATTGCTAATAACAAGTCCCATCGAAAAGCCGGTTGCTGTTCAAATTTTTGGTCATGAACCAGAAACAATGGCAAATGTGTGTAAATGTGAGGATTTGCAAAAGTTTGATTTGATTGATATAAATTTTGGTTGTCCTGCTCCCAAAATTGTTAACAATGGTGATGGCTCTGCTTTGTTAAAAAAATTAAAAGACTTAGAAAAAATTATTTACTCTTGTTCAAAAGCAAGTTCAAAACCAATTTCTTGCAAATTTAGAAAAGGTTTTGCTAATAATGACAATATTGCAACAACGGTTGCAAAAATCTGTGAAGATAATGGCGCTAAAATGATAACAATTCATGGCAGAACACGTTCTCAGATGTATTCCGGAAGTGTAGATTTGGAAACAATTGCAAAAGTTAAATCAACAGTAAAAATCAATGTGGTTGGAAACGGAGATGTTGTGGATTTAGACACTTATAACAAAATGCTTGCATGTGGAGTGGATGCAGTAATGGTTGGCAGAGGAGCAATGGGCAATCCAAACATTTTTGCTTGTTTAAAAGGCAAGCCCGAACAAGACAAATTCTTTTTAATAGAACAACAAGTTGAACAGTTAAAAAAACACTTTTCTGCAAGTTATATAAATGCAACAATGCGAAAACACTTGCTTTGGTACATTTCCGGCATAAAAAATGCAACCTTATATAAACAACAAATTGCAACTTGTGACGACATAGACAAGAGTTTGCAAATGGTTAAAAACTTACTTTTTCAATAATGTAATATAAAAAAATAAATAGATTTTTCTGAAGTGCATCCCAAAAATGTGGGCACTTCATTTTTTTTGAAAAAAATTTAAAAAAAGTGTCATAAAGTGTTGACAATTGCATACAATAGGTTTAGAATGGTGTTAGCAATCTAAATAAAAGACTGCTAACAATCTAAGCGAGGCTATATGAAAAAAGAGTTAAGCGACAGAAAAAAACATATTCTTTGCTCAGCCATAGAAGATTATATTAAAGACGCAAGTCCAATAACCAGTGGTGGAGTTAAAGATAAACACATAAACGAAGTTAGCACGGCAACATTAAGAAACGAACTTAATGCTCTAGAGGCAATGGGCTACTTAAAGCAACTTCACACTTCAGGTGGCAGAGTTCCAACAACCGATGGTTATCGTTATTATGTTAGTTCACTTTTAGAAAATTTTGAAGTTGATGAAAATCAACTAAAAAGGGTCGAGGGTGAATTGTCGGAAAGAACAACTTCGTTAAAAGATATTTTGTCGTCAGTTGCAAATTTAATATGTAAAGAAACAAACATGCCAACAGTTATTGTTGCAAACGGATATGATAAATTAATTATTGAAGATGTTAGAATCATACCTTTAATAGACGGCGAAGCATTGGTGTTGTTTAGAACAAAAAGCGGAATTGTTAACCATACAATCAAAGTTAATGCCAGCGAAAAAGCATGTGAAGATGCTGGAAAATATTTAACTAGAAGGTTTAATGGTAAAACAATTGGAGAGTTGCTTGAAGGAGATATTCTTTATGCATCAATAGCCGAAGTGGAAAGTTTTAAAAACTTATTAGACAGTTTAATAAAATCCATGCGAGAATTTGTGTCTAGCAAAAAGTTAGACATACGTGGTGAAACAGCAACTCATTTACTTAACGAAAACGAACATCAAACAGTGGTTGAAACAAAAAAAATATTAAACTTGTTAGATGACAAAGATGGTTTATGTGAAGTTATTGGTAAATCAGACGAAACATCTAGCGAAATAACAATCACTCTTGGTGACGAAAACGAAAAAGTAGATGGTTGTGCGTTAATAAAAGCACCAATTGTCATTAATGGAACACCGGTTGCAAGCCTTGCGGTTATTGGTCCAGAGCGAATGGATTATGCTAGCATTGCATCGGCAATCAAGGTTGTAACAAGCGAATTAAACAAAATAAAAGGTGGTGGCTCGTGAGCATATCAGACGAAGAAAAAAGAAAACACAAACAAAATCCAGAGCAAGAAAAAGACAAAAACGTAAACAATAAAACCGAAAACGTTGTATCGGACGAAACCGACTATAAGTCTGAAAATCAAAAAAACAAGGCTTTGGCAGAAGAATATTTAAACCTTGCAAAAGTTATTCAGGCAGACTTTGATAACTATCGCAAACGTTCATTAGAACAAATAGAAAAAGCAAAAACCGACGGAATGGTTCAAGCAATAGAACTTATGCTTCCAAGTTTAGATGCATTCAAAAAAGCAAAAGAAAACATTAAAGACGAAAACACTTTGTCGGGAATATTAATGCTAGAAAAAGCAATAAATTCTGGCTTAGAAAAATTGGGTGTTGAAAAAATAGAAGCAGTTGGCAAACCATTAGATCCAACAGTTCACAATGCTCTAGCAATTTCAAAAGACGAAAAACAAGAAGATGGAATTGTTTTGGATGAATTCCAAGCAGGATACAAACTAAAAGAGCGAGTTATACGTTGCTCTCAAGTTTTGGTAAACAAACTTTAAAATAACAAAATCAATCAAAAAAAATAAAAAGGAGATTTAATTATATGAGTAAAATAATAGGTATTGATTTAGGAACAACAAATTCATGTGTGGCAGTAATGGAAGGCGGACGTCCAACAGTTATTGCAAATGCAGAAGGAGATAGAACAACTCCAAGTGTTGTTGCATACACAAAAAACGGCGAAAAATTAGTAGGAAAGGTTGCAAAACGTCAAGCGGTTTCCAACCACGAAAACACAATCCAAAGCATTAAAAGAAAAATGGGTGCAGACGAAAAAGTTACACTAAACGCAAAAGAATATACTCCACAAGAAATTTCTGCAATGATTTTATCAAAACTAAAAGCAGATGCAGAAAGTTATTTGGGTGAAAAAGTTACTCAAGCAGTAATCACAGTTCCAGCATACTTTAACGATAGTCAACGTCAAGCAACAAAAGATGCAGGTAAAATTGCAGGCTTAGAAGTTTTAAGAATAATCAACGAGCCAACTGCAGCAGCACTTGCATATGGCTTAGACAAAGGCGAAAACAAAAATCAAAAAATTCTTGTATACGATTTGGGCGGTGGAACATTTGACGTTTCAATTCTAGAAATTGGTGATGGCGTGTTCGAAGTTTTATCAACAAACGGAAACACTCGTCTTGGTGGTGACGATTTTGATAACGCAATAATTGAACTTTTATGCCGTGAATTTAAAAATGAAAACGGAATAGACTTACACAACGACAAACTTGCAATGCAACGTTTAAAAGATGCTGCAGAAAAGGCAAAAATTGAACTTTCTAGCACACCAAGAACAACCATTTCACTTCCATTCATCTCTGCTGATGCCAATGGTCCAAAAAATTTGGAATATGAACTAACAAGAGCAAAATTTGATGGATTAACAGAAAATTTGGTTAAAGAAACAACCGACTGTGTTGCAAAAGCATTAAGCGACGCAAAACTATCTAAAAAAGATATAGATAAAGTTATTTTGGTTGGTGGTTCAACAAGAATTCCAGCAGTTGTGGAAGCAGTTAAATCATACACAGATAAAGAACCATTTAAAGGAATAAATCCAGACGAATGTGTTGCAATTGGTGCAGCAATTCAAGCAGGTGTTTTGGCTGGCGAAGTTAAAGACGTTTTGCTTCTTGATGTAACCCCACTTTCACTCGGAATTGAAACATTGGGCGGAGTGTTTACAAAATTAATCAACCGTAACACAACAATACCAACAAAAAAATCACAAGTGTTCTCAACAGCAGTAGATAATCAACCAGGGGTAGACATTCATGTTTTACAAGGTGAACGTGAATTTGCAAACCAAAACAAAACTTTGGGACGTTTCCAATTAACAGACATTCCACCAGCACCAAGAGGAGTTCCTCAAATTGAAGTAACTTTTGATATTGATGCAAACGGAATTGTTCATGTTTCTGCAAAAGATTTAGGAACAAACAAAGAACAATCAATAACAATCACAGCATCTTCAAACTTAACAGAAGAAGAAATAGAAAAAGCGGTTAAAGAAGCAGAAGCAAATGCAGAAGAAGATAAAAAACGTCGTGAATTTATTGAAACAAAAAACAATGCCGATAATTTAGTATATCAATTAGAAAAACAACTTAAAGAAAACTCAGACAAAATTGCAGAAGAAGATAAAACAAAATTAACAGAAGCAATTGAAAAAGCAAAAAAAGACATAGAATCAACAGACGTAGAAGTTGTTAAAAAAGCAATGGAAGACTTGTCTAACGTTGCAAACGAAGTGTTTACAAAAATGTATCAAAATGCAAGTGCAAATGCACAAACAGCTGAAAATGCAGAATCAAAACCAAACGACGGCGACCCTGAAGTTGTTGTAGATGACGACAACAAAAACGAATAAATTTTCAAATTAAAAAGATGCGAGCAAACACAATGTTTGCTCATGTCTTTAATGTAACAACAAAAATTAAAAGGTAAAAAAATGGCTAACAAAGACTATTATTCAATTTTAGGTGTCGATAAAAATGCTTCAGAAGATGATATAAAATCAGCATATAGAAAACTTGCAAAAAAATATCACCCAGACTTAAACAAAGATAATCCAAGTGCGGCAGAAAAATTTAAAGAAATAAACGAAGCCTATGAAGTTTTAGGAGACAAACAAAAACGTAGTAACTATGACCAATTTGGCTCAGCAGACGGAGCAAATTTCTCTGACTTTTTTGGTGGTGGCAGTGGTTTTTCTGGCGGTTTTTCTGGCGGATTTGGCACAGACTTTGGTGACATTTTTGGTGATATATTTTCAGCATTTGGTGGTGGTTCTTCAAGAGCGCAGCAACAATCCGCTCGAGGGGAAGATATTAATGTTTCTTTAAACATTTCTTTAAAAGAATCAGCATTTGGTGTTAACAAAGATATTCGCATAAGCAAATTAGAATCTTGCCCACATTGCAAAGGTACTGGTGCAAAAGGTGGCACAGCATTTGAAACGTGCCCAGACTGTAAAGGTGCTGGCAGAGTTCGTTTTCAACAAAACACAATTTTTGGAACAACAATCCGCGAGGGTATGTGTAACACCTGCAATGGCACAGGCAAAAGAATAAAAGAAAAATGTTCTGATTGTTTTGGAAAAGGTTATACAAAAGTTACAAAAACAGTCACAGTAAAAGTTCCTGCAGGCATAAATCAAGACCAAATTTTAAGAATGCGTGGTGAAGGCAATGCTCCAACAAGGCCGGGGGTTTGTGGTGATTTAAACATAAAAATTAATGTAGAAAAAGATAAAATGCTTGTTAGAGAAGAAAATGACATTCTTTTAACAGTGTTTGTCCCTTTCACAACAATGCTGTTGGGTGGAACAATAACAATTCCAACTTTGGAAGGGAAATATGATTTAAAAATTAAAGAACTTACACAATCTGGAACGGTTATGAGACTAAAAGGAAAAGGAACAAAAGTGTTGCAGCGTGAGTCAAGAGGTGACATGTTGGTTACCTTAAAATCTGAAGTTCCAAACAAATTAGATAAAAAAGCAAAACAAAAACTAGAAGAGATTGCTGGAATATATAAAGATAATGCATATGCAAAATACTCATCTTTTGTAGATAACACAAAAAAGTATTAAAATAACTTGTGCTAAAAACAAAACTTGCATTAAAACACTAAAAAACCTATCACATCAATTTTATGTGATAGGTTTTTTTGGAATTTGCTTAAACACAAACAAAGTTATTCATCAATGTTTTTAGGGTGCCTGTGAATGTTAGACCAAAGAATAATGCCAATTTGCATTGGTATGCCAACAATAAAAATTAGCCACATATTATATTGAATAAACTGGAGAAAAATACACAAAAGAGTAGACCAAAGCAAAATTGATATTAGAATAAAATTAAAAAACTTTTTTCCCCAAATAGAGTTAAAAACAATGCCAACAATGCAAGAAGCAGGAATTGCCCAAACAAACGTTTGCCACAAATTGTTGTTAAAAGTAATTTTTGAATAAACATATGTTACTGTGGAAATTAACCAAATCATTAAAACAGCAAGAAGTGAAATTGCAAGTTTGTTTGTCATTCTAAATTTATATTCTTTTTTAACCATTTCAATTTGAATGTTCTCTTCAAAAATTTTTGCAAGAGGAATTTCAAAAATTCTGCAAATGTTGTCAAGAGTTTGCACATCTGGAATAACTTCACCAGACTCCCATCTAGACACAGCTTTGTTAGAATAATTAAGTTTTTCGGCCAAGTCGTTTTGAGTAAGCTTGTTAACCTTTCTTAACTCTTTTATGTTGTTTCCAATAACCAAATTTAAATTTTCCATGTGCATATTATATCAAATTTCTCAGTCGGTGTCTAGCATTTTTATCAATTCTCGCAAAAAGAGAACTGAATATTTTTGCAGACATTTTAAAATGTCCGGTTCTATTTTGGCGACTTTTAAAAAGAGAATAAAAAAAGAATTATTCCCTTGAAAAATTAATATCTTATATCTATAATTGCAAGTGAATTCCGGATAAGAATTCAAAAAAAATAATTTTAGAGGTATAAATAATGAACAATAAAAATATTCCAATTTTCTTTTCGGTTGATGATAACTATATTCCATTCTTAATTGTAACAATAGAATCAATTGTTGCAAATGCTTCAAGCACAAACAACTATCAATTTTTTGTGTTAAACAATGGCATAAACCAAAACAATATAGATAGAGTTATGAAGTACAACAAAAACAATTTTCATGTTGAGTTTATAAACATGGCTGACAAGCTAGAAAAAATTGGCGACGCTTTGCACACACGTGATTATTATTCTAAAACAACATACTATAGATTGTTTATTCCAACAATGTTTAAAAATTTAGACAAAGCACTATATTTAGACTGCGATATTGTTGTAAACGGTGATATTGCTGACCTATATAACCACGACATTGGCACAAATTTGGTGGGTGCAGTTGTGGATGAGGCAGTTAGCAATGTTCCAGAATTTATTAATTACACAAACAACTTTTTAGGAGTTAAAAACACCAATTATTTTAATGCTGGTGTTTTGCTAATGAATTTAAAAGAACTTAGAGCAATTGATTTTGAGAGCAAATTTATCAACTTGATTTTGTCTTACACTTTTAATGTTGCACAAGACCAAGATTATCTTAACGTAATATGTGCAAATCGTGTAACATACATTTCTAAGGTTTGGAACAAAATGCCTTTTCTAGATAAACATATTAAACAAGAAGACATAAATTTAATTCACTACAATTTAACTTCAAAACCTTGGCACTACAATGATGTTTTGTATAAAGAATATTTTTGGAAATATTCAAAAATGGCTGGAGTTTTTGACACTATGCAAAAAATATTAAATGAATATTCAGAAGAACAAAAGAAGAATGATGCAATTGGTGGCGCTAGATTAATAAAAATGGCAGACGAGCAAAGCAAACAAAAAGATACTTTTGTTAAATTGGTTAAAAACGGAGAAATTGATGCAATCACTTTTGTTAGAAAAGAATCTCCTGCACCAGACCAAATATTAAAAAATATTGCAAAAAATGTAAAAAAGAATTTTTCAAAAACAACAAACAATTAAAAAGAGAAAAGTTATGTCATTATCAGAAAGCAGAATTAAAACCATTGAAAGAATAAAACAATTGGAAAAAAATAAACAATTTGATGTTGATGCTTGGGAAAATCCACCTTGTCAGCCATTAAAACCGGGTGAAGTTGACTATTTTCGCAAAAAGCTTTCAACAAAAATAAAAAACAAAATTTGCAACAGAATGCTTGATAAATTTGTTAAAAAAATGGAAAAACAGCATCAGGCATTCATAAAAGGCTACACAGGTTTGGAAAAACTTAAAGGTTTAGAAAGTGGTGCAATAATAACAAGCAACCATTTTCATCCATTTGACAGTTATCCAATTTCTCGAGCAATAAAAAACACATTTGGCAAAAAGAAAAAAATGAACATAGTTGTTGCAGAGCATAACTATGTTGCAGGCAAAGGGTTCTATGGTTTTGTTTTTAGAAATCAAAACACAATTCCTTTGTCTTCTAACAAAGAAGTTATGGTTGAGTGTTTTAAAGCAGTAAACCACTTTTTAAAAAAAGGCGATTTTGTGTTGGTGTATCCAGAGCAAGCACTTTGGCAAAACTATAAAAAACCAAGGCCTTTAAAAGAAGGTGCTTTTAGATTTGCTGTTAAGGCAAATGTTCCTGTTATTGCTTGCTTTATAACAATGGAAAACACTGAATTTTTAGATTCAGAAGGTGAGTTTGTTCAAGCTTACACTTTGCATATTTTAGACGTAATCTATCCAAAAAAAGATTTATCTTATAAAGAAAACGTTGCATATCTTCAAAAAGAAAATGAAAGGCTTATGAAAGAAAAATACGAAGAAGTATACGGTGAAAAATTAACATATTTAACAGAAGAGGTTTAAAATGATATTTTTTTTGATTTTAATATTAATAGCATGGGTTGTAATCATTGGGCTTAACCTGCTAATTAACGTTCCAATTTACAATTTTGAAAGTTGGTTTGTTATTGTTGCCGTTGTTGTAAGCACAATTGTTATTATTGCAATCGACGGATTAACCGCAACAATTGTAAGATTAATGCCAAAAAAATGGTTTAGTCCGTTTAAAAAAGGTTATAAAGTTTTTAAATTTGAAAACAAACTATATTTAAAACTAGGTGTTAAAAAGTGGAAAGATTTAGTTCCAGAAATTGGCCATTTTACAAAATTTAGAAAAAATAAAATTGAAGACCCAACCAACAATGAATACATTGAAAGATATATGTTAGAGGTATACTATGGCAGGGTTGGGCATTTTGCCTCAATGTTTACAGGCTTTTTGGTTATATTTTTATATCCGTTAAATTATTGGGCGTGCTTTGGTTTTCCGGTTGCATTGGTGAATGTTTTTATGAATAGCTTGTCGTATATTATTTTAAGATATAATTCTCCAAAACTTATGGCAATATATAACCATAATAAAAAAATGGAGCAAAAAAACTTAGCAAATGGTTAACATAACTCAAACAATTGTTTGCTTTTATAAAATATTGAAAATAACAATTTATTTTGTTGGTTTAACACAATCGATGTTTTTAGAAGAAAATGCAAATGGCAAAAGTTCATTTATATTGTGAACAACAAAAGTTTTTGTATCTTTTGCACAAATTATTTCAATGTTTGGTGCAAGTTCTGAAATAACTTGTCTGCACACTCCACAAGGATAAGCAATCTCACTGCCAGAACCAACAATGGCCATTTTTTCAAACTCTCTTTCTCCATTGGATATTGCAGAAAACAAGGCACTTCTTTCTGCACAATTTGATGGGCCATAGGCACAATTTTCTATGTTTGAACCAAGAAAAACTTTTCCACTTTTTGTTAAAAGAGCACAACCAACCTTGTAGTTAGAATATGGTGAATAAGAGTTGTTGCGTGCAATAAGTGCTTGTTCAATTAATTCTTCTGTTAACATAATTCCTCCGAATAATAAAAAAATATATATTTGCATTATGCAAGTTAAAAACATTTTATCATTAAGAAAAATCAAAGTCAAATGGTGTTAACATTTAAAATTGAAAAAGCATAGAATATATCAAGAGAAAAGGTGGAGATATGAAAATAATTTGTTTTAAAATGCCAAAATTTTTATCAGCAATAATAAAAGTGATATGCGGTAAAAAAATTTGTAAATAAAATTCAAAAACTATTGACTTATTTTGATGTTTTCTATTATAATAATTTCACGTAGTTCATACATTAGAAGGTGGTGAAATAAATGACAGTTGTAAAAGTTGGCGAAAACGAAAACATCGAAAGTGCAATCAAACGTTTTAAAAGAAAATGTCAAAAAGATGGCATAATTGGTGACATTCGCAAAAAAGAGGCTTATAAAAAGCCAAGCGTTAAGAAAAAAGAAAAACGTGAAGCAGCAAGAAAAAGAGCAAGAAAAAGAGCATAATTAGGCTTAAAATTGCAAAAAATAGAATAAGGCATGTTGGTATAAGCAAACATGTCTTTTTTTTAAGTCTATTCAAATAATTATGCTCAAAAAAAAGAATTGTTTCATGATGTTAAAAAAGTTGTCAATTGACTTGTTTTATCTTAAAAATAAAAATATTTTTTAAATCTATCAAATTTTGTTTAAAAACTAGTTGACAACAAAAAAAATCTTTGATACAATAACAAGGTTTAAATATGCGGGTGTAGCTCAATGGTAGAGTTCCAGCCTTCCAAGCTGGCTGCGTGGGTCCGATTCCCATCACCCGCTCCAATTTTAATTATTATTTTTTTTTGACTATGCGTGTGTAGCTCAGTTGGATAGAGCAGCGCCCTTCTAAGGCGAAGGTCGGGGGTTCGAATCCCTCCACGCGCACCAAACCAAATCCGAACCAAATGGCTTGGATTTTTTATTAGTTTCATTGACATAGTTAAGTTTGATAAATTGTAAAAATTGAAAATAAGGAGTGAATATGAAAGTTTTGGTTACTGGTGGGGCTGGTTTTATTGGTGGAAATTTTATTCATTATATGCTAAAAAAATATCCAAATTATGAAATTTTATGTGTTGATTGTTTAACCTATGCCGGCAATATGGAAACATTAAATGATGTTTTTAGCAATAATAATTTTCGGTTTTACAAAGCAGACATAACAAATAGAAGTGCAATATTCAACATTTTTGAAAAAGAGAATCCAGATGTTGTGGTAAATTTTGCAGCAGAAAGCCACGTTGACCATTCTATTGAAACCCCAGATGTGTTTTTAAATACAAACATTTTAGGAACAAATGTATTGCTTGAAGCATGCAAAAAGTATAAAACAAAAAGATATCACCAAGTATCAACCGACGAGGTTTATGGCGACCTTCCTCTAGACAGTCCAGAACTCTTATTTACGGAAAAAACCCCAATCAATGCATCTAGCCCATATTCAGCATCCAAAGCAAGTGCCGACTTGTTGGTTTTTGCATATTATAAAACATATAATCTACCAGTAACAGTTTCTCGTTGCTCAAATAATTATGGACCATATCATTTTCCTGAAAAATTGATTCCGCTGGTAATTATCAATGCATTACGTGAAAAACCGATACCAATATATGGAAATGGACTTAATGTAAGAGATTGGCTATATGTTGAAGATCACTGTAAGGCAATTGACTTAATAATTCACAATGGAAGAATTGGGGAGGTTTATAACATTGGCGGACATAATGAAAAAAACAACATAAATGTTGTAAAAATCATTTTAAAAGAACTAAACAAAAGTGAAAATTTAATCAAATTTGTAGAAGATAGAAAGGGTCACGACAGGCGTTATGCAATAGACCCTAGCAAAATAAAAAATGAACTTGGCTGGATTCCTGAAACAAAATTTGATGATGGAATTAAAAAAACAATTAAGTGGTACTTAAACAACAAACAGTGGTGGCAAAAAATAATAAATAATAAAAAAATAACAAATCAAGAATTTTAAAAAAAACAACAATTGCAAACGCCACTCCAAACTGTGTCATACTGGGCGTAAAGAAAAAATCATCGAAAAATTCTCGATGATTTTTTTATTGTATAACTTTTTTTCAATGATTGCATTTTAAATGTTTTCAGATAAAAACATTGCTTTAAATGTTTTATTTTTATTAAACAATTCGTTAAAACTTCCGCTATCCACAATTTTTCCATTGTCAAGAAAATAAATTATATCCACATCTTTAATTGTTGAAAGTCTGTGTGCAACAATAATTATTGTGCTTTTTCCTTTTAATTCATCAATGCTTTTTTTAATATCTTCTTGTGCAAAATTATCTAACGAACTGGTGCTTTCATCAAAAATAATAATTTTAGAAAGCCTTAACAATGCTCTCGCAATTGCCAATCTTTGTTTTTGTCCGCCAGAAAGTTTAATTCCGCTTTCACCAACATTTGTGTTAATTCCGTTTGGAAGAGAAGAAATAAATTCTTCAAGAGCTGCTTTCTTGATTGCTTCAGAAATTTCCTCATTTGTTGCATCAGCTTTTGCAAGTAAAAGGTTTTCTTTTATTGTCATGTCAAAAATGTAAGGAAATTGGTTAACCAGTGAAATGGTGCTTCTTAATGTGTTTTTGTCAAGAGATTTAATATCTATTCCGTCAATCAAAACTTGCCCGTTGTCAACTTCATACATTTTGCTGATTAGATTTAAAATTGTAGATTTTCCACTTCCGCTTTTTCCAACAAATGCCACAGTTGTGTTTGGTTTGATTTTAAAAGATAAATTATCAAAAATCTTGTTTTCAGAAACCAAAATTCTTTCTGGCTTATATCCGTTTGCTTTTAGTTTTTGGCGTTTCTTTTTGTCATACATATCTCCAATTTTTATTTCTGAATATTCATATTCTTTAAAAGTATAACAAACATCTTTGAACTCAATTTCACCAACAACATTGTTTAAAACAACATTGCCAAATTTTTCGGTAACAAATTCATCTTCATCAAACAAAATTGACTGTCTTGCCAAACAAACTTTTATTGAAACAAAAGTGTTTGCAATATTTCCTGCATTAACAACAAGGTCCCAAAGAGAATCTCTATTAGAAAACACAATCAAATATGCAGACAATGTTAAAAACCCTTTGCTCATTAAAAGAATACCTAAAGCTAGTGTAAGCAAAACACCAATGGAAACAACAAAATTCCTAATTGACCAAAAAGTCATATTGTTTTTGTCAAGTTTATATCTATGTTTTTGATAATCTTGATAAAAATCGTTAGAAACTTCAGATAATTTTTTTTCAAGACCTAAAGATTTAATATCTTTTTCACTTCGAACAATTTCTGTTGTCAATGAGTGAATTCTGTCATTTTTGCTTTTAACAATTGTTTGATTTTTTCTCTTATAAATAATGCGCTTATATTCTATAAATGCAGCAACCAAAACAATTAAAATCAAAACAAAAGATATCCAAATGTTTATTGTCATTATGTAAATTAACATGCCTAACGATGTAATGATTTCCATAACTTTGTCAACCAAGTCGGACAATTCTTCAACAATTCTGGCTGGGTCTTCAACAATTCTCTGAACAAAAGTACCTGTATCGTGATCGCTGTATGTTTTTGAGTTAAGTTTAAAAGCTTGGCTTGCTAAATCAAAGTTCATTTCTGACATAATTTTATTGGAATATTTGTAATATATTAGATTAATACAATACCAGCAAATTCTTTGAAAAACTACAACACAAATGTTTGCAATAGAAAAGGTAATTGCAGCCCTATAGTCTAACAAGGTGATTGTTTCTAGAACTTTTGCTGTAAGAATAACATTAATAATGCCACAAAAGCTAGCAACTGCTGATAATAGTATATATATAACAATCCAAAACTTGTAGTGACCAAGATATTTTTTTATGCTAAAATTTATTTTTTTATTTTGTTTTTTCATATTTTCTCCCTTTAAAAAAAACCTTCAAATCAAATACGAAGGTTTTTTAAAAATTGATAAGCATGTGTTTTTCAAAATTTAACAAAAACAAACATTAACAAACAATGTTTGAACAAGAAAAGACCAACGTATTATGATTATAAATATAAAATTGTTTTTTGTTTAGATTAATAATCAATTGTTTAGCCTCCTTTTGTTTATTTTATTAATCATTGTTTTTATGTTAACACTCAAATAATCAGTTTGTCAATGTTTTTTTATTTAAACTTTGTATTTTAATCTTTATTTGAATATTTTTTTGCTTAAAGAACATCCTAATCACAACTGTTCAAGTTTATATTTCTAAAAAGTGGAGATAATTATGAATGATTTTAAAAAGTTAAACAAAGAGTTATCAGAAAACATTCATCTAAAAAATGTTTTAACTGAATATGCATTACCAAATTCTGAAGAAATTCATAGTATGATATGTGGATATTCTTTTTCTAGAGAACTTGGTGACGAAATTGCTCTCTTTGAAACTGCGGAATCCATAGACTATTTTAAGTATGAAAAGGAATTATGCAAGTTAAAGAAGTCGAAAACGTAAAACGTGGTGAAATTTATTATGCAGATTTAAGTCCTGTTGTTGGAAGTGAGCAGGGCGGAGTTAGACCTGTGCTTATAATTCAAAATGACATTGGAAACAAATATTCTCCAACCGTGATTGTTTGTGCAATAACAAGCCAGTTAACAAAAGCAAAAATGCCAACTCACATAGAACTCTCTGGGCAAACATACAACTTACCAAAAAATTCTGTTTGTTTGCTTGAGCAAATCCGAACATTAGACAAAAGACGTCTTAAAGAAAAAATATCGTTTTTGGATGGAAACAAAATGAAAGAAATAGACCGTGCAATTTTAATTAGTTTGGGCTTTTTTGAAAAGAATTAAAGAACCCAAATCAGAATACAATCATATATAAATAGCAAGGAGAAACAATGAAAAAACTTGCTATTTTTTATGGCGGAAAGTCTGCAGAGCATGATATTTCAATAATAACCGCAATTCAGGTTTTAAACAATTTAAATCGGGAAAAATATGAAATTATACCAATATACATAAACAGGGATAATTCTTGGCAAATTGTAGATAATCCAACAAGCATAGATAGTTATATCAAAGAAAAAACAAAAGGCAAGTTGCTTGCAACTGGTTTTTATAAAAGTTGCCTTGTTGTTAAAAAAAAGATTGGACTTAAACAATATAAAAAAATAGATGTTGCAATAAATTGTTGCCACGGTTTAAATGGGGAAGATGGAACATTAAGTGGACTTTTAGATTTAAACAACATACCTTATGTTGGTAGCGGAGTTTTGGCATCTAGTGTTGGAATGGACAAGGTTGTAATGAAAGATTTTTTTAAAGCAAACAACATACCTTGTGCTAAATATTTCTATTTTTTTAAAAATAATTATGATAAAAACAAAATCAAAATATTATCCAATGCCGAAAAAAAATTAAACTATCCAATAATTGTAAAACCAGCCAATTTGGGTAGCAGTATTGGCATAAACATCTCCAAAAACAGAGAAGAATTAACCAAAAACATCGAAACTGCTTTGTGCTTCGACAACAAAATAATTTTGGAAGAAATGGTTCAAAATTTAAGAGAGATAAATTGTTCTTGCATTGGTAATCAATTACAAAATGATGTTTCAATTTTAGAAGAGCCAAAAAATTGGACTAGTTTTTTAGATTTTGATGAAAAATATATTGTGGGCGGAAATAAAAAAACAATTGATGTAAAACTTGAACCAAAAATTGAAAAGTGCATTAAAACTTTAACAAAAAAAGTTTTTGAACTTTTGGGGTGTAGTGGAGTGGTTAGGTTGGATTTTTTGTTGGATGATTCTCAAAAAAGAGTTTATGTTAATGAAATAAACACAATTCCAGGTTCTTTTGCAAACTATTTATGGAAAAACAAATATAACTTTTCAGAACTGCTTGACAAACTTGTTTTGGATGCGGAAGAGGAGTATTTATGCAAAACGTCGCATAACTATGCATATAGTTCAAACGTGTTAACAAATTACAAAAGCGGAGCAAAAATAAATAAAGCGGTAAAATAAACCAAAACTCGGAAGCAAAATTTTGAATAAAAATTCAAAATTTTAGTGCTTGTTAGCACTGGCAAAATACCATTTTGTCCTTCCGAGTTTTTTTGCGTAAAAAAAAGACATTAAAACGTTAACAATAATTGCTAAAACGTTTTTTTTGTGGTATAATAACCTTAAAGTTAAAAAAAGGAGTTTGCCATGACAACAATAAACGAACAAGAATATTCTGATTTGGTTTTAAAAAGTTCTGGTGTTGTTTTGCTAGATTTTTTTGCCCCTTGGTGTGGCCCATGCCGAATGCTTGGTCCCGTTCTTGAAGAAATTGAAACTGACCGTAAAATTTCTTTATATAAAATGAATGTGGACGAAAATCAAACCGTTCCAAGAGAATTTGGCGTTCTAAGCATTCCAACAGTTTGCATTTTTAAAGATGGTTCTTTTGTAGAAAAATTTATTGGCTATAAAAGCAAGGCAGAAATTTTAGAAATTTTAGATAAATATTTGTAGGGAAAATATGGAACAAGGTTTTTTTATTTCATCCGATGGCAAAACAAAAGTTGCATACTATATTTATTCAAACACAAACATGCCACCAAAAGCAATTTTGCAAATTTCTCATGGCATGCAAGAGCATTTAACAAGATATGAACCTTTTGCAAAATTTTTAAACAAACATGGCATCATTGTGTGCGGAAATGACCATCTTGGTCATGGCAACACTTCAAAAGGTACTCAAAATGATGGCTTTTTTGCAAATAAACATGGTGCAAACTTTGTTTTGGGTGACTTGCATAAAATGACAACAATCGCAAAACAAAAACATCCAAACTTGCCAGTTTTTTTAATGGGGCATTCAATGGGCAGTTTTTTTGCAAGGCTATATGCTTCAACATATAAAAATGAACTTGCTGGTTTGATTGTTTGTGGGACGTCTGGCAAGGTTAAAGGCTCAAATTTGGCTTTGCTTGTTCTGGATTTTTTTAAATTGTTTAAAGGCAAAAAATCACATTCCGCTTTGGTTGAAAAGTTGATGTGTATGTCGTATTTTAAATACATTCAAAATTCAAAATCAAAGTTTGATTGGGTAACAAGCAACCAAGAAGAATTAAATAAATATCTTGCAAATGATAGGTGTCAAATCCGTTTTACCGTTGGAGCATATCACGACATGGTTAAAACTCTAAAAAAAGTTAACACAAAATCTTGGGCAAAAAAAATAGAAAAAAATCTTCCAGTCTTTTTGGTGTCTGGCGCTCAAGACCCTGTGGGGCAATACGGAAAAGGTGTTTGTCAAGTTTATTCATTGCTCGAAAAACAAAAACTTGAAAACTTAAGTTTGCGCTTGTATTCAAATGCAAGACATGAACCATTTAACGAAAATCAGCCAACAAAACACCTTTTTTATAATGATGTTTTAAGTTTTATAAATAATTGCTTAAATAATTAAATAAACAAACAATGTGGTTAACCCCAAAAGTTGGACAAGGTTCACTTCATCGTTCAAAAGCATTTTCTAATTAAAGAAAATTTCAAAACAATTAAGAAAAACAAAAGTGTAGGTAAAGATGAAAAAATTAAAGTTTTTAAAAATCTTTTTAATAAGTTTTGCAGTTTTTTGCACCATTTCAATTGGCGCAGTAAGTTCATATTTGTTTTTTAAAAACATTGCAAGCAACTCAGTTTCAGCAGATACTTGGGAAAATGTGGTAAAGACTTCAATAGATAATGGAACTTTTTCAAAACCTTCACAAATAGAGAATTCCAATTCTTCATTTAACGGCTATTATCAAATAAGCACTGCATCTGAACTTGCTTGGGTGAGTTATATGGTAAATGATAATAACTCTAACTATGGCAACATAAATGTTATTCTAACTAAAAACATTGACTTATCTGGCCACAACTGGGTTCCAATTGGAATTTACAATGGCGGTAATGCTCTTTTTAATGGCACATTTGATGGTCAAGGGTTTGAAATAAAGTCTATGAAAGTCGACGGCAATTATGCATATGCAGGTTTGTTTGGGTATGTCGCTGCAGCCGCATGCATTAAAAATGTTAAAATTATAGATGCAACTGTAAACTCAACCCTATATGCAGGTGTGGTTGCAGGTTATTCAAATTATTATTATGGTAGTGCTACTTTTAATAATATAATGGTTATAAACTCAAAAGCAATTACAACATCACAAAGCACTTCATATGCTGGTGGTGTAGTTGGATTCAAAAAATACGGAAAAATTGAAAATTGTTTTGTTATAAATGACAACGGAGAAGCAAAAATATGTGCATATACTGTATACGAACAAAATAATACATCACCGCCGTCTTATATGGGTGGAATTGTAGGCTATGGGACGTCTGGCTTAACCATACAGTATTGTTTTAATAATGCACTAATAGGTGATGAAAATGTCGATTCAGAACAAAACTCAACAATTGCAGGTGGGATTGCTGGGTGTTTAGATAACTCCACAATTGACCAATGTTATAACACAGGAGTTATATCCGCTAACAGCTTCATAGAGAGTTATTCCGGTGGAATATGTGGCTTTCAAGTAGGTGGAAAAATTACCAATTGCTATAACACTGGAGAGGTTAAAGTAGCAAAGGCAGGAGTTGATAGTCCAAATTGGTATGAACAAGATGAGTTTAAGGATAACTGTTATAAATTAACCAGTGGAATTGGGGAAACATGCTATGTTTATAAAAGTAATGACTTGTTTGAAAAATTTACGAAAAGTTATGACGTTTCTCCTTATCAAACTATGTATTTATTTGCAACTCCAGCTCTAGATAATGCTGGACAAGGATATGAAGTTTTTATTACTAAAGCAGCATGTCATTATCAAAATGGCAAAGGATATAATTATAGTCAGCCTATAATAATAAAAAAAAATAAAGGAAGAACAGGTGGGATTTCTGCATATGCAAGAAATGCAGAAATTATAAATTGTTATAATATGGGAAAAATAAACACAACCAATTGTAATTTTTCAAGACACTATCAATTGGGATATATTTTGTTTAGAGAACACCCCAGCCGTTTTACAAACAAAGTATTATGTGATGTTGGTTATGCATATAATAATGCTACTGCTACTGGTGGTGTGGTTTTAGATTTTGAATTTGATTATGAAATTAATTCGGGTGAGATATGTGGAGAGTTGACAGATACTACAACATGTGTAAACAATTATGCCGATTCTAATGTATTATTAAATTTGCGCTGGTCCCAAAAACTCGTTTATGGAAAAAATTACTATTCAAACAACAGAGATGCGTTTTTTTATGATTATATAGATAGTAGATATAGATTAACAAACTCCACAGGCTGGTCAGTGTTAAAGCACGAGGAGGTTGATTGTGAGATTTCATCTAAAATATATGGATATAACGTAGAAGACGATATTGTTGAATATCACATTAATAAGTGGGAATCTAAAAGAGCGATTATTTCTGAACAAGAGGCTAATACTAATACTTTAGATTGGGATTGTTATTTTTTTAAAAGTCAAATTTATTGGGGTGGAGATACATTCAATACATATCTAACATTTGATTTAACAAATATATCATCAATAAAATTTTATGCACAAAAATATTGGACGGAGAATGATACTGTAAAGCATATTGGAGACCCAATGTGTTATGAAACCATAACTACAGGAATTGATTTAACGAAATATGGTACTAAAGAATTTAATATTGATTATAAGGATATGATGTTTGATGACAAATCAAAGACATATACAGAGGTATATAAAAAAGAAACTGGTTGCACAATTGCTTCTTCAATCAGTGCTTCAGATTTAGATTCTGACTATTGGGCTGTTGATTCAACCGGAGTTATTAATGGTGGCATGCCATATTTAAAGGCGCTCTATTGGTAGAACAAACTTTCTTTTGTAGCAAAAGAAAGTTACAAAGAAAACGTGGGGGTTACGATTCCCCCACACCCCACAAACGTCCCTTGGCGGAGCAGTCCGCTGGGGGATTTTTATGTGGGTTGATTTAACTACTTGTCTTAATTACACAAATTTGGCATATGTATATTTTTTGTTATGTTTTTTATCGTGTTTTTGAATGTATGTAAACAAGTTTACACATTCATTCACACTCAAAAAACAAAAAGTGTGATGATGCTTTGCTCGACCTTAAAATGACTTATTTAAATTTTCCCCTTGGCGGAGTAGTCCGCTGGGGGATTTTATGTTGGTTTGATTTGAGATTATATAGCCATATATTTTTTTGCATAATTAATTATTTTTTTGAAGTGCAATACATTGGGGGATTTTATTGTTGTAATATTCAACAAAAAAAGACGATTAAAAATCAATATTTAAATATAACGCTAATTTGGCATATTTAAATTAAACGTGCCATCCGCTGGGGGATTTTTTTGTGGGTTGATTTAACTACTTGCTTTAATTATGCAAATTTGGCATATTTAAGGTTAGCTTAAAGACCACTAAAATTTAATATTTAATTACACAAATTTGGCATATTTTGCAGTCTGCTGGAGTATAAGGTTAATTTACTAAAACACAAAAAATTATATCATTTTGGCATACATATGTTAAATATGGAAACTGCTTATTTTTTAAAAAAATGTTTTTAGGCGTTTAATTTGTTTTATTTTTTTTATTATTATATGTTAAAATTATATAAATAATTTTAAAAGATATACAAAAGTCAATAATAAATATATCTTAAAATTATACAAATAATAAATCAAAAAGGGGATTGTTTATGGCAAAAATAAAAGAAGAAAAAATTTTAAACGACATTATGTCAAATTTTGGTGATTGGTTTTTAAAAGATAAATCTCCACAAATGACAAAAAAGTTGTATCCTTATAAAAGAATATTTACTCCAATAAAAGTAAACAAACTTAAAATCAAAAACAGAATTGTTATGGGGCCAATGGGCAACATAAGCATGTGTGAAGAAAGCGGAAGGCCGAATCATCAAATGTTAAGCTATTTTGAAGAGCGGGCAAAAGGTGGTGTTGGGTTAATAACAACGGGCTTGGTTCCAGTTAGTCATAAAATTGACCCAACCGTAACAGAACTTGGCAATTTAAGTTATTTTCCTCGAATTGATAAAAGCAGAACAAATTTGGCTGGATGGAGAGATTTGGCACATGTTTGTCATTCAAATGGAGCAGCAGTTTTTATTCAATTAACGGCAGGGCTTGGCAGAGTTGGCAATCCGCAATGCTTGGTCAATTCTTTAAAATTACCAGTTTCAGCTTCTTGGAATCCAAACTATTACATCCCACAAATTCCATGCAAACGCCTATCTTCTAGCAAAATCAAAAAAATAATAAAAAATGCTGGGCAAGCATCTGCCGATGCAAAAGCACTTCAAATTGATGGTGTATATTTACATGGTCACGAAGGATATTTAATGGAACAATTAACAAATCCGGCATTTAATCGCAGAAAACTAGGGCGTTTTGCAGATTGGCAGGCATTTGGCATTGACATGGTTAAGGAAATTAGAAAAAGAGTCGGAAAAAACTATCCAATTATGTACAGAATAGATTTATCACTTGCCTTAAATGCAACATATGGCGAAAAAATGCAAAAAATTAAATCGCTTAAAAAATTCCGTCACGAAAGAAGGGTTGAAGAAACCTTAACTTACATGAAAAATCTTGTGGAAGCAGGTGTTGACATGTTTGACGTTGACTTGGGGTGTTACGACAACTGGTGGTTGCCACATCCACCATCAAGCATGTCATCAGGTTGTTTTTTAGAAGTAAGCAAATTGGTTAAAGATTATTTTAAAGAAATAAATCTTAAATCAAACGTTGGTGAACAAGTTCCAATTGTGGCTGTTGGAAAACTAGGTTATCCAGACTTGGCAGAACAAGCACTAAAAGATGAAAAATGTGACATGGTTATGCTTGCACGTCCATTGCTTTCTGACCCAGATTGGGTTAACAAAGCATATGCCGGCAATGTGGAAGACATTGTTCCATGCATTGGCTGCCATGAGGCATGCATAAAAGAGTTTGTGGACGGCGGACATCCACAATGTGCGGTAAATCCAAGAACAGCATTCGAATTTGAATTTTCAAAAGATATTCAACCATCAAACATAAAGAAAAAGGTTGCGGTGATTGGTGCAGGTCCTGCTGGTGTTGTTTCTGCAAAAACATTAATAGAAAGGGGACATGTTGTTGATTTGTTTGAAAAATCTGGAGACATTGGCGGAATGCTAATCCCTGCTGGAAAAGCAAAAATTAAATATGAAATTGAAAACTATAGAAAATATTTGGTTAATGTTGTTTCAGGGTTAAAAAAGAACAAAAACTTTAACATTTACTTAAACACAGAAGCAACAATAAAACTTTTGTCTGAGAAAAAATATGATGCTGTTGTTGTTGCCACTGGTTCAAAACAAAATGATGTTAATATTGAGGGCGTAAATGCCAAAAATGTTAAATTTGCAATTGATGTTTACAACAATCCAAGCCTAGTTAAAAAAGCACAAAACATAACGATTATTGGTGGTGGTGATAATGGTTGTGAACTAGCATATATGCTTGCATACGAATACAATAAAGATGTTTCAATTGTAGAAGTATCTCCAAACTTAATGGCAAATTCATGCACTGCAAACAGAGGGCACATTTTGCATTACTTAGATAAAAAGGGAGTTAAAACCTACAACTGTACAAAAGTTTTAAAAATTGAAAACAATAAGGTTGTTATAAGTCAAAATGTTTCAAAATCTGTGCCAAACCCTTACAACACATGGCAACCAATTTTGCCAGAGAACATAACCAATCCGTTGGCTAAAAAGATAAAAGAAGACTATCAAACCAAAGAAATCCCTTCTGATTTAACAATCATTGCATTTGGAACATCTTCAAACAACGATTTGTTTTATCAAATTCAATCTTCAAACATTGTTAAAGAAGTTTATAATGTTGGAGATTCAAACCGCCAAGGCAAAGTTTTTACCGCTGTAAAAACTGCATATCGAAGATGTAGGTCAATTTAAAAAGGCTCATATATCAAACTTAATACTCATACATTATTTTTGTATGAGTATTTTTTTAAGTGATGCAAAAAAGGGTTCAACAGTAAAACTGATAGGCTTTAACAAGTCCGCAAGCAAAAAAACAAAACGCAGACTTTTAGAACTTGGATTTTTGCAAAATAGTATCATAAAACTAGACCAAATTTCTTTTTTAAACGAAGTTTTGTTGGTTGAATTAAATGGATATTTAATATCTTTAAGAAAAGATATTGCTAAAAATATTGTTGTAGAAATGCAAAACAAAGGTGGAACATATGCAAAATAGAGAAGTCATTCTTTTGGGCAATCCAAACACAGGCAAAACAACACTTTTTAACACACTAACAAAATCAAACGAACACACAGGCAATTGGCATGGTGTTACGGTTGATAGCAAAGAAAAAAAATATATATACAACAATCAAGAATTCAAACTTGTTGACTTGCCAGGCATATATTCTTTAACCCCGCTATCTTTTGAAGAAAGTGTGTCTGTTGATTATCTATATTCAAACAGCAAAACTCTTGTTGTTAACATTGTTGATATAAACAACATATACAGAAATCTATATTTAACATTGGAACTAATCAACTTAAACCATCCCACTATTTTGGTTATAAATCAAACAACAAAACCAGAAAAATCTTTATATTATATAGACGAAAAAAAATTAGAAAAAATATTGGGAATAAAGGTTGTAAAAATAGATGCAGAAAAACAGAATGAAATAATAAAATTAAAAAAAGAAATATATAATTATTATAACAAACCAAATGGTTCAAAAATTAACGAACAAATCAACAAACCCAGCAAAATTCAAGAAAAAGTGACAAATTTAATTAAAAATAATTCTAAAAAATTTAATTTAAATATAAATTATCTTGCATTAAAATGTTTGGAAAACGACGAAAAAATAATAGATAAATTAAATCTGGACAAAACTCAAAAAATTGAATTAACAAAACTGCAAGAACAAACTTCTTTAGAAATTTTAATTGGTGAAAAATATTCCACCATAAAAAACATTGTAGACCAATCGACAATAACAAAATCCAAAAGGGTATATGGTAAAAGCGCAATAGACAAAGTTGTTTTAAACAAATTTTTGTGTTTGCCAATTTTTATGCTGGTTATGTTGGCAATTTTTTACTTTACTTTTTTTTCTGTTGGAAAATACTTAAGTGAAGTCTTGTCAACTTTTGTTCAAAACACAGTTGGCGGAGCACTTATTTCTTTTGTGAAAAGCATAACCAATAACGAAATAATCTTGGACTTTTTTTCAACTGCAATAATTGGCGGCTTGGGTTCGGTTTTTTCATTTTTGCCGCAAGTTGTTATTCTGTTTTTGTGCTTGGGGATTTTAGAGGATAGTGGTTATTTATCACGAGTTGCTTTTTCTTTAGATGATATATTTTCAAAAGTTGGTTTGTCAGGAAAGAGTGTTTACACGCTTTTAATGGGGTTTGGTTGCTCAACAAGTGCATGCTTAACAGCGCGAACAATGGAAGATAAAAATTCTAAAATAAAAACAGCAATGCTAGCACCATACATGAGTTGCAGCGCAAAGTTGCCAATTTATGCCGTTATTGGTTCAGCGTTTTTTGGCGCAAGCAATGTGTTTGTTGTGTTTTCTCTTTATATGCTTGGTGTTGTTGTGGCGTTAATTCTTAGCATTTTTTATGAAAAAACTTTTCTAAAAAGCAAAGAACAGTCATTCATTTTAGAATTTCCACCATATAGAATAACAAAACCAAAACGTTTAATTTGTTTGTGTTTAGATAGCATAAAAATGTTTTTAATTCGTATTGGTTCTTTGCTTGTTTCGGTTAACATTATTGTTTGGGTTTTATCTAGTTTTTCATTCAAATTTGCATTTGTTCAATTGCAAGGTGGAATTAGCATGTTAGAGTCACTAGGAAAAGTTTTGTCACCAATTTTTGTTCCTTTGGGGTTTGGAACATGGGGCGCAACATCTGCATTAATTGCGGGATTAATTGCAAAAGAAATAATAGTTTCAAGCATTGCCATGTTTAACGGAATTTCAATGGGAGAATCTGGCATAAACAACAAAATTTCTGCAAGTTTAAGAGTTGTCAACAATCCTGTTTATTTTTCTCCGGCTAGTGCATTGTCGTATATGGTTTTTTGTTTGCTTTATTCACCATGCTTAGCAACAATTGCTGTCTTAAAAAAAGAAGTTGGCAAAAAATGGACTTTTGTTTCCATAATTGTCCAATTTGTTTTGGCATATGTAATTTCTTTAATCGTTTTTGTTTCGGTAAGTTTAATATTAAACAAAGGCATTTGGTTGTTTGTTTTGTTTGTTGCAGTTTTTCTTTTGGTTTTGTTTTCTGTTGTTAGTTTGCTTAAAAAATTTCATCATAAAAAAACATGCAAAAATTGTAGAAAATGTAACAAAGTACATAATTAATTTTAAATTATTCATACTAAAGAAAAAAAGGATGTTGTTTCATGACTTTTTCTATTATTCTTTTGGGCGTTCTTCTTATTTTAGTCACATTTAATGTTGGGGAAAGCGTATACAAAAAACTTAAATTAAAAAAAATAACATTAATCCTAATGCTAATTTTAACTCTTGGGCTATATTTTATTCCATCAATAACTTTGGGCAATTTTGGGTTTAGTTTGGTTGGCTTCTTTTTGCCATTTGCTTTTTCAATAGTTGTTCTGTTTAAAGTTAGAAACATAAAAGAATACTTTAAAATGTTTGTTGCCGTTTTGGTTGCATTTGCTTTAAACATTGTTTATAACTTAATAACTTTTGATGTTTACGAAAGTTCAATCTTGCAACCATATCTTTTTTTAGGGGTTTTGCTTGGAACTTTGCCGTTGTTTATAACATCAAATCCAAACAGGCTTTATGCATCAAACTTTATCGGCATTGCATTGTCTGAAATTGTTTTTTATTTATCAAGATATTCCATATATGGTGACTACTACATGCTAATTGGAAGTGAGAAAATGTTTGCTGTTTTGCTTGTGTCATTTACGGTTTCTTTGCTTACGTCATTTTTTGCAAGAAAAATCCATGCATTTTTTGTCAAGAAAAAACATAGAGAAAAAGAAAGTCAGGTTGCTCAAGACTAAACTTTATATATATCACAACATGCAAAAATTGGAATGATTAAAAATTAACTTTACTTTGTTGTTACAAATATGCTAAACTTTATACAAATATTTAAAGGAGTTACAATGAAAAAGCCGTTAGTTGCAGTTGTGGGCAGGCCAAATGTAGGCAAAAGCACATTTTTCAATAAAATATGCGGAAAAAGAATCAGCATTGTAGATAACACACCGGGCGTTACTCGAGATAGAATATACGCCGATGCGGAGTGGTGCGGATATAATTTTAGAATGGTAGATACTGGTGGCTTAGACGCAAAATCGTCAGACGTTTTTCAAACCAACATTAAAGAACAAGCCAACATTGCAATCGACTTGGCAGATGTAATTGTTTTAATGGTTGATGGCAAAGATGGTTTAACGCAAAATGACCACGAAGTAGCAGAATATCTCAGAAAATGCAAAAAACCAATTGTTTTGGTTGTTAACAAGCTAGACAATTTTGAAGTAGAAAACACATATGATTTTTATGCCTTAGGGGTTGGAGAACCATTTCCAATTTCGTGTGAACAATCAAAAGGCTTGGGTGAAGTTTTAGACAAAATTGTTTCATATTTTCCTAACAGAAATTTAAACGATGAACAATCCGACAGAATCAAAATTGCAATAGTGGGCAGGCCAAATGTTGGCAAAAGCAGCATAACAAATAGGTTGATTGGTGAAAATCGTGTGGTTGTTAGCGATGTTGCTGGAACAACACGAGATGCCATAGAAACAGATTTTAATTATAACGGCAAAGAATACACTTTAATTGACACTGCTGGCTTACGCAGAAAACGTGGAGTGGAGCATGAAACAGTAGAAAGTTATTCGGTTATTCGCTCAATAGAAGCAATAAAGCGTGCCGATGTTGTTTTAATTGTTATGGATTCTAGCGAAGAAATTTCAGAACAAGATGTTAGAATTGCGGGTTATGTTCACGAAGAAGGCAAACCATCTGTTGTTGTAATGAACAAATGGGACAAAATTGACAATAAAACAGGAAACACCATAAATTCTTATTTAGACAATCTAAAACAAAAACTTTCTTTTATGGACTACTTTATTCCAGTTTTTACCTCGGCATTAACAGGCAAACGCTTAACAGATGTTATTGAAAAAATCAATTTGGCATATAATAATTCAAACAAAAGAATTTCCACTGGCAACCTAAACGATTTGTTGTCCAGTGCAATTCTTTCCAACGAACCCCCATACAGAAATGGAAAAAAATTAAAAATTCAATATATCACACAGGTTCAAGTTGCTCCACCAACATTTGTGTTGTTTGTTAACGATGCAACTCTTATGCATTTTTCATATTTGCGTTATTTAGAAAACAGATTTAGAGATGCAGTTGATTTTTCTGGCACTCCAATCAGATTTATAACCAGAAGCAAAGAAAGTGATAATTAAAAAAAGGGCAAAATGTTTTTAACAGTTATAAAATTTATTATGTTAGTTTTTGGCGGATACATGCTGGGCAACTTTAGTTCAGCAAAGTTTTTGTCATGGCTAAAACATGACGACATAACCAAACATGGCAGCGGTAATCCGGGAACAATGAACATGGTCAGAACGTTTGGTTTTAAATTGGGGTTTTTAACTTTGGTTATGGATGCTCTAAAGGGTGCAATTCCAGCATTTGTTGGTTTTGCAATTTTTGGAGGACTATCAAACCCAACAGACATATCTTATGTGGCACTTTTTGTTGGTGGAATTTCTGCAATTATAGGGCATATTTTCCCGGTTATATACAAATTTAAAGGTGGCAAGGGCGTTGCTTGTGTTTTTGGAGTTTTTGCAGTAGCAGAACCAATTTGGACATTGATTATGTTTGTTGTTTGCTTATTATATTTAATCATTTTTAAATATGGCGCAATTGCTTCGTTTATTTTAATAACAGTTTTAACAATCATTGAAGGTTTTAGATTTAGAGGGAACATTGTAATTTGTTTGCTGTTGTTTGGAATTTTCTTTTTAATTTGGTTTATGCATAGGCAAAACTTTTTCAGACTTTTAATTGGCAAAGAAAACAAGGTCAATCTTTTTAAAAACAAAAAGAAAAAAACTAAACTTAACAAGCAAGAGAAAAAAGAAATAAAACAAGAAAACAAAAGCAAAGAAATAGGGTAAAATTTAAATGACTCCAGAATTATTGTCTCCGGCAGGAAATTTTGAAAGTTTGAAAATGGCAGTTTATGCAGGCGCAACTGCCGTTTATTTTGGTGCAAAAAACTTTAATGCAAGAGCAAAAGCAGACAATTTTGGTGAAAATCTTAAAAATGCAGTTGCTTTTGCTCATATGTTTGGAACAAAGGTATATTTAACTCTTAACACAATAATAGAAAATAACGAAATTGAAGAACTCTATAAAACAATTTCAAATGCAATAGAGTCAAATGTTGATGCATTCATTGTTCAAGACTTTGGTGTTTTAAACATTCTAAAAAATCATTTTCCACAAGCAGAAATTCATGCTAGCACACAAATGGCAGTAAACAACTATAAAGGTGCAATCATGGCTGAACAAATGGGCATAAAAAGGGTTGTTTTATCTAGAGAAACATCTCTAGAAGATATAAAACTTATCAAGCAAAAAACAAATTTAGAAATTGAGTATTTTATTCAAGGTGCATTGTGTGTTTGCTTTTCTGGTAATTGCTATATGTCGTCATACCTTTTTTCAAAAAGCGGGAACAGGGGCGAATGCATGCAGCCTTGTCGCTTGCCAATAAAAGCATTTTTAAAGGGCAAACAAATTGCAAATGGATATTTGTTTTCAGCAAAAGATATAAACATGTCAAACCGCTTAAAAGATTTAGTCAATGCAGGGGTAGACAGCTTTAAAATTGAAGGCAGACTGCGTCGTCCAGCCTATGTTTATGCAGTTACAAAAACATATAAAAAAATATTAGAAAACAACTTTAAAGCAACCGAGCAAGACCAAACAGTTTTAAAAAAATCATTTAACAGGGGTGATTTCACACAAGGTTATTTAAACGGAAATGGCAACATTATAGACAGCAATATTCAAGGCCATAAAGGAATAAAAATTGGCAAAGTTGTTGGTTTTAAAAAAGGGAAAAAGTTTAACGTGTTATCCATAAAGGCAAACTGTTTGCACAAAGGTGATAGCATAAAAATAATAAACAACAATGTTGAACAAGCGACCATCACGGCAATGGATTTAAAAGAAAATAATGGTGTTTTTGAAATAACCACAACAGCACATTTGCAACCTGTTGGAGATGTTCACTTGATTTTGGACTCTGTTCAAGAAAGCGAATATACAAACACAACAAAAAAACTCCCATTAAACTTGCTAGTAGTTGCAAAAAAGAATCAGCCAATAAAAATTGAATATTGTTTAACATATTCAATCAACTCGCAACCAAAAAATTTAACGGGGGAAATTGTTGGGGAAACATGCCAAAGCGCAACCACAATGCCTTTAACTCAAAACTCGGCACAAGACAGTTTTAAAAAACTTGCAGAAACAAATTTTTGCTTAAACAAATTTGAACTTCAAACAGATAATGTTTTTATAACAAAAAAATATTTAAACGAATTAAGAAGAGAATTAATTGAAAAAATTAATTGTTGTTTTTTAAAAGAAACAAAAATAAAAAAAGAAAATGTTAATTTAAAACCTAAAAAAGCAACAAATATTGCAAAAAAATCAAAAAATATCACCCTTGAAATTAGTGATGGTTTTGCTTCAAAATGTGATTTTTTTGTTGTTAAACCTAAAGATTATATAAATTTCAATTATAAAAAAATTACTCATCAAAATGCATTTTTATATATTCCTTCATTTTTGCCAAAAAAAGATTTGGAAATTGTAGAAAATGTATTAAAAAATAATAAAAATTTAGGTGTGTATGCTCAAAATATCGGAGCATTAAATTTAAGCAACAAAACAATTTTAGGTGCAAAACTTAACATAAAAAATGTTTTTGCTGTAAAACAATTATTGGCACAAAATGTTGTTTTGATTGAAGCGTCGCCAGAATTGTCGCAAAAAAATTTTGAAATATTAAACAATTCTTTTGATGTTGACATGGTTCAGTCAAACTTAAACAATTTTGAACTAATGACGTTTTTGCATTGTCCAATAAAAACAATTTTTAAAAATAATTGTTCAAGTTGTAAATATTCAGATAATTTAGAATATCAAATGCAAAATGGCAAAAAGTTTGTTCTTGAAAGGTACAAAATTGCAACTTGTTATTTTTCTTTGCATGCAAAACGCTAAAAACATTGCAATTGTAATAAAAAATTGTTTACAACCACCGCAAAATATGGTATAGTTACTACAAAATTCAACAACCAGTTGAATGTTTTATTAATTTTAATTCAAATAGAGGACTTGTTATGAAATGTATTTATTGTGGATTTGAAGACTCCAAAGTTATAGATTCTCGCTCAACCGTAGAAACAAATTCAATCAGAAGAAGAAGAGAGTGTTTAAATTGTGGCAAACGCTGGACAACTTACGAAACAGTAGAAAGTGTGCCAATTTTGGTTGTTAAAAAAAATGGGTCAATTCAACCATTTGATAAAAATAAGATAATAAACGGCATAATCAAAGCGTGTGAAAAAAGGCCTGTAACTTTAACCCAAATAGAAGGCATTGCAGAAGATATAGAAAAAGTTTTAACCGACAAAATGGTTAAAGAAGTTAACTCAATTTCTTTAGGCGACATGGTAATGGAACGCTTGAAACCACTAGACGACGTTGCTTACATTCGTTTTGCATCGGTTTATCGTCAATTTACTGATTTAGAAAACTTTAAAAATTTTATTAGCGAAATATAGGAGCAAAAATTGGATAAAAAAAAGTTTTACACAGATTCGGATTCAAGCAGGGTTTTTTTGTGGGCTTTGTTATTGCCCCAAGTTGTTTCTTTAATTCTTGCATTGGTTTTTTCTTTTATATATAAAAACGAAACCGAGATGATTTCATCATTGTTCTATTTAATTGTGTCGGCACTTTTGGCGCAGGCATGTTTTGCCTTTATTGTTTTTTATTACAACAAAAAGAACAAAATTAATGTTAAAATTGCAACCAGAACAAGTTTTAACCTTAATTTAAAAAATGTTCTTGTTTGCTTGCTTATATCCATAATTGCTGTTTTTGGTTTTGTTAACATAATAACATTAATATCCAACGCATTAACAAGTATTGGCTTTCCAGATGGAGTTTCGTTGCCAAACAACACATTTTATTGGTTTATAATCAATGTGGCAATTTTGGCGTTTTTACCTTGTGTTTTAGAAGAAATGATTTTTAGGGGAACAATTTTTAATGGTCTGCGTTGCAAAGGTTTTGTTTTTGCAACTTTAATTTCATCACTAATGTTTGCAATTGTTCACTTGTCGGTTAAGCAATTTGTTTTTCCTTTTGTAATGGGTGTTGTTTTTTGCTTTATTTTTGAAAAAACTGGCTCTTTGATATATTCCATGATCACTCATTTCTGTAATAATTTTATTGTGTTGTTAATATCTTACATTGGTAACAAAACTGGGCAAAATTTGGCAATGTTACAAATTGATAATATCTATATAATGGTTGCCATTTCTGCCATAATTGCAGCCGTTTCTGCAGTGATAATTTTTCTTTTAGTAAAATTTGTGCTAAAAAGCAACCAAAAAGAACAAAATTTAAACGTGCAAACTTGCAAACCTTTAACTGAAAATCAAGAACAAAACAGCAAAAACATTGCAGTTGCACTTGCTGCGGGAATTGCTTTATGGTTGGTTTATGTTGTTTTAAGCATTTGTTAAATCATTTATAAATCGGAGAATTATGAACAAAAAGAATAGTATATTTTTTGATACAAGCCTTATATATTTTATTGTTGTCTTATGCCTTATTGGCACAAGAATTTTTTCTTACTACGCAAACGTTAACCAAACAATTAGCATAATTTTAAATTTGCTTATTCAAATTGGAATAATGTTTTTCTTGCCTTTCATTTTGTATAAAACAATAAGAAAGAAAAAAACGACTCAAGTGTTTAAAGAATTTAACGTTAAAAAAATTAGCATAAAAGCGGTTTTAATAACAATTTTAATTGGCATAATAATATATTTTTTAAACATTGCCGTTGCTTCATTCTTTAACATTTTCATATATTCAACTGGCTATGACCCAAGTTTTGGAATGTCTTCAGCAACCGAAACATATAGTGTTTGGGCATTTTTGCTGGATGTGTTTTTGTCAGCAATCTTGCCAGGCATATGTGAAGAATTTTGCCATAGAGGTTTGCTTTTAAACGGATATAAACAGTTAGACATAAAAAAAACAATCGTTCTTGTTGGGTTTTTGTTTGGTTTGGTTCATTTAAACATTCAGCAATTTTTTTATGCAAGCGTGATTGGCATGTTTTTAACTTTCATGGTTTATGTAACAGGTTCAATTATTCCATCAATGATTGTCCATTTTATGAACAATTTTATTGGCCTATATTTAACATTTGCACAATATAACAATTTGCCATTTGGTAATTTTGCAGATAATTTGGAAAACATGCTTATAAACAGCAATCCGGCCTATGCATTTATGTTGATAATAATTGTTGTTGTTTTCTTCCTTGGAATGTTGGCATATTTAATGTTTAAGTTAATGAAAAACACAAGAGTTAAGCAATTTGAAATGCTTGCAAAAAAAGCAATAGACAAAAAACAAAGAGAAGAGCTTTTTAAAGAGTTTAATCTTGACCCTTCAGACGGCGAACAAAACAGTCAAGAAAACATGCCAGAAATTGTTGTTGCAAACAGTATTATTCCAAACGGTAAACGTGGCATGATCGTGGATATAAATTTTTCTAACAACATTTTAGAAGGCGACTACTTTATTGCAAAACCAACTCTTAAAGACAAAATGTTCCTTTATGGTACAATTTTTATGGGAATAGCAATAACTTTTAGTTCCTTAATTTGGGGAATTTTGTAATATGCTAAAAATAAACATAGTGTGTGTGGGAAACTTAAAAGACAAGTTTTTTACAGATGCAAGTCAAGAATATTTAAAAAGGCTTTCTCGCTTTTGTGTGTGCAACATTAAAGAGTTAAAAGAGTGCAACAATTTAGACACAACAGAGCAAATTCAAAATGCAGAAGGTCAAGAGATTTTAAAAAACATTAAAGGTTATTTTGTTTTGTTAGATGTTAAGGGGGACCCATGCACAAGTGAAGAGTTTGCTCAAAACATTCAAAAAATTTCTCACCAAAACAGTGAAATAACTTTTGTTATTGGTGGTTCGTATGGTGTTAGTCAATGTGTTAAATCAAGTGCCAACTTGGTTATAAGTTTTTCAAAAATGACTTTTCCTCATCGCTTGTTTAGAATCATGCTGTTAGAACAGGTTTATAGGGCATTTACAATTTTAAACAACATAAGTTATCATAAGTAGAGAAAGAAAACATGAACAAAAATTTTATGACAATTGCTTTAAAGGAAGCAAAAAAGAGTTACAACCTAAACGAAGTTCCGGTTGGGGCTGTTATTGAAAAAAATGGAGAAATAATTTCAAAAGCACACAACACTAGAAACAAAACTCAAAATGCAATAAATCATGCAGAAATTTTGGCAATTTCAAAAGCGTGCAAAAAATTAAAATCTTGGCGGTTGGACGATTGCAATATATATGTAACATTGGAACCGTGTCCAATGTGTGCAGGTGCAATTTTAAATGCTCGAATCAAAAATTTATATTTTGGAGCATTCGATAAAACAAGCAAAACAGACTTAACAAACATCATAATGCAAGATGATAGGCTTAATCACAAAACAAATGTTTGTGGTGGTATAGAAATGGAAGAATGTGGTCACTTGCTAACTCAATTTTTTGCCGAGAAAAGAAAAAAATCCATACATTAATAAATATTGTTAAGCATATCATATGATATGTTTAATTTTTTTGATGAAATCAAAAACAAATGCAAGAATGCTCAAGCAAAAATTGCCCCATATCAATGCGTTCTAATTGGAAATTTTTTGTTGTATGTGGAAGGTTTTTCATCGCTAATGACATACACAGAACAAACAATTGTTTTTAAGGTTAAAGGCGGGGTTATAACCGTTTATGGCGAAAATTTAAGTTTAAAAGAGTTGTCACCAAACACAATAACCATTCAAGGGAAAATTATTAACCTGGAGTGCCTATGAAAAATTTAACTCAATTTGTCATTAAAAATCTTAACAAAGAAAAAATCCTAAAACAATTATCAAAAATAACCAGCATATATAATGTAAAAATCAAACAAAACCAACTATTTTTTTCTGTTCCTCAAAAAAATAAAAAAAAGGTTGAAAACTTTTTATCTCAAAAAGAAATTGAAGTTTTAAAAATAGAAAATAAAGGGTTTTTTAGTTTTTTATCAAAAACAGTGTTAAGAATTGGTGTCATAATTCCAATTGCCCTGTTTTGTGTTTTTTTGTTTGTTTCCAATATGTTTGTTTTTAAATATCAAATAATAGGCACAGAACTTGTGGATAATGCACAAATAGAAAAAGTGTTAAAAGATAACAATGTTTATGGAATAATAACAAAACAAAGCATAAACAAAGCCTATTTAGAAAATCAAATTTTGGATATAGACAAAGTTAGTTTGGTAAGTGTAATAATAAAGGGCAACACGTTAATTGTTAACATAAAAGAAAAACTATACAATCAAGAGTTTGAAGAAAAGGACGGATTTGCTCCATTAAAAAGTCAGTTTAATGGAATCATAACTGAAATAAGCTTAATTCAAGGCACTCCGCTTGTAAAAGTGGGACAAACAGTAAAAATAGGACAAAACCTGATTGCACCATATGTTACTGACACATCTGGCCAAAAGTTGGCAATCAAACCAATGGCAGATATAAAGGCTGATGTGTTTTTAACAACGGTTACTTTAGTGCCAAACAGAAAAATTGAAATGGTGGACACGGGTAATGTTTTAAAAACAAAAAACATATCGCTGTTTGGGCAAAACATATATTCCAATAATGCGGAGTGTAATTTTAAAAAATATCGAACACAAACAACAAACATTAACATGACATCAAACCTTCTTTTGCCAATAAAAATTGAAGAAACAACATTTTTTGAGCAAAACGAAGTTATAATAGAAAACTACTTTGAAAAGAACAAAGAACAAATAATGCAAGATTGCCAACAAAAAACTAGACAATTGGTTAAAAGTTGTGAGATAATAAAAGAAGAATACAATGTTGTTACAACAAATGCAAACATAAATCAAATAACACACACAGTGGTTGTAAACAAATCTATATGCTAAGGGTGAATCATGACAATAAATTTTACTAATTTTGAAAAAGAGGAACAACAAAACATTAAAAAGGTTTTTAAAGTTGCACAAAAAGAACTTAACCTTCCATCAAATTTGGAAATCAATATGGTTATTGTTTCTCCAGAAGAAATAAAAGTTTTAAACAACAATTTTAGGCAAATTGATAAAGTAACAGATGTTTTGTCTTTTCCAATGCTAAATAATTTAAGCGAACTAAACAACGAATGCGATGCTTTGCTTGGTGATGTTAATATAGGTGACATATATATATGCAAAGAGCGTGCATTGTCACAAGCTAAAGAGTTTGGTCATGGCATAAAAAGAGAATTGTGTTTTTTATCAATTCATGGGCTTTTGCACCTTTTGGGTTATGACCATATTAAAAAAGAAGAAGAAAAAACAATGTTTAGTTTGCAAGATACAATTTTAAACAAGGCAAAAATAGACAGGGTTTAACAAGGAGAACAACATGAGTTATAAAAGCGGATACATATGCTTGGTTGGCAAAGCGAATGCGGGAAAAAGCACTTTAATTAATGCATTAATTGGAGAAAAGGTTGCAATTGTTTCTCCAAAGCCACAAACAACACGAAATAACATATTAGGCATTTTAACCAGACAAAATCATCAATTTGTTTTTGTGGACACTCCGGGCATCCACATTTCAAAAAATGCTCTAGATAAATATATGATGAAAAATGTACGTTCGGCCATTGGCGGAAGCGATATTGTTGTGTATTTAATTGATGGAAGCAAAAAATTGCTAGATGATGAAATAAAATATGTAGAAAATTTATGCCAAAAAGATAATCCGGTTATTGTTGCAATAACAAAGGTGGACATTTCTAATTATGAAAAAGTTTATCCAATGCTAGCTAAATTGTCAGAAATAAAAAAAATAAAAGAAATAATTCCACTATCATCGCTAAAAAAACGTAATTTAGATGTGTTAGAAAATGCCATTTTAAATCTTTTGCCAGAAAGCAACGAAAAAAATTTTATATTTTCAGAAGACGAGTACACAATCAAATCAATCAAATTTTTGGTTGCTGAAATTGTAAGAGAAAAAGCACTCTATTTATATGATGAAGAGATTCCGCACGGCATTGCAATTGAAGTTGTTAAGTTTGAACAAACTGATTTTGTTACTTACATAGACATAGATATCATTTGTGAAAGAGATAGTCATAAGTCAATTTTGATTGGTAAGCATGGTTACAAATTAAAAGAACTAGGCGAACAGTCAAGAAAAGACATGGAAAATTTGATTGGGCAAAAGGTTATGTTAAAATTGTTTGTTAAAACAAAGAAAAATTGGAGAAACAGCATTAGCGAACTTAACGATTTTGGGTATAATGACAACTAAGAATAAAAATTTTTTTATTTTTTTATTAAAAATGTTTTCATTTTTTTGAAAAATTGCATACAATACTTATATAGATTAAAAACAAGGGAGGTAATATATGAAAAAAGGTTTTTCTGGTGTGGCATCAAGACTATCTTGGGAACTTTTTAAAAGGTCAGGAAAAATTAATTATTACCTTCTATATAACCAAATAGAAAACGCCACCGAGCAAACGTTAGAGTTAAATTCAAATGGTGAGAGAGAACTGTAAAAACATAAAATGCAAGAAACAAAGATAAAGGCCATTGTTGTTGGCAATTTAAACTATAAAGAAAAAGATATGCTTGTCACCCTGTTTTCACTAGAAGAAGGAATAATAACGGTGACTTTTAAAGGTGTAAAAAATCAAAATGCAAAACTAAAGTCTGCCAAAGAACTTTTTTCTTTCGGCGATTTTATTTATTCAAAAGGCAAAGTTAATGTTGTAACATCTGCAAACATAATAGACACTTTTCACAACATAACAAAAAACATTTCAAACTATTTTGTTGCATGTAACATTATAAAAGTTATAAAAACAATATTGCCAGACGGCGAAACAAGTCCAAAACTGTTTGTGGACACATTAAAATGCTTTGACTTGTTAAGCGATGGAACAATTGACAATTTATATGTTTTAAATAAATTTCTTATTGGTGTGTTTGAGGGGTTTGGGTATCAGTTTAACTTAAACAAATGCTCAAGTTGTGGCAACCCCTTTTTAAGCCGCAGATTTATGAATCTTAAATATGGTGACATAACATGTTATCAGTGCAGGGTGGGTGAAGTTGAAGAACTGAGTTCTGCAACATACTCAGCAATCAGATTGCTGTCGCAAACAGACTATTCTAATTTAAAAACGTTAAAAATAAAAAGCAATATTTTAAAAGATGCGTTTGAACTCTTGCATAAAAATTATATGTATAGATTTAACCAAAAACTTGACACATAAATCAAATATTCCAAACTTATTGATTAAAATTTTAAAAAGTTGGAAATAATTTTTTAAAATCTAGTTGACAATCATTAGAGTTGTTGATATAATGACACAAGGAATATTAGTATTAGAGTGAAAAAAAGTATGTATATTCTTTAATAAATATATAGGTTGCAGGCAAATGTTAGCCAGTTTTTTATTGGACATTGTGCTTGCTATTTTCACGTCTAAATGGTTAAAACCTGTTTTACTTTAATTCTAAAACTTTACATTCAACTAAAGGGAGCACATTTTATGCAAGAAAAAATGCCTACATTAAAAAAAGTTATGTATGGAACAACTGAAAGATATTCTTTTTCTAAACTTGAAAACGCTTGTGAACTTCCAGACCTTTTGGAAATTCAAAAAAATGCATACAAAGAGTTTTTAGAGCATGGAATTTTAGAAATCTTAAAAGAACAATCTCCAATCACAGATTATAGTGGCAAAGCAAAACTATATTTCACTGGGGTGGATCTTGGCAAAGAACCAAAATATTCAATAAAAGATTGCAAAATCAGAAAGGCAGCTTATAGCGTTCCGCTAAAAGTTAATGCACGTCTTGTTGTTGAAGACAGTGGTGAAGCAATCGACCAAGAAGTTTATCTATGCGACATTCCGCTAATGACAAATCAGGGTTCTTTTGTGTTTAACGGAACAGAAAGGGTTATTGTTAGCCAAATTTCTCGTTCGCCAAGTGTTTATTTCACTCGTGATAAAGATGATAACTCAACACTAAAAGCACAACTTTATCCTGACCACGGAACTTGGCTTGAAATCGAGCAAGGCGCAAACGAAGTTTTAAAAATTGTTTTAGACCGTACTCAAAAAATAACTTTAGGGCTGTTCTTAAAATGCTTTGGTTATTCAAATGATGACATAATGACTCTTTTTGGCAACCATAGACTTATCAAAAACGTTCTAGAAAAAGAGCCTCAAACATCTCAAGAAGAAGCATTAATAGAACTTGCAAGAAAAACTCGTCCTTCAGATGTTCCTTCTGCAGAAAGCACAAGAAACTATATCAATGCTCTTTTCTTTACCGATGCATACTATAATATCAACCGTGTTGGTAGGTATAAAATGAACCAAAAATTATCAATTGCAAACAGATTGATAGATTTAATTTCAGCAGACAACATTGCAATAGACGATGAAGTTGTTATCAAACAAGGTGAACAATTCACATACGAAGTTGCACGTCAAATTCAAGATGCAGGCATAAACGAAGTTTGGGTTTTGGTAAATGGCGAAAGGCACTTAATTAGAGGTAACAACCGTGTTAAATTGTCTAAAGTGTTCCCTTGTGACGAAAAAGAACTTGGTGTGTTAGAAGATGTATACTATCCAGTTCTTGCACAAATTTTAAAAGAAAACAAAACAAAAGAAAAACGTATTGAAGCAATCCGCAACCACACAAGAGATTTGTTAATCACAACATTAACTATGGACGATATTTTGGCTTCAATATCATATTACTTAGATTTAATAGACGGCATTGGCAAAATAGACAACATTGACCACTTGTCAAACAAACGTATTGCATCTGTGGGAGAGTTATTAGGCAATGCATTCAGATCAGGTATTAAAAAACTTGGTGCATACATCAAAGAAACTTTGCAAGGTAAAGAATTAACTGATGTAACTCCATCACAAATTATCAATCCAAGGCCTGTAAACAAAAGTTTGAAAGATTTTATTGCTCAATCTCAACTCTCTCAATTTATGGACCAAATCAATCCATTGTCTGGCTTAACACAAAAACGTAGGCTTTCGGCTGTTGGCCCTGGCGGTGTTAAAAAAGAAAGGGCAAGCGCTGAACTTCGTGATATTCATTACACACATTATGGAAGAATCTGCGCCATCGAAACTCCAGAAGGTCAATCAATTGGTTTGATTTCAACTTTGGCATCATATGCAAAAGTTAACGAATATGGCTTCTTGGAAACCCCATACAGAAAAGTTAACAAAGAAACAGGTGCGGTTGAAAAAACTTCAGAATATCACATGTCAGACATAGAAGACAGAGCATACATTTGCCAAGCAACTGAACCTCTTGACGAAAATGGCAAATTTATTAATAAACGTATAATTTGTCGCCATGGCAGTGCAATTTTAGAAGTGCCTGCTCACAAAGTAGATTACATGGATGTTTCTCCACGTCAATTCATTTCTGCTGCGGCTTCACTTATTCCATTTATTGAAAACGACGATGCTGCACGTGCATTGATGGGTTCAAACATGCAACGTCAAGCAGTTCCAATTCTTCGTCCAGAAGCACCAATTGTTGGAACAGGAATGGAACGTCCAATTGCAAAAGATTGTGGAGCAATGATTTCTGCTCCAGAAAATGGAACGGTAACATATGTTTCTTCATATCATGTAGATTTTCTTGGTGATAGTGGAAAAGAATATTCGTTCCCATTAATAAAATTTGACAAAACAAATGCATACACTTGTCAAAACCAAAAACCAGCAGTAAAAAAGGGTCAAAAGGTTAAAAAAGGTGATGTGTTAATAGATGGCTATTCAACTCAAAATGGTGAATTGGCTTTGGGTAAAAACGTTCTTGTTGGCTACATGAACTGGGAAGGTTACAACTACGAAGATGCTATTTTAATCTCAGAACGAATTGTTAAAGACGATGTTTACACATCAATCAACTTAAAAGACGTTGAAATGCCTTGCAGAACAACAAAACTAGGTGATGAAGAAATCACACGTGACATTCCAAATCTTGGTGAAGATGCATTAAAAAATCTTGACGAGAATGGTATTGTTAGAATTGGTAGCGAAGTTCACCCAGGCGATATTTTGGTTGGTAAGGTAACTCCAAAAGGTGAAACAGAATTAACTCCAGAAGAACGTTTGTTGCGTGCAATTTTTGGTGATAAAGCCCGTGAAGTTAGAGACACTTCTTTGCGTGTTAAACACGGATGTGGTGGAACAGTTGTAGACGTTCAAGTTCTTTCTAAAAAGAATCATGACGACTTAGATCCAGGTGTAACAATGCTTGTTAAAGTATACATTGCTCAACGCCGTAAGTTGTCTGTTGGTGATAAAATGTCTGGTCGTCACGGAAACAAAGGTGTTGTTTCTCGCGTGTTGCCAGAAGCAGACATGCCATTCTTAGCAGATGGTAGACCTTTAGACCTTGTGTTAAACCCATTGGGTATTCCTTCTCGTATGAACATTGGTCAGGTGCTAGAAGTTCATTTGGGCTTGGTTGCTGAAAGTTTAGGTTGGAAAGTTGCAACTCCTGCATTTGATGGAGCAACTCCAGAAACAGTTCAACAATTGTTAACTGCAAACGGTTTCCCAAGTGATGGAAAAATTCAATTGTATGATGGAAGAACAGGTGAACCATTCGACCATAAAGCAACAGTTGGATATAAATATATGTTAAAACTAGACCACATGGTAGACAGCAAAATGCATGCTCGTTCAACTGGTCCTTACAGTGTTGTTACTCAACAACCACTTGGCGGTAAAGCAATGTTTGGTGGTCAACGTTTTGGTGAAATGGAAGTTTGGGCATTAGAAGCATATGGTGCTTCATCATTGTTGCAAGAAATGTTAACTGTTAAATCTGACGATATTGTTGGTAGAACAAAAACATATGAAGCAATTGTAAAAGGTGAACCAATTGCAGAACCAGGAATTCCAGAATCATTTAAAGTTTTAATAAAAGAACTTCAATCTTTGGGTCTAGACATCAAAATTTTAACAGAAGACCATCAAGAAGTTTCAATTGCTGAACTATCTTCAGACGAACTAGACAACACTCCATCTCTTGGAGCAGAAGTAGAACAAGAATTGAAAGATGTTTCAATAAACTTTGAAGACTTGTTGCCAGAAAATGCAAACAATACAACCGATACAGGTGTAACTGAAGAAGATATTGCTAGAAACGAATTTGATTCAAATTCATTGTTTGATGATTTTGATGACCTTGACGAGTAAAATTCGCACAAACAAAAGCGTAACAAAAACTTAAAGATAATTTAAAAAATGGGAGAAAATTATGTTTGAATTAAACAACTTTGATTCAATTAAAATTGGCATTGCATCACCAGAAAAAATTAGAGAATGGTCATTTGGCGAAGTAACAAAGCCAGAAACAATCAACTACAGAACTCAAAAACCTGAAAAAGATGGTTTGTTCTGCGAAAAGATTTTTGGACCTAAAAAAGACTGGGAATGTCATTGCGGAAAATATAAACGTATTCGTTACAAAGGTGTTGTTTGTGATAAGTGTGGCGTTGAAGTAACAAGAGCAAAAGTTCGCCGTGAAAGAATGGGACACATAGAACTTGCTTGCCCAGTAACACATATTTGGTTTTTTAGGTCAGTACCATCTAGAATTGGAACAATTTTAGATATCACTCCAAAAGCATTAGAGCAAGTTGTGTACTATGTTAATTACATTGTTATTGACCCAAAAAACACAGAATTTACTTATAAACAAATAATAACAGATAAAGAATATCGTGATGCACTTGAAAAATATGGTAGCAACGGTTTTGTTGCTAGCATGGGTGCAGAAGCAATAAAAATTTTGCTTTCACAAGTTAATTTGCAGACCGAAAGTGATGAATTAAAAGAATTGCTTAAAACAGCAAAAGGGCAACGTAGAACAAAAGCAATTAAAAAACTTGCAATTGTTGAAAGCTTTTTAAAAAGTGACAACAAACCTGAATGGATGGTAATGGACGTGTTGCCAGTTTTGCCACCAGAACTTAGACCAATGGTTCAATTAGATGGTGGGCGTTTTGCAACATCTGACTTAAACGATTTGTATAGACGTGTTATCAACCGTAACAATCGTTTGAAAAAGTTGATGGAACTTGGTGCTCCAGACGTAATCATTAGAAACGAAAAACGTATGTTGCAAGAGGCTGTAGATGCTTTAATTGATAATGGAAAACGTGGAAAAGCAGTTCAAGGTGCAAAACAAAAAGATTTAAAATCGTTAACAGCAATTTTAACAGGTAAACAAGGTCGTTTCCGTCAAAACTTGCTTGGTAAACGTGTTGACTACTCAGGTCGTTCAGTTATTGCTGTTGGCCCAGAACTAAAAATGTTCCAATGTGGTCTTCCTAAAGAAATGGCTTTAGAGTTGTTTAAACCATTTGTTATTAAAAAATTGGTTGAAATGAACGAATGCAACAACTTTAAAACAGCAAAAAGGTTAATAGAGAAAGAAAAAACTGTTGTTTGGGACGTTTTGGCAGAAGTTATAAAAGACCATCCAGTTCTTTTAAACCGTGCTCCAACACTTCACAGACTTTCAATTCAAGCATTTGAACCAATTTTGGTAGAAGGTAGAGCAATCAAACTTCACCCATCTGTTTGTTCAGGCTTTAATGCCGACTTCGATGGTGACCAAATGCCAGTTCACGTTCCACTTTCAATAGATGCTCGCACAGAGGCACGCAACTTAATGTTGGCTTCTAACAACATAATTAAACTTTCAGATGGGCAACCAATTGTTAACCCAGGACTAGACATTGTTTTAGGTTGTTATTACTTAACATTAATCAAACCAGGTGCAAAAGGTGAAGGCATGGCTTTTGCAAGTGATGAAGAAGCTTTAATCGCTTATCAAACAAAAGTTATTGATATTAATGCAGAAATTATTTTAAGAAGAACAAAGGTTATTGATGGTGTTAGATATTCATCAAGAATGAAAACTTCTGCTGGTAGAATAATCTTTAACCAAGCAATTCCACAAAATTTAGGTTTGGTAGATAGAACAAAACCTGAAAACGTTTGCTTGCTAGAAATAAATTCACCAGTTATCAAAAAAGACCTTAAAAACTTGGTTGTTAAATGCTTTGACGTTTTAGGAACAACCGAATGTTCAGAAATGGTTGACAGAATTAAAAACATGGGTTATAAACATGCAACATTGTCAGGCTTAACAATCAACGTGTTCGACATGCAAGAACCACCTAAAAAGGCAGACATTGTTGCCGATGCACAAAAGAAAGTTTTAGACAATGAAAAATTATTGGCACGTGGCCTTATCACTCTAGACGAAAAATTAACTGCAAACATCACAACTTGGACAGAAACAACAAACAAAGTTCAAGATGCTGTTTTGGAATATTTGGATGATTATAATCCAATTAAAATGTTCGTTTATTCTGGTGCCCGTGGTTCAAACGTTCAGTTGAACTCAATTTGTGGCATGCGTGGTATCATGGCTAACTCTTCTGGTCAAAAAGTGGACGTTCCAGTTAAATCATCATTCCGTGGTGGCTTAAGCCCACTTGAGTATTTTATTTCTGCTCGTGGTGGACGTAAAACATTGACCGATACCGCATTAAAAACAGCAGACTCTGGTTATTTAACTCGTAGATTGGTAGACGTTTCTCATGACGTTGTTGTAACAACAGAAGACTGTTTTGCAGACCTAGGTCAAAAAGTTAAAGGTGCTTTTGTTTCTGACCTTGTTCAAGATGGGGCAGTGTTAGAGGCTTTGTCTGACAGAATTGAAGGCAGATTTGTTGTTGATGATGTTGTTAATCCAGCAACTGGCGAAGTTATTGTTCCTGCAAACACAATGGTTTCAAAAGAACAAGCAAAAGCAGTTACTGCAGCAGGGGTTAAACGTGTTCAAATTCGTAATTTATTAAATTGTCGTTGCAAACAAGGTGTTTGTGCTAAATGTTATGGTAAAAACATGTCTGGTAAAAACATTGTTAATGTTGGTGAAGCTGTTGGTGTTATTGCAGCACAAAGTATTGGTGAACCAGGAACTCAGTTAACAATGAGAACATTCCACACTGGTGGTGTTGCCGTTGCTGCCGACATAACAAAAGGTTTGCCTCGTGTTGAAGAACTTTTTGAAGCACGTAAGCCAAAAGGTGAGGCAATTATTTCTGAAATTGCTGGTAAAGTGTCTTTAAAAGAAGAACCTCGTCAATTTGTTATAACTGTTAAATCTGCAGAAGATGAAGCAGTATACGAAGCAAAAAAACCTGTGTTTGTTAAAGTTAAAGATGGTGACGTTGTTGAACCAGGCGCTCAATTAACCGAAGGTTCAATCAATCCAAATGACCTTTTAAGAATTAAAGGTCTTAAAGGCTTGCAAGACTACTTGCTAAGTGAAGTTATTATGATTTATAAAGGGCAAGACGTTACAATCAACGATAAACATATTGAAGTAATTATCCGTCAAATGCTTAAAAAAGTAACAATTGAGTCCAGTGGAGATACAAATCTTCTTCCTGGTGACAAGGTTGATGTTTATGATTATGAAGAAGAAAATGATAGAGTGCTTGCCGAAGGTGGCGTTCCTGCATCTGCAAAACGCGCACTTTTGGGTATAACAAAAGCCGCTCTTGCAACAGATAGTTTCTTATCTTCTGCATCATTCCAAGAAACATCTAGAGTTTTAACTGATGCCGCGCTTCGTGGAAAAGTTGACACTCTTAAAGGTTTAAAAGAAAACGTTATCATTGGTAAATTAATTCCTGCAGGAACAGGTTTAAAACAATATAGAGAAATTTATCCTGTGGAACCAAATCCAAACTCAATTTTACAAAGACCAAATTTAATTTTTGATATGGCAGAATAGTTTAAAGGCAAGGTGTAATTCACACCTTGTTTTTTAATTGCTTTAAAGAATAAATACTTATGTGTTGAGAAAAATATATTATGGGTTAAAATTGAACATTTTGCCGAAAATTAGGGTTTTTTGTTTGACACATTTTTGTCATACGGGTAAAATGAATTTATGAGTATGTTAGGCTTGCTTATTGCTTTGCCAACATAGAGGCGGGGGTTGGCGATTTTGCTCGCAAAATGCTCGCAAATGGGCTTGCTCCGCAAGCCCCCCCCCCGCGCGGGGGCGCCGGGGGGCGCCCACCCCCCCCCAACATAAAACAAATAGGGAGGAGTGTATTATGAGAAAAAAAACAAAAACTATGCTTTTAACAATAATTGCTTTCTGTTTATGCATTGCTTGCATTTCTTTTGGCGTGTATGCCGTTCAATCTGCAAGCTTAAAAATTAACACCAACATTGGCTACAACATGCACGAACCAATTGTTAACATCTCTGGCACAATCGATAACGGCTCATCTTCAACCACTTCCCAATCTTTTTCTAGGTCCGTTAGGTGCATAGAAGGGGTTTCAACCACAGAAACAATTTTCTCTTTTAACTCTCTCTCGTTTGTTCAATCCGGTTCAACCTTTTCAGATATGGAATTTTCTTTACAACTAGAAAATTTGGACACAACAAATGACATGTCTATGCAAATTGAACTTGTTTCAACCTTGCCAACTGGCGTTTCAGTTTCCACAAACAGTACATATGTTCAAATCCCATATGAAGATGGCTATTTAGTTAAAGGCTCTTCTTCAACACTAAAATTTGGTTTTTCAAGCACTGCTGCCACAACATTAACAAACTTTAGTATCAAATTTAAATTCAGTCCAGCAAGCGAATTGCAATCAAAAACTTTCCCTACCGGATGGAAGGATGAAATTGCAACCACATCAAGCACAGCATCATTGTCTGCTTTCGCACTATCTGCTTCAACCTTAAACCAAACTTCAACACTAAGCATGACAACAGCCCTTTCAGCCAACTCTTTAACATCAATCATGTTTGAAAAATCAGCCCCAGCAGGCTACACAAAAATTGGCGAACTTAGCACAGGCATAAGAGTATATCAAAGCACCACCACATCAACCGACATAGCATTCGTGTGGGGGGGGGACATACTTGCTCCTGAGGATTGCACAAGATTGTTTGGAAACTGGTTTTCTTATATGAATAGTTTTCCGGCATTGAGTAAAATATCATTTAAGAATTTTAACACTGCAAATGTTACAAATATGTTTATGATGTTTCAAGGGTCGTCAAACATAACAAGTTTAGAATATTTAACTAATTTTAACACTACAAGTGTTCAAGATATGGGATATATGTTTGCTAACTTAAAGATGATTACATCACTTGATTTAAGCAGTTTTGATATGAGTAATGTAACCGAGACTGGTTCTATGCTAAATTTCTATGATGATAATCCAGCAATAACTGAATTAAAAACCCCAAGAATAACAAAGAGTGAGATTAAAATTTTAAAGGCTGTTCTTTATTACAATAATGAGAAACAAACATCTGTTCCGGCCGGATTAACACAAAGCATAACATATACAAATCAAGTTCCTGCTGCAGCAACCTTTCCAACAGATTGGAAGACTCATTTGTCAAATGGAACATATATGGGATTAGTATTTATACCTTCAGAATATGAAAAAAATAGTAGCAATCTTACAAAAATTTCATTTGAGAAATCAGCACCAACTGGTTATACCAAAATAGGAAAGTTAAGAAATAGCATAAGCGTTTATCAAAACAACACAACATCAACAGATATAGCATTTGTTTGGGGTGGAACAATAAATGCTCCAGAAAATTGTTCGGCTTTATTTGCTTCTTTATCTAGTGTTACGACATTTGAGTTTAACAATTTTGATACAACTAATACAACAAACATGTCTTCGATGTTTAATGGTTGCACAGCTCTTACAAGTTTGGATTTAAGTTCATTTAACATGGCTAATGTTGGTAATTCGACCTACATGATGTTAGATTTTGACTGTAACAATTTACAGGAATTCAAAACACCATACAACAACTCATATGAGATTACAATAGATTCTAATGCATTGTATTACAACAACGAATTAGTAACATCTGTTCCGGCCGGATTAACACAAAGCATAACATATACAAATGTTGCACCTGCTTCATTATCATTTCCAACAAACTGGAAGACGGAAATGCAAGATGGATACTCATACATGGGTACAGTATATTATCCAACTGACAAGGTGATTGCTTATAATACATTAACATCAATCATGTTTGAAAAATCAGCCCCAGCAGGCTACACAAAAATTGGCGAACTTAGCACGGGCATAAGAGTATATCAAAGCACCACCAAATTAACTGACATAGCATTTGTGTGGGGGGGGGACATACTTGCTCCTGAGGATTGCACACAAATTTTTGGAACTGATAACAACAATCAAACAGCACTAACCTCAATAACTTTTAATAACTTTAACACGGAAAATGTTAAAAAAATGAACGGAATGTTCAATAAAGCAATATCTCTTCAAACATTAGACTTGACCAAATTTAGCACGACAAATCTAACTAATATGCGTACGATGTTCCAAAATTGCAGAAGTTTGACATCAATCACTTTTGGTTCAAGTTTTAACACTGAAAAAGTTACTGATATGACAGGTTTATTTTATTATTGTGAAAAATTAAATGCATTAGATATTACTAATTTTAACACTGCAAATGTTACAAATATGAGTTATATGTTTAATTATTGTAGTGTTCTTAAAAGTTTAGATTTAAGTAATTTTAATACTGCAAAAGTTACTGATATGAGTTTCATGTTTAATAACTGCAAAGAACTTACAAGCTTAAACTTAAGTAGCTTTAACACATCATTGGTTGAAAATATGAAATCAATGTTTCAAGTATGTGAAAAATTGTCTTCGATAACATTTGGTTCAAACTTTAACACTGCAACAGTTTCCGATATGAGTTTTATGTTTACTTTTTGTTCGGGATTAACTTCATTGGATGTAAGCAATTTTAACACATCTAATGTTGAAAATATGGAACATATGTTCAAACAATGTTCAAGTCTTAACACGCTAAATGTAAGCAGTTTTAACACTTCAAAAGTAACAAGTATGGATGCCATGTTCTTAAGTTGTAGTAGTTTAACAGAGTTGTCATTAACAAATTTTGTTACAACTTCACTGCAAAGTGATTGTCCTAGTATGTTTTATAATTGTTCAGGATTAAAAAAACTTGATTTAAGTAGTTTTGATTTTTCAAATATAACTAATCATCTTGGTTCAGATAGCATGCTCAATTTTGGCCCTAGCAGTCAAATAGAAGAACTTAAAACACCATACGGCAGCACAGTGGCTCTTACAATCACCACAGGAAATACTCTATATAATTCTGATACAGGTTTATCAATCACATCAGTTCCTGCAAACACAACTGCAAGCTTAACATATGTGAATGTTGCACCTGCAACATTTGATGATACTTGGAAAACTCAAGTTGCAAGCACGGATTATATGACAACAGTCATAACTCCATCCAACATAACAAGCATTGCATTTGAAAAAACAGCACCAACAGGCTATTCTCAAATTGGAACATTAAGTTCAGGAATAAAAGTATATCAAAACACTAGCAACACAAACCAAATAACATTTGTTCATGCAAACATAATTTATGCACCACAAAATAGTTCGTATCTATTCCAAAATTTAAGTTCATTAACAAACATCACATTTAATAATTTTAAAACAAATAATGTTCAACAAATGAATTATATGTTTGCATCATGCTATAATTTAGTTAATTTAGATTTGGGCAACTTTAACACTTCAAATGTTCAAGAAATGAATTATATGCTCTATGGTTGCTCAAATCTGGTAAGTGTAGATGTTAGCAGTTTTGACACATCAAGCGTAACATCAATATATGCTATGTTCTACTATGATTCATCAATCACAACATTAGACTTAAGTAATTTCAACTTAACAAGTGTTACTTCAGCAGATGGTTTTTCAAATATGCTATACTTTGGTTCTAGCAACCATATCACACAATTAAAAACACCATACAACAATAAATATTCAATAACAATCACCACTGGCAGCACTTTGTATAATGATAACGAAATAGTAAAAAAAGTTTTAACCAACACAACTTCAAGTTTAACTTACACCAATACAGCACCAACCACAAAAACTTTTGATTCAAATTGGAAACAACAAATTGCAAGTTCGGCTTACATGTCAACAACATTGTCTACAACAGAGATTAATATTATTAATTTTTTAGATTATGTTGACTATGATTATTGGAATAGAATAGGAACACTAAATTCGGGAATTCATGTTTATAAATATAACAATAACAGTTTTGTACAGATTGGCTTTGTTTGGGGCAGCACAATCTATGCACCAACTTCATGCTATGAATTATTTAAAGACTTAACAGGTTTATCAGGCATAGGTTTCTCAAACTTTAACACATCAAACACAAACAATATGTATCGTTTGTTTATGGGTTGCACTTCACTTACTAGAATTAATGATTTAACAAACTTTAACACTGCAAATGTAACAAACATGGAAGCTATGTTTACAAACTGCCAAGCATTAACAAGTGTGAATGTTAGCAGTTTTAACACCGAAAAAGTTACAGACATGGCTTATATGTTCCAACACTGTTATGAACTTACATCAATCTCATTTGGTTCAAACTTTAAAACAGGAAATGTTACAAGAATGGTGGAAATGTTCAGAAATTGTAAAAAGATCACTTCACTTAATTTATCTACTTTTAACACAGCAAATGTAACAACCATGGTGGGAATGTTCCAAGGTTGCTTAGAACTTGTTTCTGTTAATGTTAGCAGTTTTAACACCAAAAAAGTTCAAAACATGAATGCAATGTTTGCACAGTGCTCAAAATTGGAAGCAGCAGACCTTTCAAGTTTTGAAACTCCACTTTGCACAGATATGGCTGGAATGTTTAATGATTGCACAAATTTAGAAAGTGTTAATTTGTCTAACTTTAGCAATGAAAAATTAACAACAATAGGTTGGATGTTTGGAAGATGTACAAACTTGACAAATGTTAATTTAACTGCATTTAAAACTGATAATGTTACAAATTTAAGTAACATGTTCTATTTGGCATCAGGAATAACAAATTTAGATTTGTCGGGGTTTAACTTGGCAAAAGCAACAAATGTGTCTGAAATGTTGAATTTTGACTCTAGCAGTCAAATTAAAGAACTTAAAACACCATACGGCAACACAATTGCAATTTCAATTACAACTGGCAGCACATTATATAATGCGGAAACGGGAAGTGTTGTAACATCAATTCCAGCAAACACAAAAGCAAGTTTAACATACACAAATGTTGCACCTGCAAACTTTACTTCAAATTGGAAATCGCAAGTTGCAAGCACTAGTTACATGACCACAACAGTAACACCAACAAACTTAACAAGCATCAAATTTGAAAAAACTGCTCCAAGTGGTTATACTCAAATTGGAACAATAAGCAACAACATAAAAGTTTATAAAAGCACTAGTTCTTCAACATCAATTGCATTTGTTCATAGCGGAACAATACTTGCACCAACAGATTGCAACCATGCTTTCAGCGGTTTAACAAACATAACAAGCATTGCATTTAACAACTTTAGCACTGCAAACACAACAATCATGAATGATATGTTCTATAACAATACAAAACTTACATCAATAACATTTAACCCATATTTTAAAACAACAAAAGTTACAACCATGGCGGGCATGTTTAACAATTGCAACTTGTTGCCTTCAATTAATCTTTCAACATTTAGTTCGGAAGCATTAACAAAATGTAGCCATATGTTTATAGATTGCAATTCTTTAACATCGCTAAGTTTTTCATCTGCTTTCACAATCGAAAAAGTGCAAGAAATGCAAGCCATGTTTGAAAATTGCTCATCTTTGCAAACCATTACTCATAGTTTTAAAACAACTTTGGCAACAAACATGAGTTATATGTTTAAAAATTGTTCGGCGCTCACTAGTTTAAGTGTTAGCAGTTTTAACACATCAAAGGTTACAGACATGGCTTATATGTTCTACAATTGCTCAAAACTTACAAGTTTAAGCCTCAGCAATTTTAACACATCAATTGTAACAGACATGAACCACATGTTTAATTTTTGCTCAAAACTTACATCAATCAATTTAAGTTCTTTCAACACATCAAATGTTACAGCAATGAATGATATGTTTACAGCATGTGAAAAACTTACAACAATCACTTTTGGTTCAAACTTTAAAACAACAAAAGTTATAACCATGGCGGGCATGTTTAACAATTGTTATTTGTTGTCATCAATCAATCTTTCAACATTTACGTCAGAAAATTTAACAATAATGAGTCACATGTTCCAAAATAACAGGTCATTAACATCAATATCATTCCCAACAGCATTTACTGCAACAAAAGTGACAACTTTGTGGTCTACTTTTAATGGTTGCATAGGTCTTAAAACAATTAATGTAAGCAGTTTTAACACAGCAAATGTAAACAGCATGACAGAAACATTCAATGGTTGTTCATCACTCACAAGTTTAGATTTAAGCAACTTCAACATGACAAAAGTAGATACTTCAAACATGAATAACATGCTTAACTTTGGTTCAAGCAATCAAATCACTCAATTAAAAACACCATATAACAACAAAGCAGCAATTTCAATCACAACTGGCAGCACTTTAAAATATAACGGTTCAACGGTAACATCTGTTCCTGCAAACATAACTGCAAGCAGAACATACACAGCGGCTTAAAACCTATATATGGCTGTGAAAAAAAGCTAATTTTATTCGCTTTATAATTGCGTGTATAAATAAAACACATTAAGCAAATTTTGCTTAATGTGTTTTTATGTGGTTCAAAAAATGGCAAAGAAGTGCAGGTGGTCTAAAAAACAGGAGTTTGGCATAACCAAACTCCTGTTAAATTTTGTGCATATATGGGTTATCTAATAATCACAAACACAACAACCAAAACTGCGGCAATTGTGTATGCAACATACCACCAAACATTGCGCTTTGATCTAACAAAAAAGAATGCAGAAATTGCAGTAATTGTGTAGGCAATGCTTTCACCAATCACTCTTAAAGCGCCCAAAAAGCTGCTGTCGGAACTTGCAAAAATTTTTTGCATGATAAGAACAACTGCAATAATTGTTAAACCAACAAAAGCGATAAAATTAATAACTTTTCCAAAATTGTTTTTTGCCATAAAAATCTCCTTTATTTGTTTTTTTTGCCATACAAAAGTGCAAAAGGGCACATTTTGCTTTGCTTATGATAGTATATTACTATTAATTTTACAAAAATGTCAACAATTTCACAACTTTGCATATTGACATGTAAAAATTTATATTGTATAATATTCGTATATTAAATCTTTAAGGAGTTGAAAAATGAAAAAGTTTTTAATGTACGTAATTATCGTTGTAACTTGCTTGTTTTTAGGTTTTACAGTATATTATCTTACTCAAAACAATGAAAACATATTCATTACTGTTTCAAGAGAAGAAGCAATTTACAAAAACAAAGGTGAGTCTTTGTGGCTAGACAATATTTTAACTTGGACAAAACCATATAAAACAACAACAATCGCAATAAGTTCTGCAGATGAAACTGTTGTTAAATATGATGAAGAAACAAAAAGGTTTGACTGCATTGGTGGTGGTTTTACTTCAATAACAATCACTCCATCAAACGAATATTTTGGGCCTTTTGTTTTTGAAATTTATGTTGGTGATGGTTCAATTGCTAATCCATATGTTGTTGATAGTGCTGCAGATTTAGCATTAATTGGCAATGATAACGAAAATGAATTTCTTTTAACAAAAAGTTATATTTTGGTTAAAGATATAGACTTAAAAGCCCACAACGAAGGGGTTTGGACACCACTTGGCAAATTTGAAGGCAACTTTAATGGTAACGGCCATACAATTTACAATCTTAACATAACAAGTGGAACAGACGTTGGTTTGTTCTCAGAAATTGGAAATGATTCTTTGGTAGAAAACGTTAAATTTTCAAGTGCCAAAATTGATGGTTCCTTTGATAATGCTGGTGTTGTTGCTGGCGTAAACAAAGGAACAATTGGTAAAATTGAAGTCATTTCTTCAAAAATAACAAACACTTCCGAAACAGGAAAATCAGGTGCAATTGTCGGAACAAACATCTTAGACAAAACTCCTGCAATGATAAACATGTGCTCAGTTAACACAGAAATCATTTCAAACGGCATTGCTGGTGGCTTGGTAGGGGCTAACCGCTCAAGCATAATTTTAAATTCAAGTGTTTTTGTTAATTCATACGAATCTACTTCATCCACTGCAATGTTTGGTGGTTTGGCAGGTGTTAACAGTTCAACTTTAAGAAAAGAAACATTTAATGGCTCTCAAGAAGACATCTATTATGCAAGTGCAATAAAAACATCTTTTGTTGTAATTGAAAAGGTTACTGGAGAATCTCCAATGGGTGCTGTTGTATGTGAAAACTTAGAAGATGAATATGAAAGTCAAATGTTCTTTAACATATACAATGGATGCATATATGTTTACGAAGGTTCAAACACAATGCCTTCAGTTTTCAAAGGTAATGAAATAGAAAACAAAGATAAAAACCTTGTTTCTAAATCATCAACTCAAATGTTGTCAGATGCAGCATACGAAGGTGAAAAAGTTGGAACAGAGTACACATTTAAATTCGACTTTACAAATGCATGGTTAAAAAATGATAACAAAATCGCAAGTGTAAACTTTGAAGGAAGTTATGAAACTTACAAAATCAATGCAATAGGCAAAGAAATGAGAGCTTCTCAAGGCGTAGATTTCTTAGATTTCTTAAACGGAATCAGAAGCAATCCTTCTGCGGTTACTGCAACATATATAATTGACCAAAGCGGTGAATTAGACTTAAGTCAAGGCTTTTCAACAACTCAATATTGGCAAACACTTGCTCCAATTCAAACAAATCCAATGCAAGCGTCAATCATTGTTTCAGAGGGTGTTAACTTTACAATCAAAAACTTTAAACTTAAAGATTCAAACTCAAGTTTCTTTGGTTATTTGTCAGGAAACACATTAATTGATGGTATAACTTTTGAAAATGTAACAGTTGAATCTTGCACAGATTCAAATTCTGGTGTGGTTGCAACAGGCTTGTTAAATGGTGCAACATTGCAAAATGTTACAGTGAAAAACTTTGAAAGCATAAGAACAACTGCTCAAAACGTTGGAATCATTTGTGGACATAACTTAGGAACAATCAAAAACTGCAATGTTGTCAACGATGTTGAAAAAGAGTGCATTGTTAAACTTTCAAAAAAATTGGTTAACTTTGGCTCAATTGTTGGAAACAACGAAGGTTTTGTTGACAATTGTAAAGTTTCAAATGTTCGCTTAGGTGTTGACACATCAGAAACTCAATCAGGCGACATCAACTTTGGTGGTGCTGTTGGAACAACAAAAGGAAACATTTCAAATTGTAAAGTAAACAGTTTTGTTTGCGAAACAGCAGCAACAGGTCACGTTTATGCAGGTGGTCTTGTTGGTTACACAGTTACTTCTTCTTGCAAAATCACATATTGTTATTCTTATGCAGACATTGCTCTTACAAAAACTTCAAATGGTAATGCATTCCTTGGTGGCTTGGTAGGGCATCTTGCTTCTGGAACATCATTAAAATATTCTTTCTACGATAAAAACAATCTTCAAGCTTTCCAAGTTGGTGCAATTGCAAGCAATTGCGTTGAAGGAAGCACAATCTTCTCTTGTTATGCAGGCAATTGCACATTAACTGGCTTTAATGTTGGTGGTTTGGTTACAAAAGCAAACGGCAAAATTTCAGATTGCTACACATTTGCAACTTTAAAAGGTACAAAAAGCAGCGCTAACCTTTGCGGTATAACTCAATTTGTTGGTTCAGATTGCGACATAAGAAACAACTTTATTGATGTAACCTTCACAGGTTCTGCTGACTATTATGCAGAATCTTGGTCAGAATTTAGAACTCCAAAATATTGTAGAGACTTTAATAAATTGGCTGGAAAAATAACCATTTGGGGTCCTGTTGTAGATAACATAATAATTCACGAAAACAGTTCACATATTCAAAAATCAAGCCCTATAACAGGCGCAACAAAAGGTTGGATAGATGTTACTCGTGCTCAATGCAATGGTACAAAAGGAAACTACGAAGTGTTTAAAGAACACGGCTTTAGTGACACAACTTGGAAATTTGATAAAGAAGCAGGATATCCTACTTTAAGAGATGTTGCTGTTTACGAAGGCTAAAATTCAATATATATATAACAAAAATTCTCACAACAAATCATGTGAGAATTTTTTGTTTTTATATTTAAGTTTTGCAAAAAAGTATAACCAGATTTAAACTTTAGTTTAGAGCGTTTTAGTCAATGTCAAAATTTTTATAATTAAATAACGGGTCGTCCAAAAATTCCAGCAGTGTCATGCCAAAACCATGTGCCAATTGCATTATTGTTTTTAGGGTAACGTTTTTGTTTCGCTCGTTCATTATACACATCATTGTTCCATGCAAAATTCCTGAATTTTGCTCCAATCTGTACAATGACATTTCTTTTTGATTTAACAAATAACTAATTCTTAGCCCAACTGCTTTACAAATGTTCATAACTTCTCCAAATAGGTATATTTAACTATGTATTTAAACATACCTAAATTCTAACAAATGCAATAACTATATTTATGTAGTCATACCTACATAATGATTTTGATTTTTTTTTAGTTTTATGTATAATTATATGTGTAGTTTTGCCTACACATGTTTTTTTATTCATATCCAAATAAAATGCAATCAAATTAAGTTTTCAGTTTTTGGTAATCGGGGCAAAACATGGTTGCCTGCAACTGATGTCTATTCAAACTGAGATGCCGCTTTTTGTGGTTGTTGCATATTTCAACATAAAATTTGACTTTAATTGGTAACATTTTAACCTTAGTTTTAATTAATTTAAAAAATATTTGTAAAAATAGAACAAATGTTTGTATTTTATAAAAAAGTATGATATAATTAAAAATGTAAATAATTAAAAGGAAGGTTAATTGCATGAAAGATTATTTAATTTTTGCTATATTTTTGTATTTAAACAAAAACAAGCGCACAACTGCAAGAGAAATTGCACAAGAATTTGAAATGGGGCAAAGGAGCGTATATAGATATATTGATGCTCTAAGCCTTTTAGGCATGCCAATTGTAACAAAAATTGGCAAGGGTGGCGGAATTGAAGTTTTGGGTGATTTTTGCATAGAAACAATGTCTCTTAGCAAAATAGAAAAACAAACTTTGTTTGAGTTTCTTCAAAGAACAGATATTCCAGAAAAGGTTAGCAAAATTTTAACAAGACTAATATAGTTTTGCTAGTTTTTTAACTGCTTTAACAAAGTTTTCACACTCTGTAAAAGTGTTATAAAACGAAAGAGAAATTCTAACAATTCCTTGCTCAACAGTGTTTAATTGCTTGTGTTTTAACCCAGCACAATGAAGTCCCCCACGGACACAAATGCCATAAGTGTTGGATAAAACATCAGCAATTTCTGAACTGTCTGCATTGCCAATGTTAAAACCAATAACTCCAAAATGCACGTTGTCTGCAAGCGTGTAGGTTTTTATATTTTCAATTCTAGAAAGTTCAAACAATAAATATGTTGCCAAGTCGTCAATTTTTTTGTTTATTCTTTCAAAATTGTCTTTAACAAACTTTAAACCAGCCCCAAGTGCATATATGTTTGGAGTTGCAAGTGTTCCACTCTCTAAACATTCAGGATATTCTTTTGGTTGATATAAATTAATAGATTCAGTTCCGGTTCCGCCAAATCGAATGGGCAACACGTTTGGTCTAATGCCAAAAGCAAAAATGCCAACCCCTTGAGGGGCATACAATGCTTTGTGTGGTGCAAGAGCAAGCATGTCCACATGGTCACGTTCCATATCAATTTTAACATGTCCCGCACTTTGAGCACAGTCCACCAAAAACAGCAAGCACTTTTTTAAGCAAAGTTCGCCAATTTCTCTAACAAGAGCACAATCGCCATTAACGTTGCTAACATGGTTTATTGCAACCATATATGTGTTTGGTTTAATGTGTGGTTCAATATCACTAGCGGTCAAAAATCCTCTGTTTTTTGGTTCAACAACTGTAACATCAATAATACCTTGCTTTTTTAACTCAAAAATTGGTCTTGCCAAAGAATTATGGTCGTTGCAAGAGCAAATCACATGGCCACCTTTTTGAACTGTTCCTAAAACTCCAAGGTTTAATGCATCTGTGCAATTTTGTGTAAAAATAATATGTGACGGATTGTTTATTCCCAAAAAATCACAAAGTTGATTTCGCACATTAAAAACCATTTCTCCGGCTTGCATACTTGCCATGTGCCCACTTCTGCCGGGGTTTGCAGAAAACATGGATAAACCATCATAAAAAGCCTTTAAAACTTCTTTAGGTTTGGTATGTGTTGTTGCAGAGTTATCTAAATATATCATGTTTCACCTTTTAATAGCTTTATTAGTATAATGATATGATTTTAGTAAAGTTTTTGGTTAAAAGGAAAAACAAAATGTTAGCAGTTTTTAGATCTAGAACAGAAACATTAAACTTCGCTTCAATTTTACGTTCATATGGGGTTAGTTGCATAGTTGTTAATACACCAAGAAAAATTAATGTGTCTTGTGGAATATCTGTAAAATTTAGTGCCAACGACATTACTCTTGCAAAGCAAATAATTTCTCGCAGAAGATTTGATACATTTGGTGGGTTTTATAACAATTATTAGGCATTTGACAATGTTGCATTGTGTGTGTTAAAATGTGTAAAAATGAAGGGGAGATTATGAAACAATTATACAACGTTATTTTAACAATTTTAACAATTGCAATGCTTGTCTTGTTAACGTTTTCCAAACTTAACGAAACAGCCAACTGGGTAGATTTAAGCGCATATGCCAGTGTTATTTCAGTTATTGGCTCATATGGACCAATGGTTCTTTTGTGCTTGTTTGCTTTTGGCAGTTTATTTGGCAGAGTTTTGTCAAAAATATTGTTTGTGATTATTGTTTTGCTTCTAATCGCTTTTTCTGTTGCAATGTTTGCTCCTGAATGGGTGGCATCTTTGTTTGGCAACACAAGTGGGGCATTCATTTTTTAATGTAGGTGCAAATGGAAAAACTTTTTATCATAGATGGCAATAGTTTAATAAACAGGGCATTTTACGCTTTGCCACTTCTCACAAATTCTAATGGTGTTTATTCAAATGCCGTTTTTGGTTTTGTAAATTGTTTAACAAAATTAATAACTGAAGAAAATCCGACACATATTGTTGTTGCTTTTGACCATGCTCGCAAAACATTCAGAAACAACATTTTTGAAGCTTATAAAGGCACAAGAAAAGCAACACCACCAGAACTTTTGTCTCAATTCCCAATTTTAAAAGAAGTTTTGAACGCAATGGGTATTAAATATATTGAGCAAGAAGGCATTGAAGCAGACGATATTATTGGAACAATTTCCAAAATTTCAGGTGTTAACAACTACATTATAACTGGTGACAGAGATTGTTTACAACTTATAACAAACACAACAAGTGTTTGGCTTACACACAAAGGAATAACCGACATTAAAGAAGTCAATTTAAACAACATTCAACAGCAATATGGTTTAACCCCTGAACAAATTATAGAATTTAAAGCACTAGCGGGCGACTCTTCCGACAACATTCCTGGAATTGCCGGCATAGGTGAAAAAACTGCAATTTCTCTTTTAAATCAATATCAAAATGTGGACAATATTTTTGCCAACATCCAAAACTTAAAAGGCAAACAAAAAGAAAAAATTGAACAAGGTAAAGATATGTGTTACATATCAAAAACCCTTGCAACCATAAAAACTGACTGCAACATAAGTTTTAATCTTAACAATTGCACATATGAATTTCCTTTTAATTCAAAAACCAAAGAGTTGTTTGAAAGATATGAGTTTAATTCTCTTTTAAAAAGGGAGAGTTTGTTTTGCGAAAAAAAATCGGACGAAGTTTGTTTTAACAATATTGAAATTGTGGACGAGTTAACATTTAAAAATCTTATATCAAATTTTTCTGAAAATGTTTTTTGTTTTTATGTTGATAATGGTTTTAATTTTTCAATTAACAACAAAAATTATTGTATTAATTCTGTTGCATGCAAAAACAATTTGTTTGAATTTGTAAAAAATCAAATAGATTATATTTTACAAGATAATAAAATAACAAAAATTGTTTCAGATTTAAAAGAAACAATGCATGCTTTTAAAACATCAAAAATATCAAATGTTTTTGACTTGTCGCTTGCTAGTTATTTAATTAGCGGTGGAAACAAGCCAGAAAAATTTAATTCTTGTTGTGATTTTAACAACATACATCAAAACCAACAACAAAAACTTATAGACTTAGATTTGAATGATTTATATTATAACATTGAATTGCCTTTGGTATATGTTTTGTTTGACATGGAAAATGATGGCATTAAAATGCACAAAGAAGAGTTAAGTGTTTTAAAAGAGCGCTATCAAGAAGAAGTTAAAAACTTAGAAATGCAAATAAAAAGTTACACAACAAATAAAAACATAAACATTAATTCTCCAAAACAGGTGAGTCAGTTCTTGTTTGAAGAACTTAAACTAACCGACAGATATAACAAAAAGCATTCAACAAGCAACGATTGTTTGATTGGTTTAACAAATGAACACCCAGTTGTGTCGTTAATTTTAAGGTATAGAAAGGTTGCAAAAATATTGTCAACATATGTAGAACCATATCAAAAAATTCTTTCAAACAGTCCAGATTCAATTCTTCATACAATATATAACCAAACACAAACAGCAACTGGAAGGTTGTCTTCTAAAGAACCAAATCTTCAAAACATTCCAGTAAGAGATGAAGAAGGAAAAAGTCTTAGAAAAATGTTTGTTAGCAGGTTTGACGGCGGAACTCTTATTTCTTCTGACTATAACCAGATTGAGTTAAGGTTGTTAGCAAATTTTTCCAATGACCAAGTTTTAATCAGTGACTATAACAAGGGCGCAGACATTCATAAGGTCACCGCATCACAAATTTTTAATGTTGAATTAAACAATGTTACCGAAACAATGCGCAGATATGCCAAAGCAGTCAATTTTGGAATTATTTACGGAATGTCTAGTTTTGGATTGGCACGAAATGTGGATATTTCTGTTAAACAAGCAAAAGAATATATTGAAATATATTTTCAAAAATATCCTTGTGTTAAAGAATATTTAAACAATCTTGTTGAATCTGCCAAAAACTTAGGCTATGCAAAAACCTTGTTTGGTAGAATTCGCTACATTCCAGAACTAAAAAGCGGTAATGGCTTGCAAAAAATGATGGGGGAAAGAATTGCAATGAACATGCCTCTTCAGGGTTCGGCAAGTGATATAATAAAAAAAGCAATGATAAATGTGCATAAACGTTTTAAAAATGAAAATATTAATAGTAAACTTATATTGCAAATTCATGACGAATTAATTGTTGACACATACCCTGGTGAAGAAGGCAAGGTTAAGCAAATTTTAAAAGAAGAAATGCAAAATGTTTATCAGTTTCAAGTTCCGCTTTTGGTTAGCATAAATTGTGGAAAAACTTGGTATTCATGTTAAAAGGAATAAAATGAAAATAAAAGATTATCAAAGTGGACTCAGACTTGTTGTAAACACAAAAAAAGACATTGACATTGTTTGCTTTAAGTTGTTTATAAATGTTGGGTCAGTTAACGAAAGCAAAGACGAGTTTGGAATTTCACACTTTTTGGAACACATGTTTTTTAACAGCACTCCAAATCACTCTAGGCAAGAGATTTCAAGCGCTTTTGACGAATTGGGAACAAGAATTAATGCATATACATCAACACATGACACATGTTATTATTTTAAAAGTTTAAAAAGTGCTTTAGAACCAAGTTTAAAATTGTTTTCTGAACTTTTTTTAAACAGCACATATAATCTAGAAGAAATTAAAACAGAGAAAAAAATTATTCTAGAAGAATATAAAATGGGTTTGGATAATGTTGATAAAACATGTGTGTTAAATGCCAATCAATCTATGTTTGCAAAAACCGATTTAGAACATCATGTTATTGGAACTCCAAAACATATACAAAGTTTTAAAGAAGAAGATTTAAGGCGTTTTAAAACAAGACACTATTTGCCACAAAACATTGTTATATCTGTTTCTGGAAATGTGTCTTTAAAAGAAATAGAGAAGTTAATAAAAAAACATTTTGCCGAACTTTTGGACGGCGATTTTAACCAGGAACATAAACTTCCTTCATACATAAAACCAACACCAAAAAGCAAGTTTGTTGTTCAAAACAAAGAAAACGAGCAGTCGGTTGTGTGCATCTTAACCGATTTGGGCGAAAAAACTGAAAAACAGATGTATGCATTTGATGTTTTTTCGGCAATTTTGGGTTATGACATGAGCAGCAAACTGTTCCGCATAGTTAGAACAGAAAAAGGTTTGGTTTACAGCATAAGTGCCAGCACTCAGCAAGTTGGCAACAACAACCTTTTAGAAATTAACTTTTCAACATCAAACAGTTCTGTTAACCAAGCCCTAAGTTTGGTTTTAAGCATAATCAGAGATTGTTCAAATGGAAACATTTCTCCAGAAGAATTGGAAAAAGCAAAAAACAAATATATTGCAGGGCTTGTATACAGCAAAGAAACAAATGGAGGCATTTCATTAATTAATGGCATAAACTTGATTAATAAAAACAAAATCACTTCTCAAGACCAAATAAAGGCAAACTTGTCTGAGGTAAACCTAGAACAAGTTATTATGTGTGCAAAAGAAGTATATGCACAACAAAACTATGTTGTGTCTTGTGTTGGAAACTGCAAACGTTCACAAATTTTAAGTTATAAACACTAAGGTTAAAAAACAAACCGCATTAAGAAAATTCTTAATGCGGTTTTAAGATTAGTGGGTGGGGGAGTGGTTTAAATAAAAAAGCCAACAACATTAAGCAACAATCCTAAAATCACACCCAGAGAATAAACAAGCAACATAATCAACAAATTTTTTGGCCATTCTTTTTTGTTGCGTTTAAAAAGAATCAAAAGCCCAACTCCAGCACCAGTGGATAAACCTGCAAGCAAAGAGCCAAAAGCAATTCCTCCTGCCATGTAAATTTCAACAAGCAACACAGATGCTGCACAATTTGGAATAAGCCCAATCAAAGACGTTAAAAATGGTTGTAAATATACATTTATTGTGCTCAAACTTGAAATATCAAATTGAACAACATTAATCAAAATAGAAATTGCCAGATTAACAATAAAAATAAACAAAGAAATAAGCAAAGTGTGTTTTAAAGCATCAACAAAAATGTTGTCAGCACAACAATAATTTGTGTGCTCGTGATCGTGCCCTTCGTGCCCACACTCACATGCATCATGATTATGTTGCAAAGCCAAGGCTTCCACATGATTTTCATTTTTTTTGTGGAATAAAGATAAAACAAAATCAATTAAATAGCCACAAACAATTGCATAAAGCAGTTTTATAACAATCATGTTAATCATTGGAAGTATAAATTCGTAATTGGAAAACATAAGTGGAATGGCTTCGTCGCTTGTTGCAATAAAAACTGCTACCAAAGTGCCAAGTGATATGTTTTTTTTGCTGTATAAGTCTGCCATTGCAACAGAAAACCCGCATTGAGGAATTGAACCGAGCACTCCACCAACAACAGGCCCAAATTTTTTTGCACTTTTAAAAAAGTTTACATACCTATGAGAGTTGTGCTCAAAATAACTAACAAGCAAATATACCAATAACAATATTGGCATAACTTTTAACGTGTCAACTAACGGTTCATAAAGCAAAACAAGAATTGCGCGCATTATTTATTCTCCATATCCAACAAAGATGTTTGTTCTTGAATAACAGTTTCGTTTTCTGGAGTGATTTGAGTTTTTTGTTCTTTGGTTTTAACTTTAATTTCTTTTTTTGTTTTTGGCTTGTTGTCTTTTTTGTATGAGTAAACAATGATTGTTCCTTCTTGCTTAGATACAATTTTTCCACCCATTTGTTGGCAAACAATTGAATTTCCAACAATAATGTTTATTTGACCATCTTGCATTGTTCCAATTTCCACTTCGTCGCAAACTTCGTTAATTGCACAAGCATTAATTGTTCCAATATATGCCTTGTTTAGCAAATAATTAATTTTTCCGTTTTGAAGAGTGGATATTTGTGAATTGTTAACCAAACCTTCAATATATCCGTTGTTCATTGTTCCAATTTTGCATTTGTCTCTAACAAACAAAATTTTTCCGTTGTTCATTGTGTCAATTCTAGAACTATCATTTAAAAACTTTATGCTGCCATTGTTAAAAGTTCTAATTAAAACATTGTCTTTAACATAGTCAATTGCGCAAGAGCTTATTGTTGTTATTTTAACTTTTCCTTTAACAACAGAAATAATAGTGTCTTTAATAATTCCAAGTTTTGCTTTTCCGCTAACTTCACGAATTTTGCCACCATCCAAAATTTGAATTTTAGATTTTCCTTTAACAGAATCGTAGTTTGTGTTATGACTTTCCAAAACAATGGCAGTTCCGTCAAGCTTAACTTTGTTGCAGTTGTTCAAAATGTGAACACCTTCATATAAAATAAGCCCTTGTTCGTTTTCATGAATAATTGGCTCAATAATTTTTTCTTTAAATAAATTAAAAAATGACATTTTACACCTTCCTATAAATCAAAAAGAGTATAACACATAAAATAAAAAATTCAAACAATATTTAAAAAAACACAATAAAATATAAAATTTAATAGTATGAAAGTAGACCCACAAAAGGAATAATCAATAATGATATATGCTTTAATTTTTTCAACTATGTGTTTTGTTTTGACATCTCTTGGTGCATCAACAATTTTTGTCATAAAAAACCTAAACAACAAACTTGAATCTTTTTTACACTCATTTTCTGCAGGTGTTATGGTCGCTTCTAGCATTTTTTCTTTAATCATTCCTGCAATAACCTACTCCGAAAACTTAAACATTAAATCTTACATCGTTTTGCCAGTTTGCTTTGTCATTGCTTGTTTATCTGTTTTGTTGCTAGAGTTAAAAAACAAATCAAACTCGAACATTAATGTTTTTTCTCTAAACCTTGGAATTGCTCTTCATAACATTCCAGAAGGAATGTGTGTTGGGTTCGCTTTTGCATCGGCAAGCATTTTGGGTGGCAGCAATGCTTTAATGCAGGCAATCATGATTGCTGTTGGAATAGGAATCCAAAACTTTCCAGAAGGCAGTTCTGTGGCTTTTCCAATGTATTCTCTTGGCTATTCAAAACCAAAATCCTTTTTGTTGTCCGCCTTGGTTGGTTTTGTAGAAATTCCTGCGGCTGTAATATCATATTTAATTGGATTAAATTATCTTGTTTTGCTTCCGTTTATGCTTTCATTCTCTGCAGCAATCATGATTTCAGTTTCTGTGTGCGATTTAATGCCCGAAGCAATATCAAAAAATAAAAAAATGGCGCATTTGAGTTTTTTCTTGGGTTTTGTTTTAATGATGGTTTTAGATTTGGCTCTAGGTTAATTTAAACACTTTTTTCACTCTGTTTGCACTTTATCCACAAACACCTCCATGCCATGTTTGCTTCGATATTTTAAATAATTTAAAAAAATGTTGGCAAAAACCCCAA
>CAZRJB010000002.1:0-112283 GCA_964600435.1 uncultured Lachnospiraceae bacterium
CAGCAATTTCAAATGCTTTAAGCATTGTTTGAACATCTGCATTTCTAACAGCCCCGCTTGACAACTCGATTCCATTAACAACAATATCATATTGATATGCCAAAATATCTAATGGGTTTTTGTTGATTAAAGCATCCATTCCGCCTTGTGGCAAACTGAAAGGATTATGGCAAAAACCAATTTTGCCTGTTTCTTCGTCTAATTCGTACATTGGAAAATCAACAATCCAGCAGAATTTGTAAACATTTTTTTCTATCATGTCTAGTTTTTCCGCAACACGTGTTCTAAGCGTGCTTGCAAGTTTAAAGCATTGTTGTGCGCTTTCGTCAGCAATAACAAAAATATCATCTCCAACTTTTGCACCAGTTTGTGCTTTTAAATTTTCACATTCTTGTTCTGAAATAAACTTAACAATTGGACCTTTTAAAGAACCATCGTCTAGCACTCTAACCCAAGCAAGGCCTTTTCCGCCCAAAGACAATATTTCTTCTGTTAGTTTTTCGTAAAAACTTCTTGGTTGGTCGTGAGTGTTTAATGCAAAACCTTCTACAACTTTGCCTTTGAATGCTCCAAACGCACTGTTTTTGAACACTTCGTTTAATGAAGTCATTTCAATTTTGTTTCTAAGGTCTGGCTTGTCTGTTCCGTATTTTATCATTGCTTCTTTATATGGAATTTTTATGAAGTGTTTATCTTCCATTTTATATTTTCCATACTTATCAAAAATTTTGTAAAGCAATTGTTCGCAAACATCAAAAACATCTTCTTGAGTTGCAAAACTCATTTCCATATCTAGTTGATAAAATTCACCTGGGGAACGGTCTGCCCTTGCATCTTCATCTCTAAAACATGGTGCAATTTGAAAATATTTATCAACACCCGAACACATTAAAAGTTGTTTAAACTGTTGTGGTGCTTGTGGCAATGCATAAAATTTGCCCTTGTGGACTCTGCTTGGAACAAGATAATCTCTTGCACCTTCTGGACTTGACACTGTTAAAATTGGGGTTTGATATTCTTCAAAACCTAATTCTCTCATTATAACTCGCATTTCAAACAAAACGTCACTGCGAAGTTTAAGTTTTGCCTGCATTTCTGGATTACGCAAATCTAGATATCTATATTTTAAACGGGTTTCTTCGTTTGTTTTTGTGCTATCTTCCACTTCAAAAGGCAAATTGTTTTTTGCTTTTGATAAAACTTCTAATTTTTCGATTTCTATTTCAAGTTTACCTAATTTGTCGTTTTCGTTAAAATTTTCCGCATCGCGAAGAACAACCTTTCCAGCAACACTTATAACACTTTCTTTTGTTAAAGAAACCAAAAGGCCATCATCATGAGTTGTAAGTTGGACAAAACCATATTTGTCTCTCAATTCAATAAAAACAATTCCGCCATGGTCACGCACAACTTTTACCCAGCCAGCCATTTGAACTGTTTTTCCAATATAATCTTCATTTAATTCTTTACATGTTATTGTTCTATACATAATTTTTCTCCTAAGGTGTATAATACTACATTTTAATATTTTTTACAAATTTATTTTTGCATTGTTTTTAAAAATCACCAATATAGTTCAAATTTTTAATAAAACCCATCAATTTTATTAAAAAACGGAACAGGATTACCTATTCCGCTTGATAATTTTCAACAGAAAAGAAACCCATTTATTAAAATGTGCAATTGTTATTGTTATTGAAATTATTAAACAAAACACCAACCATTTAACAACGTTCCTTTATCTTTTTTTATTTTATGTCAAAAATATGTTGTTTGTCAACTATTTTATAAAAATGATTTGATTGAGTTTTTAATTGCAATAAAAAAATGTTTTTCGATAATTATGTATATTAACGATACTTTGTCGAAATTAGTTTTTCACTATGTGCTTTTATAAAAATGCTTGTTTTAACATAATTTTTTTAACAAGTGCAAAAAAACACAAGAATGTGCCTTCAATTTTTGAACAACATTCTTGTGTTTTGTTTTTTAAATTATTCTACAACAACCTTAACAAATGTTTTTTTGCCTTTTTTAACAACAAAATCTTTTTTGCTTAAATCAATCATTTCAGAAACATCTGATTTTTTTTGATTATCAATCATTATTCCGTTTTGTTCAATCAAACGTCTTGCTTCGGATTTAGAAGAAATTATGCTAAGGCTTGCCAAAAAGTCTACAATGTTAATTTTGCCCTCGCCCTTTATTGCTTCTGTTGGCATGTTTGCTGAATCTGTGTTTCCGCTAGAAAACAAACTATTTGCTGTTTCTACTGCATGCATTGCTTCTTCTTGCCCATGAACTAGTTTTGTAACCTCAAAAGCCATAAGTTTTTTTGCCTTAACAATGTCCTGTTCGCACATTGATTTTATTTCAGAAACATCAATTTTTGTAAAAAACCTTAACAACCTTTCAACGTCTTGGTCTAGGCAGTTAACAAAATGTTGATAAAACTCATAAGCAGAAGTTTTTTCTCTAGAAACCCACAAAGTTCCTTTTTCTGTTTTTCCCATTTTAACGCCGTTTGCATTTGTTAGCAAAGGACAAGTTAAGCCCATCATTAAAGGCCTTTGTGTTCCGTCTAAGTAGTTCATTTTTCTGGACAATTCTGTTCCTGCAGTAATGTTGCCCCATTGGTCAGAACCACCAATTTCAAGAACACAATTGTATTTATCGTTTAAGTATACAAAATCATATGCTTGCAAAAGTGTGTAACCCATTTCCATAAAAGTTAAGCCACCTTGCTGAAGCCTTGATTTATATAAATCTTTGGTTAGCATTTCATTAACGTTGAAATGAACACCAACTTCACGCAAAAAATCTATATATGTTGCTGGTTTTAACCAATCAGAATTATCAACAACAATTGCTGGATTTTCACCATCTAGAACAATAAATTTTTTTAGAAGATTTTTTATTTCTTCTGCATTGTGAGCAACTTCTTCTTTTGACATCATTTTTCGCATGTCTTTTTTGCCACTTGGGTCACCAATTAAAGCAGTTGCGCCACCTATTAATATAATGCATCTATGCCCACAATCTTGCAAAATGCGCGCCATTTGCAAACCAAAAAAATGACCAATGTGTAAATTATCGGCCGTTGGGTCTATGCCAATATAAAAAGTTATTGGACCTTGACTAAGTCTTTTTTCAATTTCTTCTGGGTGTGTTGCCTGAAACACAAAACCCCTGTTTTTTAACTGCTCATATGCATTGCTTATAAACATGTAATTCCTCCAATGTTAACAAATTTACATAACAATAGAATACTCTCTTTTTTTGAATAAATCAAACAAAAATGATAAAAAGGACAAAACAAAAAAAACAACTTTTGATTTATTTTTTTACTTTAAACACAGAAAATATGAAAGAATGTTCATATTGTTTATGCATTAAGCGTTTTTGCTGTTTAACAAAATATTAGAAAACATTCATATTTTTTTAAACTAAATAAAATAGTAAAAACAATCACACAATACCCAACAATTGACTTTTTTATTAAGTTAAAAAAATTGCCTTCAAAATTGAAAGCAAATTTTGGCTGGGGTGGCAAGATTCGAACTTACGCATGCGAGAGTCAAAGTCTCGTGCCTTACCACTTGGCTACACCCCAATTTTTATTAAAGACTTTGTTAATATACACTATTATTTTTGTTTTGTAAAGTGTTTTTTTAAATTTTTTTTATTTTTAACCTTAATTGTTAAAAAAAAGAACTAGAATGCTTTTGATTCTAATTCTTTTTAAATCGTTTTAATATATTGCAACAAGCATTATGTTTTTTTACAATAACAACAACAATAAATATATAATTGACTTGTTACACGTTTTCTCGCATGTGCATATGCTGTTTTTAACATATGGGATGCTTTGTCTTGTTGCAACTGAATTGTTTACAAAAATTAATATTTCATTACTCATAAAATCCAATTTGTTGCCTTTGCAAACGCACGACACAAAAGATTGGCATTTTATTGTTTTGGTCATTTAGTCAACCGTTACTTCAAATGTTACCGTTATAACTTTTGCAGGGTCCATGTCGTCTAGTTCAAAACCAACTGCAGGATTATAATCGGCTTTAACCACGTCGTCAATTTTAACACTTCCTGGCACAAATTGTGTTCCGTCAGGAATTGGTTCTTTAAACATAACATTTGTGTTTGTAACACTACCCTTGTTTGTTATAACATTTTGAAACATTAATTTTTGTCCAGAAATTACTGCCGTTTTGCTAGATGTTAATTCTACAGTTATTTCATTTTCTGTTATTTGTATTTCTATTTTGTTAGATTTTTCTTCTAGATCTGTTACTTCTGCAACATCGTAAGTTATGTCAGATATAATACTTACAAGGTCGGTTGCTGGTGAATCTATAACAACAATTGTATATTTAACAGTAACACTACCCTGTGGCGAAATTGAATTTGGCAAAGTGTAGTTGTCTGGCGTGAATGAATCGTAGGCAACATCGTTTATTGTCATTGAACCTGTTTTAAAGGTTGCATCTGGGCTTATTGTGTCGGAAATTCTTATGTTGTCAATTTGCCTTGCGCTTTCGTTTGTTAAAACCAATGTTTGTTCGATTTCTTCACCTGGGATTGCATACTCACGTTGAGTTGTTCTGACTTTTTTGAACGATGTTGTCATGTATTCTGTTGCGGACTCGTTGCTTTCCACAGAATAATTCATTTGTCTTTGGTCGGGCAATGTGTATCTTGATGTGATGCTAGATTTGTTTAAAATTTGTGTCATTAATCTTCTCCTTTTTTTACTTTCAATATCATTCTATGAAAAAAAATTTTATGTGCTACTTGTTTATGTTGAAAATTATAAAAATTGTAAAATTTTAAAAAAATATATAAAAAACAATCAATTTTGCCTTTATTTTTAAATTTTTATCTTATTTTTTGATTTTTTTTAGCTTTTTTCAATTAAAAAATATATTTACACATTATATGTTTTTAATTAATATAATGGATTGAAAGAACTTTTAGGAGAACACTATGCTAAAAAAAATATGTAAATCATTAAAAAACAAATGTGATTGTTTTAACGAAAATTTAAGAATTCCAACAATAACAACAGGACCTCGTGGACCTCAAGGTCCAACCGGGGCAACTGGACCAACTGGTCCAATGGGTGGAACCGTTGTTGCTAGGTCCACAACAACGGTTTCTTCAGACGAAAATGCTGCTGTTATGTCAAGTTTGCAAGACAACACTACCTATTTAGATTTTTATATTCCAAAAGGTGTAACTGGCGAATCTGACACTATTGTTGCTGGCAACGTTGAATCTGTTTCTCCTGACGAAAAAGCAACCGTTTCCGATAGGTATTCCTTGGGTTTACATTATCTTGATTTTAAAATTCCAAGAGGTGTGACTGGCGAAAAAGGTGATAAAGGTGATAAAGGTGAAAAAGGCGACCCGGGTTTAGAAACAGAAACAGACGTTAAAGGTGCATACATTATTTCTTATAACGATGACCCCAACAATTTTCCAGTTGAAGGAAAAGAAATTCCTTCCAACGGAAGGCTTCCACTTATGAGATTAGAACTAGATTATGGTGATATTATTGAACTAGATAGCACAGACAATACAATACAATTTAACAAAACAGGTGTTTATGGTGTTACTTTTACAACAAATGCATATGTCAAAAAAACTGGTGTTCAGTTTGACCCAGTAACTGACTTTGTTTCTGTGGCGTTTAGAGAAGCAGGCAATCAAAACATTATTGCTGCCGCAACTTCGTGGTCTTCTACAGAATGTGCTGTTAACATGACTGGACAAGCTTTGTTTGTTGTGTCAGACTTGGCAACAGCATATGAACTTGTAAACACTCAGCAAAAAAGCATTTATATTAATGGATGTAATGTGCAAAAAACAGTTTCACATTCGTACTTTGCTGTTCCTATGGTAACAATTGTTATAACAAAATTGTTTTAATTTTTTATCTTTTCTTGAACATCAATTGTATCATTTTTTTGATTATAAGAAGCAAAAACAACGTTTTTTAGACTATTTTTTGTTATTTTTGCCTTTTTAAAAAGCCAATTTTTATCTTTTTTTAATTCTTTTAATGTGCTGTATGAAATTCTGCCATCAATAATTAAATAATATGGCAAGGACGCTTTTTCATCTTTTATGTTAAAATCTTTAATAACAGTGGGGCGATTTTCACTTTTTGGCAATATGCTTAGTTCTCCACTTGTTTCAAAAATTGCAAAAGCCACGTCATTAATATTAAAATAACCTTTTTCACGACACATTGCCATTATGTCATTAACATCTAGTTTACTTTTTTTAAGTGCTTTATAATCTATTTCTCCGTTATATATTATTGTTTGCGGTCTTCCCTTGAAAAAATGTTTGAGCCATGGTGTTTTTCTGCCAACAAAAGAAACAAACAAATCAAACAAGAAAAACACTGTCATGCCAATAATGTAATAATAAAATGGTGTGTCGCCAACATCTGTTGCCATTTCAGCCGCAATTGAACCAACTGATATGCCCATAACATAGTCTATATATTCCAGTTGTGCAATTTGTTTTTTGCCCAAAAACTTTGAAATAAAAAATAAATACACAACCGACACAAAAGAAAAAATTAACAACTTAACAATTTCAGTCATGTTTAAATTTTTAACTTTTTGTTATATTCTTAAACCAAAATTTTTAAGAATATATAGCATACATTAAAACGCCATATATGAGCAAATGTTCATATATGGCGTTTTGTTTATGATTTAATTTTTTTCTTTTCTCGTTCTATGCCTGCATCTAAAACATACGATATGATTAAATAGACAATCCCCATTGTTATTCCATAGTCGCCACTCATAAATGTGTTTGTTTGATTAAAACATAAACAAATTGTTTCCACAGCAATCAAACAAAGCAGTGGCAATATTAAGTGAATAACCCCCAGTTTTCGCATGCTTTTTGTAACATTTGGGCTGTAAGGTGTGCCTTCTGAAAGTTCTGTTTTGTAAAAACGTTTGACAAAATAATACAAAACAACAGAAACCCCACTAGAAACAGTAATGCAAATAAACATGCAAAGCAAACGGTTATAATAAAACGCATCTCCATTTGATTCAAAAAACTCCATAATTGCAGGGTCTTTTCCCCAAATAATTAAACCAATGGTTAAAAAAAATCCTGATACAAAAGCAATTATTGAGAAAACAAATATAATTATTGAAATAACTCTTAAAACTTTTGCTATTGACTGAACAGTTTTTTCTTTTGATTTTTCCATTTCTTTCTGTTTGTTTTTATTCATATTAGCTCTCTTTTTTAATAAATGTTTTCATTTTGTGAGATAATTATAACATACAAATTAAAAAAATCAAAACTATAATTTAAACTTGTGGTTAAATATTTGTTTTAATAAAACAATTTTGATATAATATAATAATTAAAAAAAGGGGTCAATATGAAAAAACTTAAATATTTTTTATTTATTTTGTTGTTATGCCCTGTCTGCATTATTCTTTCTGCATGTGCAGAGCAGTCGCCACATTTGGTTATTGAGCTTAAAGGAGCAAAAAACAACAGCATTACCATGAATTATGGTGATAATTCCGGATTAAGCAATTTTGTTGTTAAATATGGCAAAAACGAAAATGACTATGTTGATGTTACAAATTCATGCACAATCACAATTCAAGACCCAAACAACGAAACAATTACTTTTGATGAATATAAACAAAAAGTTGAATCTGATTCTTTAGAAATTGGCACATGGGTTCTTGAATTTGAATATGAAACATTAACCGAAAATTTTAATGTTAACATTTTAAAACTAGACAACAAAAACCTGTACTCTTTAAAACTGGAATCAGTTTTAAACACGCAGGAAAACAAATTATATTATGGAACAAACAGGTCTGGAGTTGATGTTTTTGTTTCAATAAACAACTTGTCTACCAATCTTGTTGAAGAAAGAAATATTTCAGGAATTTATAAACTTAAAGAAACAACCGAATATCGCTTTGATTTGTTTCCTACCGAAGACATTGTTGAATCTGTTGTTTTTGAAGAACTATTGCCTGGCACATATTATATGTGTGCATTAATCACCGATGATGTTTACAATGATAAATTTTCTAACTTTACAAAAGTTGAGGTTGAAAAATCTAAAATTGAAGTTGACCATTCAAACCTTAATCTTTCTTGGTCGTTTAAAACATTTGGTCCATTTCAAGATGTAACATTTGAACAAATGAACACAAACAACAACCCTATAAACTTCTCTGATGTAAACATTGTTATGTGTTCTGATGGTGACTCAACCAACAATGGCAATAATTATGTTGGAAATAAAAAAACATCTGAGTTGATTGATAACAATTTTGAAATCTACGGAACTTTTGTTTCTCAAACCCCTAACGCAACTTACAATTCGTCAGCAAATACACAAACAATATCATTAAAATTTGTTCCAAACAAATATTATTCTGCATTTTTTGAAGAATCAGATTATTTTAACACAACAATAACAATCAACAAGTGTTCTGTTGCTGTTCCAATTGCAAAAAGCGAATGTTGTTCTGGGCAACACGAATATTCGCCAAACAAAGAACATTGTTTGAGCATATATGCACAATACCCAGATGTTTACACAATTACAACCAATGGCACATGTGACTACAAAAACAAATATAGTTATAACGATTATTGCTTTAAGGAAGTTGGCGAACATTTTGTAAATTATGAAATAAAATATAAAAACAATTATGAATGGGCTAGAAACAGCAATCAACCAAGCAATTATTATTGTAATGTTAGTCAAGAAAACCAAACTGTAAAATTCACTTTAAACATTTCTAAAAGTTCAATTTTATTTCACAATTTAAACATTAGTTACACACAACAACTTTCTTCTAAAAATACTGTTGATTTAACTCTTGTTTGTGATTTAGATCAATCTGTTTTAGATGGTGAATATGTGTGGGAAGTTTTGCCAGAAGGAACAATTGTTAACAACACCTACACCACTGCGTTTGGAACAATTAACAACACAGAGGGTTTTGAAAATCAAACAACAAACAAAACACTAACGATTACAACCGTATCTGAATTTGCACAATCTTATAACACTTTAACAATTGCTATAAAAGTTTCGGCTAGTGAAACAAGCAAATGGAACGGCTTTGAAAAAACATTTTTAATTACATTAATTCGAAACTAATGTTAACCATATCTAACACACAAAACCACCGGACTAACCGGTGGTTTTGTGTGTTTAATGATGTGTTAAGTGCTTGAATTATCTATTGAGGTTAAATCTATTGAAAAATTGTTAAAAGTGTTTATTTCTCGAACATTGTTCGCCAACTTGAGTGTTATTGTTATTTGCAAAACTTGTTCTGGGTTTATGGTTTCTGATGAAGAAATTGACACTTTATCTTTTGAAGAGTTTAAGTATTGTATTTTGTTAACTTCGTTGCCTGGAGTGTTGCTAAACACGGTTCTTTCGTTTGCACTTCCGTTTTTATAATCAATTTTTGTTGTAAAATATGCATTTGGGTTTGCAGCAACATTGTTAAGTTTAACATCTAGATTTCGTTTGCTGTTTTTGTTTGTTATTTCAATAACATAAGTTAAAACATTAATTGTGTTTTCGTTATTGTCATCATCCACAACAAACCTACTTTCACCAATGTTCCAAGCCTCCACTTTGCTTGCCAACCCGTTTAAATTATCTTCTTCTAAATATCTTGCCTTATAGGTTTTGGTTGGTTCAGAAGTGTTGCCATAAAAGTATTGGGCATTAACAATAAAATATGCATCTTTGTTTTGAATGTTGAATGTTATTTCGTTGTTTGTGTACTTTGTTTCAGCAACCAAATCAACAATTCCAACACCAACAAAAACTAAAAGCACAAACAAAATCACACTATATGTAATAATTTTTTTCTTCATTGTTAACTCCTTTTTTTTAGTATATACCAATTAAAAAAAACTAGGCAAGCAAAAATTCTTGTTTTCTGTTTTATTTTTAGCAAAAAACACTTGCATAAAAAATAATAATATGATAGAATTAATCGAATTTTCAAAAAGGAGACATCAAAACCATGCCAAATATTAAATCAGCAAAAAAAAGAGTTTTGGTTACAGCTACAAAAAAAGCATTAAATAAATCTGTTAAATCTGAATTAGCAACAGCAAAAAAGAAGTTTTTAACCGCTGTTGAAAACAAACAAGTTGAAGAAGCTTCAAAATTGTTCAGAGAAGTTGTTTCTTTACTTGATAATGCTGCTCAAGACAATGTTATTAGCAAAAATTGTGCTAGCAGAAACCAAGCATCTTTTGCAAAAAAATTAGACAGCATTAAAGGTTAAATTTTAATTTAAAAAAACTGCAAAACTTGTTGCAGTTTTTTATTGCCATGCCATATTTTCAAAATTGTGCAACTTGCTTTTTAGAGCAAGTTGTTTTTAATTGGGATTAACAATTTTGCAAATTAAATAAAACAAAGCATTTTCTTGTGTCATTTGCCCACTTTTTATGTTGTAATCGGTTTCCAAAAGTAAATTTAAAATGTTTTTAAGTTGAGAAGCTGTAAAACTAGACGCCGTTTCTTTTGCTTTTGTAATTGCAAATTCTTTAACATTTAATGCTTTTGCAAGTTCAGCATTTGAGCCTTTGTTTATTTTTGCAAAAAGCATTCTTCTAAAAGAGCCATTTATCAAACCTAAAATTTTTATTGGTGCTTCACCCGAGTTTAACATATCGTTTAAAATTTTAAATGCCTTGTTAGAATTTTTATTTCCCAAAGCGTTGGTTAAATCAAAAACCTTAAGCTCAGTATCTTTAAACACCAACAAATCTATCACATCTGAAGATACTTCCCCTGATATCAAATAGTCTGAAATCTTTTTTATTTCCAAGTTGATTCTAATCAAATTTCCTAAACAATTGTTGTTTAACTTTTTACAATTTTCGGTTGATATTTCTATTCCGTTTTTACTAAAAGAATCCTTAATATAGTTCAAAACATATGTTTCACTTGGCTTGCAATCTACAATGTCAATGTTTTTTAAAAAGTCAAAAACACCACTTGAGATTGAGTCAACAAAAATTAAAAAACAATTGTTGTTAGCGTTTTTACAATATTGATTAACTTTTGACTTTTGGTCGGTTGTTAATTCTTTTTGAATGTCTTGCACAACAACAATACGTTTCTCTTCAAAAAAAGAAAACTGATTTGCCGAATTAAGCATATTGTTCACATCAAAATTTTCATCAGTAAAAACACTTATGTTAATGCTGGAAATTTTTAACTTGTCTGCCAAAATTTTTTTAACTCGATCACATAAAAAAGCATCACCTTTTAAAAGATAAATATTTTTATAGTCACTTACTTTTTCAAAATCTAAATAATTCAATTTAAACACCACACCTTTTCTATTATATTGTTTTTAAAACTCATTGTCCAACAACCAGTCATGTTGATTGTTTGAGTATTTTGAATAGTTTTGCCGTCAATCAAAAAATTGTCAACCAACAAATCGGACTTGTTGCTATAATTGCAATCAGAAATTATCAAATTTATTTTACCATAGTTCATGTTTATTTCATACAGTTGTTCAAAAGATAAATTTTTATTGCAAACAAAAACCAAGAAATTGTCATGCTCAAACATTACACCGCATAAATTGTTAACAATTTTTATTGATGTTAGTTTAACGTTGTCAAACTCGTATTCAACATTATATAAAAAACAACATTCATCTTCTTCTGTTGCAGAAAACTCAACAATATTGTTAAACGTGTCAGATTTTTCGTAAGAATATTTTGAATTTAAAATTAAATAGTCCGCATTTTTGTGAGCAATGTTTTTAAAATATGTTTCATTCTTTTTAATTAAATGCTTGTTAAAATCACCAACACAAAAAGTTTTACCATTAAACTCCAAAACATAACAATTGTTGCCATAAGCATTTAAAACAGAAATGCTTTTGTTCATGTTTTTTGGAATTGTCATGCCAAAACTCGTTAACAGAGTTGCAACAACAAACCCCATGCAAATTAACAATTTGAACAGTTTGTTAAAATTGATATAGTGAGAAGATGTAAACAATGCGAAATATATTCCTATAATCACAATTGGTGAAAGTTGACTTAAATCTATTATTGCCCATTTTTGATTTGCAATTATTTGTGCCACATTTGTTATAAACGAAATAATTAAAGCAGGAATTTTTAAAAGAGCGCCAAAAGAAAACGCCTTTGAGATTGGTATTAAAACAAATAGAGAAATAAAAAACACTTCAAAAATTGGAATACATACAAAATTGGCAACAATAGTCAAAAATGACATTTTTCCGTAATAATATACTGTTAATGGCAACAAGCCTAGTTGTGTTGAGAGCATTACTGAAAACGTTTCTGATAATTTTTTTGGAAAATGACATTTGTTGAACAGTTCTTTAAAAAACACTGAAAACATAAATATTGAAAAAACGCTGCCAAAACTCAACAAAAAACCTGCATCATAAACACATAAAGGTTTATATAGCAATGTTATTATTCCAGCAATACCGAGTGAGTTTAATCTATCGTATTGTTTACCCATAATTCCGGCAATTGATAAAACCAAAAACATTATGCTTGCTCTAACAACCGAAACCGAAAACGAACAAAGATAGCAATAAAAAAGCAAAAATACCGAAATTATTGAAATGTTTATGTATTTTTTCATTCTTGTTTTATCTAAAATAAATGAAAGCATGGATGTGATAAAACCAATATGCAAACCTGATATTGCCAACAAATGTGCAATTCCAGAAATTGAAAAGTTTTCTTTAACCGAATCGTTAACATATGTTTTGTCACCAAACAGACTTGCATAACTAATGCTTGCTTGTTCATTGTCCATGTTTTGGTTAAGAAAAATTCTTATTGATTCTCGCAAAGATTCTGAAATGGACAAACCTTGAAAACTATCCATTGTAACATCAGCAATGTTGGTTTGAACAGTGTAACCTATGTTATATTTATAGTAGTAGTTGTTAAACTCACCAAGTGAAAACAATTCTGTTTTTTCTACATACTCGGTGAATGTTATTACATAACCTGTTTCCATTGTTGTTGCATTTTCAACAGAAACAATCATACACTTGTTTGTTTTTACGCCATCAATATAAACATTGTCTAAAACAACAGATTGAAAACCAGAGTATGTTGAAACAGTTGATATTCTTCCTGAAACAGTGCATGTTTTGTTGCTAAAATTCACGTTGTAAAAACTTAAACAACTTATTAAAAAAATGCCCAAACCCAAAGCAAATGAAGACATAACAATAATAAATCTACTAATGCACTTGTTTTTTACACACAAAAACACCAATACAGCAATTGATAGCCCAATTAAAATTAGAACAAATAAGTTAACAGAAAAAATGTACCTAGCAAGATATAAGCCAAGTGCAAGAGATATAAAACTATAAAAAATTGGTCTAAAATTAAGCTTTTTCATTTGTTTTTTTTGTTTTGAGTTTTTTAATAGGTTTATAATGTTATCGTTACAACTTTTTTAATGTTGATTACAAATTAAAGTTTCAATAAAATATTACAAAATTAAATTTTTTGTTTTTAATTCTTCAACTTCAAACATGTTTAATTGTTGTTTAAGTTTTTGAGAAATTGAAGAAACATAATCTTTTTCTAGGGCAAAATTGCCACGTTTTAAGCCTTCCAAAAGCACAAAAACATCGTCCGCATTAAGCCCGTCCTTTTTTAGATATGTTCCAACACCCTTTATTGTTTGAACATCATAGCCCATTTCACGCAAACAGTCTAAATTGCATTCAACAGTGTATTTTCTGCAAACAATACCTTTTTGACGAAGCCTTTTAACAATTTCTTTTTGAGTTATTAAATGTTCTGCATCGGTTTCTGTTTGTAAAATTTTTAAAATATGCAGAATAATGCCAAAATTTTTACGTTTTTTCATGATTTTTCCTTAAATTTGTGTAAACAATTTGATTTTTCAATAATATTTTATCAGTTTAAAGATTAAATGTCAAAACAAAAACCACCAACTCAAACATTAAATATAACATGCAAAAAAACCTAAACTTTCTGTTTGTTTAGGTTTTTGCTTTTATAAAATTATATTACTTTATTATTAACTGATTGTTTTCTACATCAAGTGTGACTGTGCTGTTTGGTTTAAAATCTTTTATTAAAAGTTCTTTCGCAACCATTGTTTCAACTGTGTGGCTAATGTATCTTTTAAGCGGACGAGCACCATAAACCATGTCATAACCATTTTCAATTATATAATCTTTTGCACTATCGGTTACATTAAGTTTTAGTTGTTTAGATTCTAGTCTGTTAGACAAATTTTTAAGAAGCAACTCCAAGATTTGTTTAACATCAGATTTTGTTAAAGGTTTAAAATATATTATATCGTCTAAACGATTTAAAAACTCTGGCTTGAATTGCATTTTTAGCATTCCATCTACTTCTGCTTTTGCAGAACTTGAAATTGTTCCATCTGGTTCTATGCCTTCTAGAAGAGCATTTGCTCCCAAGTTTGATGTCATGATTATTATTGTGTTTTTAAAATCCACCGTTCTGCCTTGACTATCTGTTACTCTGCCGTCGTCTAAAACTTGAAGCAAAATGTTAAACACATCCGGATGTGCTTTTTCTATTTCGTCAAATAAAACAACAGAATATGGATGTCGTCTTACCGCTTCGGTTAGTTGCCCACCTTCTTCGTAGCCAACATATCCAGGAGGCGCACCAATCAAACGTGAAACGCTAAATTTTTCCATGTATTCAGTCATGTCAATTCTAACCAAGTTTTTTTCGTCATCGAACAAGTTTTGTGCTAGGGCTTTGCAAAGTTCAGTTTTTCCAACACCTGTTGGACCTAAAAACATGAACGAGCCAATTGGTCGGTTTGGGTCACCAATGCCTGCACGAGAACGCAAAATTGCTTCGCTAACTTTGGTTACCGCTTGATTTTGTCCTATTATTCTGTTGTGCAAAATTTCGTCTAAATGAATCAATTTTTCTTTTTCACTAGATGCCAATTTGCTAACAGGAATACCTGTCCAACGAGAAACAATTTTTGCTATTTCATCTTCGGTTACTCTGCTTTTTAGCAATGTGTCTTGCTTGATTTCTTCGTTGTGTTTTTCTAGTTCTTCTAATTCTTTTTGAAGTTTTGGCAATGTTGAATATTTAAGTTGTGCTGCTTTGTTTAAGTCATATTCCCTTTCTGCTTTTTCTATTTGTGCGGTTGTGGTTTCAATATCTTCTTTTATTTTTTGCACTTTTTGAATTGATTGTTTTTCATTTTCCCATTTTAACTTCATTGTTCCATAACTTTCTTTTAGCACTGCCAACTCTTTTTCAATTTTGTTTAAGCGGTCTTTTGAAAGTTGGTCTGTTTCCTTTTTTAGTGCTTCTTTTTCAATTTCGTGCTGAATAATTTTTCTATTTATTTCGTCAAGTTCTGTTGGCATGCTGTCAATTTCTGTTTTTATGCTCGCACATGCCTCATCAACGAGGTCAATTGCCTTGTCTGGCAAAAATCTATCTGAAATATATCTATTTGACAAAGTTGCAGCACTTATTAGCGCATTGTCAGAAATTTTTACACCATGAAAAACTTCATACCTATCTTTAAGTCCACGCAAGATTGAAATTGTGTCTTCAACAGTAGGCTCACCCACCATAACAGGCTGAAAACGTCGCTCTAGGGCAGGGTCCTTTTCTATATATTTTCGATATTCATCTAACGTTGTTGCTCCAATGCAATGAAGTTCGCCACGTGCAAGAAGTGGCTTTAAAATGTTTCCAGCATCCATTGCTCCGTCTGTCTTTCCTGCTCCAACAATTAAATGGAGTTCGTCAATAAACAAAATAATTTGCCCTTCACTTTTCTTCACTTCGTTTAATACTGCCTTTAAACGTTCTTCAAATTCACCCCTAAACTTTGCCCCAGCAACAAGCGAACCCATGTCCAAACTGAATATTTTTCTGTTTTTTAGCGAAGTTGGAACATCACCTTTCATAATTCTTATTGCCAAGCCTTCGGCAATTGCTGTTTTTCCAACACCTGCTTCACCAATTAAAACAGGATTGTTTTTTGTTTTACGTGATAAAATTCTTATAACATTTCTAATTTCTGAATCTCTTCCAATTACCGGGTCTAGCTTGTTTGCTTTTGCAAGTTCAACAAGGTCACTGCCATATTTTTTAAGGACGTCATATGTATCTTCTGGATTTTGATTTGTCACTTTTGAATTCCCCCTTACTTTTTTTAATTCTTCTAAAAATATATTTTTGCTAATTTTATATTTATTAAACAAATTTTTTATTTTGCTGTTTGATTTGTCAATTAAAGATATATAAATATGTTCAACTGACACAAATTCGTCACCCATTTGTTTTGCCAACTCAACTGCATTCTGCAAAACATTGTTTGCTTCACCAGACAAATATGGTTCATTTGCTCCGCCAGAAACTTTTGGCAACTCCTCATTAATTTTTTTTACATCGTTAACAACTCCAACAACATCAATTTGCATTTTTTCTAGCAAATTGTATATTAAAGAATTTGAAATTGTCAAAATAGCCTGCAAAATGTGGGTTTGTTCAATTTGCGGATTGCCATTTTTTTGAGCAAGCAAAGCCGCCTGCTGAATTGTTTTAACTGAATTTTCTGTAAATTGATTAAAGTCCATAAAAATTCCCTCCTATTGCAACCTTATTATTATTGTTGCTATAACTTGAAAACATTATTAAAGAACTTAATTAATAATCATTTTCGAGCAACATTATACCATCATGTGCTAGCAATGTCAAGCATAGTTTGCTAACTTTTTAAGTTTTTTTTATTTACTAAGCGAAAGTATTAGAGAATGTAGTTTTGTGGAAGGGTTAAAAATTATTATGATATTTGCTATAAATAACAAGTTACTTTGTTTGATTTAACTTTTTAAAACATTAAAAAATGGCAACTGTTTTGTTGCCATTTATAAATACAAAAGCTTTTAAAAAAGTTGTTTAAGAAGTAACCGTTTCGCTGTTGTTTATTGGATTCCATTGTGCATAACCATCCAATGAAGATGTTTCTTGTTTGGTATATTTTGTTGAAAGTGCTTCATCCATATCTGTAATGTTTTCTTTAATATATATATTTACATAATTAAGAGAACGATAGCCACCTATTCCTGTACATTTTATTTCTTCTTTAACTGATGAATTTGAAACATTAAACACAATCATTTCTAGACTACTACAACCTTTAAATAACGTTGTTACCATCATTGATGGATAACCCGCATATGAATATGTCAAAGTGTAATCACAATCAAAAACAACTTTTTTTATTGATGTGTTAGCAAAAACTGAATTTGTATCATCTTCTTCAACTGTATACTCATAATTATTGGACCAAACATACAAATTCCCATTAAACAATGCATTGTTTTTTATGGAATAGGTTGTGTTGCCTTCTGCAACATTTATTGCTGTTGTGGTTGATTTGATTTTGCTTGTTGCTATGTTTGTTACATCTGCTGGAATTGTTATTGTTGCGGCTCCTGATGTCCATATCACATCACCAGTTGTTTTGTTGTATAAAACATCACCATTTGAAGCATAGGTTGTGTTGCCTTCTTCCACATTTACCGTTGTTGTGGTTAATTTGATATCGCCACCATAATTATCAATATAAATGTTTGTTACGTCTGCTGGAATTGTTATTGTTTCTGCTCCTGATGTCCATACTATTCCGCCAGTTGTTTTCTTATACAACACATCACCATTTGAGCCATAGGTTGTGTTGCCTTCTTCCACATTTACTGTTGTTGTGGTTGATGCAATAGTAATTGAATTTACACCTGCTGGAATTGTTATTGTCTCTGCGCCTGATGTCCATACATATTGACCTGTTGTTTTATCATACAAAACATCTCCATTTGATGCATAGGTTGTGTTGTTTGAATCTACATAAATTTTATTTGTAACATTGATCATACCCCCATATGGAAGAGTATAATTGTATTCACTTAATTTTTCCGGCAATGTTATGGAACTTGTTGAATTGTTGATGCTTATAACTTTTGATGTTGTATTATCAGTGTCAACTAAATACGTAATTCCATCATTAGTTACTTTTACAATGCTTTCTTCATTAGGGTCATCATGAACTGCAATTGCATTCGCAGCAATGCCTGACCCCTTTGTTATTTGAACAGATGAATTATTATATATTTCATAAACACTAGAACCTCTATTTGAAATATAACTTTCAAATGTGCTTGGCAAAACAACAGTGTATGCACTTAGTGTTGTATAGTTCGAATTAATTGTTGTTATTCCTTCTGAAATAATCATTTTCCCTTTTACGGTTGAGTAACCAGTATATGGATAAATTGTATCAATTACAACAGTATTTCCTGAAGAATCTTTAACTTTTGACGGAATAACAATTTCGTTATTTTCATCCAATGTTAATGTTTGAAGATATAAAGTGCTGCCTGACACACTGCCAAAATCAGACGCTAATGGAATTATAGGCATTTTTGATTTTTCAAAATTAACAGTCAAATTTAAGTTTTGTAAAGAAACATTTTGGCTTTCGTCATTAATTGATATTTTTAAAACAAGCTCATCCGACAAAGCTGAACCTTCTGCAGGCTTTTTATCTATATAAACTTCATTAACAGAATCAGATGCTGACAAGTTCGAACCCAATGCTGGTATTTTAAAACTTGCTTTAACAGGATAATCTGAATAGTTTGTTATTGTAAAAGTTATAGAAATTGGTTGAATTTCTTCATCATTTCCTATATTCCAGTCGTCAAAAAAAATGTCTCCAAAATTCCAACTATCTGAATTATTTAAGATTTTTAATGTTTGTTCGTCATCTTCATATCCTTTATCAAATTTATCCTTCCAAGTTTGATCAGAAGAATTTCCTTGATTTGTATATGTTTTATCGTCAACAACTGCATAATCTAATTCTTTGCTACGCATTGCGTTTTGAATTGTAGCAACAACAGCAACCTTGCAGTTGTGCGCTTCAAAACTTACACTTCCGGTTGTGGTTAGGCTTGCTTTTTTTGCTGCATACACTCCAAATGCCAAAATTGAAAAACATAGGCACAATGTTGCAATGCTAAACAAAAAAGTTAACTTTTTCTTTTTCATTTTTTATCCCCCTTTTAAAAATTGATACCCTATTTTACCCCCCCCTCGCTTTTGTCAACTAAATTACAATTGTTTTAAAAAAACTTTTTGGTGACAAAAGCATTGGGGGTTGGTTGGGAGACAATAAGGTCTTTTTTTAAACAATTTTAACTTATGATGAAAACATACACGGAAAAGGAATGGTTCTTTTTATAAATTTTTGTTATTATTTAAAACTTTGATAAAAATACGCAAAGTCTTTATACGATTTTGTGCAAAATAAAATAAACTATTAATAAAAATATATAATTATAAAAAAAAACAAAAACTATGCTTAAAATTAGCACAAAAAAACCACCACTCCAAATTTGAAATGATGATTATTTTGCATTTATTCAATAAATTAATTAGATTTCTTTTTTACGTTAAGAGTATATTTTTTGCTAACTTCTGCAGTTTTTTTAAATTCTCCATTTTCTTTATCTCCAACAACCGCCAAAAATGTTAAAGTTGCGTCTTTGTTGGAGTTTATAACTAAATTTGTTGTTAAAACATTACCATAACCCACCATGGAGTCCGTCTGTTCGTTTTCTAAGTTGAATATTTTATATTCGTCAAGGCTCACAAATCCAGTTGTTTTATCAAGATTTATGCTAACCTTGTCCTTGTCTGAAGAAAATTCTTGAAACAGAGTTAAAACAACACCATCTGTATCTGACTTAACCAATATGTCTACATATTTCCCTTCAAAATCTTTTTCATCTGAAAATTTTATGTTTATTGTGTGGTCTGTGCTTAAAGCGCTTGACACGTCCACAAACGTTACTGTTAATGGTTGTCTTGTGTTGTCACATGCACATAAAAGCATGCTTGAAAAAATTATTAATGTAAAGATTATTGTTTTATTGACGATTTTTAAATAATTTATCATAATTTCACCTGATTAAAAATATTAACAATATTATTTATTTTTAAACATGAATACCTATAAAAACTGCAAATTGTTGTGCGGGGCTTGGGCTGGGCGAATTTTTAAGTTGGGCGGAGCTGTTTGTTGTGCGGGGCTTGCGGCAAAACAACTTTTACTTTTTTTATAAAAATGATGAAAACTTGTTTTTTGTGCTTTGTTAAAAAAAGTAAAACGCCCTACAAGATTGTAGGGCGAAAAAATTTAACTTGTTAAAATTTTGTTGTTTTGCCTGGTTTAATAGTTACACTCAATAACACCTAAAGAACCATCAAAACGATTATATAAAACATTTATTTTGTTAGATTTTTCATTCAAGAAAATATAGAATGAGTGGTCAGAAAGTTCCATGTTTTCAATTGCTTCTTCAATTGACATTGGAGAAAGGTCAAATTCTTTTGTTTTGTAAATTTTCTTTTCTTCATCTTCTGGAAGTTCAGGCAAAAACTCTAACTTACCAAGGTCAAAGGCAGATTTTTTAAACAAATCTTTTGTTCTTTTAGAGCACTTAACAATTTGCCTTTCAATTTTTGGCAATGCGGTATCAATATTATCATACATGTTTTCGCCAACAACTTCTGCTCTAAACAATTTGTTTTTGCTTGTTATTGTTAACTCCAACTTATATGTTTTGTTTTGAAGTGAGCAAACGACTCTTGCCTTTGCATTATCATCAAAATATCTATCTAACTTATCTACTTTTTTTGTTATTAATTTTTTTAATGATTGTCCAATATCATAATTTCTTTCTACAAATTCAATTTTCATAATTTACCTCCCAATAATTTGTATATATATTTATATTACAAGAAAATTCATTATTAAATCAAATTTTTTTTTAAATTTTGTTAACAATTTTCAAATGTTAACCCATTTCCATTAACATCAATAACTATTGTGCCTTTTTTCTCCAGTTCTCCCAATAAAATTTTTTCTGCAATTTTGTCTTCGACTTCTTGAGAGATATATCTTTTTAAAGGCCTTGCTCCATAGCGAGTGTCCACTCCGTTGTCAATAATATAGTCTAATGCGTTTTCTGTCATTTTTAAAGTTAAATCTTGCCTGTTTAGGCGTTTGTTTATGTTTGCCACCATTATTGTTGCAATTTTGGTTAAGTCTAAAATTGTTAAAGGGTGGAAGATGCACACAACATCAATTCTGTTTATGAATTCAGGTCTAAAGTGTTTTCTAAGCGCTTCTAAATATATTGATTTTGTTTGCATATCGTTGTCACATTCTTCTAAATTTTGCATTGCTTGTTGACTGCCTAAATTTGATGTCATTATTATTATTGTATTTCTAAAATTAACCGTTCTGCCTTGCCCGTCTGTCAAACGTCCATCATCCAAAATTTGTAAAAGCACATTAAAAATGTCCGGATGAGCCTTTTCTATTTCGTCAAACAAAACAACTGAATATGGTTTTCTTCTAACCGATTCTGTAAGTTGCCCGCCTTCTTCGTAGCCAGCATATCCTGGTGGAGCGCCAATAAGTTTAGAAACCGTGTGTGGTTCCATATATTCACTCATGTCAAGCCTTATTATGTTGTTTTCTGAATCAAACATTGCTTCTGCCAATGCTTTTGTTAGTTCAGTTTTTCCCACACCAGTTTGCCCCATAAAAATAAACGACCCGATTGGTTTGTTTGCATCGCCCATGCCAACACGACTTCTTCTTATTGCTTTGCACACACTATTTATTGCCTCGTCTTGTCCAACAACACGTTTGTGAAGTATGTTTTCTAGGTTTAACAATTTTTCTTTTTCTGTTTCTGTTAGTTTTGTTACTGGCACACCCGTCCATTTTGAAACAACTTCGGCAATGTCGTTGGCAATTATGCACCTATTTCTGTTTTGGTCAAACTTTTCTTTAAGTTCTGAAATTTGTGTGTTTAACATAACAATTTCTTCATTTATTCTGGCAACAGCTTCATAGTTTCGAGCAATACTATATTCGCTTTTGTTGGCAACAAGTTTTTGCAAACGCTCTTCTTTATCTTTTAGTTCGTTTGGTTTGATTGAAAAAGCAACTCTAGCACGTGCAGATGCCTCGTCAATTAAGTCAATTGCCTTATCTGGCAAACTACGGTCAGGAATATATCTATCACTTAAAGTGACGGCTGCTTCAATTGCGGAATCGGTTATTTTTACTTTATGAAAAGATTCGTAATTATCTCTAAGCCCTTTTAAAATTTCAATTGTTTGTTCTGTTGTTGGCGGATTAACCATGATTGGTTGAAACCTTCTTTCCAATGCTTTATCTACTTCAATAAACTTACGATATTCGTCTGTGGTTGTTGCACCAATTGTTTGCAACTCCCCACGAGAAAGATAAGGTTTTAGCATGTCCGATGGGCTAACCTCTCCTTCTTTTGCTCCTGCTTGGGCTATTGTGTGAATTTCATCAATAAACACAATAATGTTTTGGCTAGCAATTATTGTTTCAATTGCATCTTTAAGTTTTTCTTCCATGCTTCCGCGATATTTGGTTCCTGCCATAAGCCCGCCAATTTCTAAGGAATACACAATTTTATCTTTTAAAATTTCAGGAACTTCGCCATTTGCAATTTTTTGTGCCAAACCTTCTACAACAGCAGTTTTTCCAACACCTGCTTCTCCAATTAAAATTGGATTGTTTTTTGTTTTTCTGCACAAAATTTCAATTATTCTTTCAATTTCTTGTTCTCTACCAATTATTGGGTCAATTTTGCCTTGCCTTGCTTTTAGCGTAACATCACTTCCCATGTCCAAAAGTTTATCTGGCAACAAGCTTCTGTTTGTGTCGTCTAAAATGGAATCATCTGAGTTAACACTTTGCAACGATATTAAAACTTTTGACTTGATTTCTGTTAGATTAATTTTGAAAGATGTTGACAAAATTTTTACAGCATATGTGCCATTGTTAACCAACAATGCAAACAGCAAATGTTCTGTGCCTACAAAATTATGGTTAAGTTGCAATGCAACTTGTTTTGCTGTTGCCAAAATTTCTTTGCTTCTGGGAGTTAATTCAACATCAACACCAGCCAAAACTTTTTGGTCTGAATTTTCATTTGTTAATGCTTCTTTTAAACTAGAACTTGTAACACCATACTCTGCCAAAATTTTGTTTGACATGCATTCTTTTACAGTTGTCAAACCATATAATATGTGTTCTGTTCCAACTTGATTACCACCAAGTTCCATTGCAATTTTTCCAGCATTTTTGATAACTTTGCCTAAATTGTCGCTAGAAGTACTAAACATCAACATCTCCTTTTTTTATAACATTATCCAACATGACAGCAACTTTTTTTGCTCTAAGTTTTTCAACTTCTTTAATGTTTAAATTGGTATTATTTAAGTGACATTCTTTTATTTTACATAAATTTTCCAAAATATCAAATTGTTTTACACAATTTAAAACTTTTAAGTTTATTCCCCACAAAACAAAACCTAAATGTTCAACAGATTCTTCAAATGTTAGTCTGTATGCATTTTTTGCAATGCCATAATTTTTATAAATTTTATCCACCAAGTTGCTTGCTGAAAAATCAAACAATTTGCTTTCTTCCAACGTTTCCAACTCAACAATTCTTTTTACCATTTTGTTTAAAATTTCAGCAAATTCATTTTCTTTTAAACCAAAAGTATATTTGTTTCTTAAAACAACAAATGCACTTAATTTGTCTGTGCTTTGGGTAAGCAAGTCAACCAATTCAAAATTGTTTTGCTCAATTTCATTTTTGATTTTGTTCAATTTTTTATCAAAAATTAAAGCGGGCAAAAACAAACAAACTTCCAGTTGCATTCCTGTTCCGCACAACATTGGGTTTGACGTTAAATAACCGAAATCTGTGTTAAAACACATTTCTAATTTTTCCAAAATTTTGTCATCTATTGCATTTGCATTGTTATAACATTTTTCTAAATTATATCCATTTGAAACCGCTTTGATTCTAATATGGTCTTCCTCGTTTATGTAAATAAACAAATTTGAGTTAAGGTTTTTTCCGTATGCAGAAATATCTTTGTTATCTATCAAATTGGAAGAAATAATTCCATCTTCTTCAAGCAATTTACAGTCAAACAACGGCAAATTTTTTAATGCTTTAAACTCAAAATCATCACCTAAAATTTCACTCATGGAACGAGTTACCCCAATTGCTTGTTCAGTGTCTGTGAGCAATTTTACAAAAGGCATATCTTTTATGTTACGCCTATAACTAACAGAACAATATAAGACATTTTTATAGTTTTCCATAATTTTGTTCCTTAAGGTTTTGAATTTCCACGCCATATTTTGTTGCTTTTTGCAAATCACCATTTTTTAAACAAATTTCCACCATTTGTTCTAGTTCTGATATTTGCTTTTGAACATAAAACAAATTAGGCTTTTTGCCTAGATATTTTTTTTCTTTAAACAAGCACAAAAATTTTTCTTTTAAAAATTTTTCAAATGTTGTGTAGCAATTTTCACAACCAAACAATCCAGATGATTGAAATTCTTGAAATGATTCTCCGCAATTTTGGCATTTTTTTTCTAAATCTACAGTTTTTGTTGCATTTATTGCCAAAGTTTCAAGTTCAACTTCATTGTTTAACTTTCTATAACAAGCGCCACACAAATACATCAATTTTTTACTGCTCGGAGAAAGAAATATGCTTGTTGCATCTTTTTTTTCACAGTTTTCACACAGCATAGTTTAACCCCCTCCCATTTCTTATTAATATATATACTATATCATTCATTAAAAAAAAGTCAAGGGCGAGCTATTTTTATTTATATAAATTAAATCGAATTTTGGCTTTTATTTATTGCAAAATCAATTTTAAGAAAAAAAGCGGCTGAACTAAGCCAACCGCTTTGTGTTTATCTTGTGCTTGAATCTCCTCTGCCTGCTTTGATTGCATTGAGTTCCATAATTAAGTCTGTGAATGATTTTATTCTAGTTGTTTGAACAATTGTTGACCTTGCTTTTTCATCCAAGTTTCTAACTTCAACCGAAATAGGAAAATATGTGTTAACTTGTTCAGGTGTGCAATTGCTGCATGCCGAAGCAATATCATTAAGCAAAAGTTCTCTTGCTGTTTGTGTGTATCTGTAGTCTGTGATTCTTGCATATGATTGTTTGATTGGGTTTGTTCCTTCAAACGAAACTCTTATCATAGAACCTAGTTCGTCTGTTGGTGGAATATCTTCAACAAGTTTTTCAAATTTTTCAGCTGTTGATTTGCACAAACAACTTATTTCAATGCGTGGGTCTTTTATTGCAACACCAGGCACTACATTTTTATATTCTTTTGTATAAACTTGCATTCTATTTCTAACACATTCACTACTTAAACTCTTTCTGATTTTATATTTTGCTATTTTAGACTTGCCCTTTTTTTCACTTTCATAATTTTTAATATCAACAAGCAAATCTTCGTTTCGTTCTCTGTTAAGTTTTTCGTTTTGTTTTTCTGTTAATCCACTGTTGCTTCTATATACTCCAGTACCTGGGACACCAATCAATTTACCCAATTTCATTTCTGTTTTTGCATGAGATTTTACTAATTTTACCTTGGCTTCTTCTGACATGGTTGAAGATTTGCTTGCATCCAATTCAGATATTTCTTTTAATGACTCACGAGCTTTTTTGCTTAATCTTTTTTCTTGAATTTTTGCATGTGCCAAGTTGATTCCTGCACCAGCACCAACCACCGCGCTAAGCGTGCCAACTCCAGCACCTACTGCTGAAAGCAACATGCTTGGCAATGCCGCCGCTGTTGCAATAATTGAACCTGCAAATGCAATGCCCGCAACAATTGCTGCACCAAAAAAGGTTCTTCTTAGTATGTGTTTTTTTTGTCCGACTTCTTTATTACTATTCATTTCTTACACTCCTTACATTTTTAAACATTTTCACAAACATAAGTTGTTTTTATTTTTTACATACAAATTATATAACATATTGGCGTGTATGTCAATAGTCATTTTTTATAAATTTAATGCCATAATTTTTCTATGTTAAATTTATCTCTTGCTTTTTGAGAAAGAATATGAACTGCAATCTTGCCAAAGTCAATAATTATCCAATCTGCCTTTTTATAGCCTTCTAACCCTAAATTGATTTGGTTAAATTCATTTTTTGCATAGTCCAACAAGCTAACAAGCAAAAATTGAGCATGTTTTTTGTTTTCGGAACTACACACAACCAAATGATTAAAAACATTGCTGCCTTTTGTTTCTATAATTTCTGTTTTTATAGCACCATTTTTGCTTAAAAAGTCAGCAAAAAATCTAGCAAAATCTATTGTTTCCATATTCCATCCTTTTTTATATTCTACTAAAATTTATTAAATATGTCAATAAACCTCATTTTATTTAACAAAAATTTTGTCAATAAATATATTATGAAAAAATTTACCTTTTTTACCATTGTGGATTACATTTTTAAATTTTGTCTATTTTTTATTTTAAATCTAATATGGTGTTTATATATTTTTAATGGATTTTGGAGCATTTTTTTAGTTTCAATTGTTGCTTCTATTGCCGAGATTGTTTTGATTGACATTATATCAATCAAAAAACTTAAACACATAAAGCCAAAAACTGAAGAACTTCAACACATGGAGAACATCAACACAACATTTATTTTTATGGCACAAGAGCAAGTTGTTGACTTTTTTTACAAACTTTGTTCCACAAAACATAATACAGTAAAAACTATAAATCATGTTGAAGTGTTAAACGAAACAAAAACAATTGTTTATCCTTGTTTTAAAAATGCAAGTTTAACTAGTGACGACGTTATTGGTTTTTATAATGCTTGCAACAAGAACAATGTTAAAAAAATTATTATTTTGTGCAACAAATTTGAAACAGATGTTATTACAACAACAAACAAGTTAGCAGTTAAAACAATTGTTCTTGATTACAAACAAACATATTATAGTTTATTAAAAAAATATGAGTTTTATCCACCAATAACAATTCAAAATGAACAAAAATTGAAAAATGGTTATAAACAAATTTTAGCGAATGCATTCAATAAAAAAAGAACACGTGGCTATGTTGTGTCCTCAATTTTTATTATTTTTGCAAGTTTTTTTGTTGCTTATAGAATTTACTATTTGATTGTTGCAAGCATTTTGTTGGTTTTTGCAATTGTTTGCCAAACAAACAAAAACACATGCAAAAATGAATCAGATTTAATTTGATTTTTATGGTAGTTCAATATGTTTAATATTGTTTCGATTTGAATGCCTATACACAGAAATTTTGTTGCCAATAACTTGCACAACTTCGCATTTAAACAATTCAACAAATTGTTCGCTAATTTCTTTTGCTGTTACGTCGCAATTTTTTAAAACTTTAACTTTAAAAAGTTCTCTCGACTCAAAAAGTGCATCAGCCTGCATTTTTGTTCCTTCTGTTATGCCTTCTTTACCTATTTGCAAAACGGGGTCTAAGGTGTTTGAAAGCCCCCTTAAAACTGCTCTTTGTTTTGGTGTTATCATTTTTATTTCTCCTAATTTTATTCACTATATTCAAAACTGATGTCTTTTATAACAACAGTATCGCCGTCTTTTAAACCGGCATTTTTAAGTTTGTCTATTATTCCAAATTTTTTTAAAGCATTTTGAAAATATGCATTGCTGCTCTCGTCTGAAAGCACCACCCCTCGAATTAAATTATCAATAAAACCACCAACAATTTCAAAAACATTTTCTTCTCTTTTTATAATTTCAAGCGACGTTTTATCTTTTACATCAAAATCGTGCAATTCAATTTCTTGTGCTGGTTTTTTAGGTGTTTTTGCCAAAACTTCTGTTATTCTATCCAAAAGTTGTTCTAGCCCACTATGTGTTACAGAAGAAAGCAAAATTGGAGTTTGCCCAGTTTTAAGTTTAAAATTGTCTATTTTTTGCTTTAACACTTCATCATTTAACAAGTCGGTTTTTGTTGCAACAACAATTTGTGGAACACTGGACAAGTTTTTGCTATAATGATCTAGTTCTTTGTTTATTTGGTTAAAATCTTCAACTGCATCCCTACCTTCAAACTCAGAAATGTCTACCATGTGAACAATAACCCTAACTCGCTCAACGTGTCTTAAAAAATGATGCCCAAGCCCTGCTCCTTCGCTTGCACCTTCGATAAGGCCAGGAATGTCTGCCACGACAAAACTTGTGCCGTTGTGTGCAACCATGCCCAAGTTTGGATACAATGTTGTAAACGGATAGTTTGCAATTTTTGGATTTGCATTGCTGATTACAGAAAGCAATGTGCTTTTGCCCACATTTGGAAAACCAACCAACCCAACGTCTGCTATTGTTTTTAATTCAAGAATAACTTTTTTTATTTGTGTTTTTTCGCCCGTTTGAGAAAAATGTGGAGACTGCCTTGTTGGAGATTTAAAAAAGTTGTTACCTCTTCCACCAAGTCCGCCTTTTAATGCAACAAACTTTTGACCATTATCAGTTAAATCGGCAATAACAAGCCCTGTTTCTTCGTCTTTAATAACTGTTCCGCAAGGAACGTTAATGACAACATCTTTTCCATCGTGGCCACGCTTGAGTTGTTTTTCACCAGGATTGCCATTTGTTGCTGTAAACTTTTTTTTGTATGTAAAACCATAAAGTGTGTTAATTCCTTCGTTTGCGACAAAAATAACGTTTCCGCCTTTTCCACCATCTCCACCATCTGGCCCACCATTCATAACCAATTTGCTTCTAAAAAACGAAGTGCAACCATTCCCGCCGTCACCCGCCTTTATTGTTATTGTTACTCTATCTAAAAACATGTTGTTTTCTCCTTATTGGTTTATATTTTTTTCACTTTTAAAATAATTACAATAGTTTTTCATTTTGCAATCATCACAAAGTGGTTTTATTGCTTTACACTTATACCTGCCAAACAAGACCATTCTATAATGCAATTCTGCCAGATTGTTTTTAAAAAGACAAGTTAAATCTTTTTCGCAAACATCCGGATTTTTGCTTTGCGTAAAGTTTAGCCTGTTGCTAACACGCAAAACATGTGTGTCTACCGCCACAACATTGTTGCCAAACGCAATGCTACTAACAACGTTTGCAGTTTTTCTGCCAACTCCTGGCAAAGAAAGCAAGCTGTTGTATATATTTGGAACTTTTCCATTATGCTCGCTTACAATTTTTTTGCTGGCTTGAATAATGTTTTTTGCTTTGTTGTGATAAAACCCACAAGACCTTATTTTTGATTCTAAAACCTCGATTGGCATTTGTGCAAATTGTTCTGGAGTATTAAACTCTTTAAACAATTTGTTTGTTACCATGTTTACACGTTTGTCTGTGCATTGTGCAGAAAGAATTACCGCAACCAGCAGTTCAAAAGTTGAATTAAATTTTAACTCACAATATGCCGTTGGAAATAATTCAATTAAATAGTCCACAAACATTTTTTCTTTTTGCATACAAGTTAGTATAACCAAAACATCACAATATTGTCAATTCTTTGCATAATAATTAAAAATTTGGTTGCTAAAAATCCACCTTTTGGATAATAATAATTATATATGGGGGGGGATGAATATGAATTGCAATGTATATGAAAAATATACCGAAAACAAACTTAAGCAAGCATTTGAATTTTGTGAAGGATATAAAAACTTTATTTCTAATGCAAAAACAGAGAGAGAATCTGTTATTGAAACTATTAAAATTGCAAAACAGGCAGGATTTAAAAATATTAATGATTATATAAAGTCAAACAAAAAGTTAAAAAGTGGTGATAAGGTTTTTGCAGTTAACATGGACAAATCTATTGTTCTTGCTGTTGTTGGCAAAAAAGATTTGTCGGACGGATTAAACATTGTTGGCTCGCACATTGACAGCCCTAGGCTTGACTTGAAAGCAAGACCAATTTATGAAGACGGCGAATTGTGCATGCTTGACACTCACTACTATGGTGGTATAAAAAAATATCAGTGGACAGCAACCCCACTTGCCATTCACGGAATTGTGTGTAAAAAAGATGGAACAAAAATAAGACTTAACTATGGTGAAAATGAACAAGACGCAGTTGTGGGCATAAGTGACCTTTTGCCACATTTAGACAAAGAAAGACGACAAGAAGTTGTGTCTGGAGAAGAACTTAACCTGATTGTTGGAACAATTCCAAACAAAAATGCAAAAAAAGATAAAGTTAAAGCAAATATTTTAAACATTTTAAAAGAACAAAACATTGATGAGGACGATTTGTTTTCTGCCGAACTAGAAATTGTTCCAGCTGGAAAGGCTAGAGATTTTGGCTTGGACAAATCCATGATTATGTCATATGGGCAAGATGACAAGGTTTGTGCATATCCTTCGGTTATGGCTCTTCTAAAACTGACAAAACCAGAAAAAACATGTGTGTGTTTGCTTGTTGATAAAGAAGAAATTGGTAGTGTTGGTGCGACTGGAATGGAAAGCATGTTTTTTGAAAACACCATTGCTGAAATAATTTCTTTAACAACTGAATATTCCGATTTAAAATTGCGACATGCCCTTTCAAATAGTAAAATGCTTTCTAGTGATGTTACTGCTGCATATGACCCAAACAGACCCTCTCCTTTTAACAAAAACACAGATGCATTTCTTGGTCATGGAATTGCATTTTGTAAATATACCGGTTCAAAAGGGAAAAGTGGTGCGAGCGATGCAAACCCTGAGTTTATTGCAGATTTAAGAAATATGTGTGATAAAAACAATATTTTTTATCAAGCAACTGAAATGGGCAAAGTTGAAGCAGGCGGTGGTGGAACAATTGCATATATAATGGCAAAATATGACATGGATGTTATTGATGCCGGCGTGCCAGTTTTGTCTATGCATGCCCCATGGGAAATAACTGCAAAAGTAGATATTTTTGAAACATATTTAACCTATGCAGCATTTTACAACTACTTTTAATTTTTAACATAACCAATTGCTTTTATGTGATAGTTATAAAAAGTCTGCAAATTTATTTTATTAAACAAATAGCTGTAGCGTAAGTGTTTGTTTGAGAAATTGATATTTCAATTGAACTATGTTTGTTTTTTTCAAAACATTTTTTTGCATTGCCAAAAAGGTTTACAAATGGTTTGCCTGATTTTTCATGGCAAATTTCAATGTTAGAAAATGATATGTTTTTACAATCCACAAGTGCTTTCATGACTGCTTCTTTTGCACAAAAAAAACCAGCCAAATGACTTACTGAATCTTTATATTTTTGAACATATTTAAGTTCTTCTGTTGTAAAAACACGTTTTAAAAATGATTCTTTTTTTAGCGCTTGCCTTATTCTTTCAACTTCTAAAATATCAATTCCAACCATATTTTTCTCCAATTCTAAATTTCCAAGCAGTTAACAACATGATTTATTGTTTCGTAACCAAAACCCCTAGACAACAAAAACCTAAAAAGCTTTTCTTTGTCTTTTTTTTCAAGTGGCAACGATTTGTTTTTTAGCCACTTTATGCAAATTTCTTTGCAGGATGTTTCGTCATCTTGCAAGTTCAAGTTGTCAATTATTTCAGCACTTATTCCTTTTGCCTTTAATTGTTGTTTTATATATAACTTACCTTTTGTTTTATTCAACATTTCAGCATAAGTTTTTGCATAATATTGGTCGTTTAAATATCCATAGTTTTTTAATTTTTCAACCGCTTCAACAACAACTGAAAACGAATAACCTTTTGAAATTAAATGGTCTTTTAATTGTTTTTCTGTTTTTAATCTTGAAGAAATGTAGGCAAGTGCCTTAAAAAAGCAAGTTATTCTATCGCTTTCTTGCTTAATTTTTTCAAATTCATCTTTTTCGACATTTAAACCAACTTTTAAGTGATGCTTATATATTGTTTCAAGTTGTAAGGTTCCAAATGGTGTTGAGTCAAGTTCAACATAATATTCTTCTGATTTGCCTTTTTGTTTTAATAATGTTATTTGCATAAATAATTCTCCACTGCCAAACTTGCACATTTTGTGTATGCCCTAACCAAACCACCAGCACCCAACTTTATGCCACCAAAATATCTAACAACCACAACCAAAATGTTTGTTAGTTTTTTCTTTTCAATTACATTGTAAATTGGCTTGCCAGCCGTTCCGCTTGGTTCACCGTCATCTACCATTTTTGCCAAAAAGTCTGGGTTTGAAATTTGATAAGCATAGCACACATGAGTGCATTTTTTGTTTTCTTTTTTTATGCCAGACAAAATTGCATTAACCTGTTCTAAACTATTAACATCATAAACATAGCCATAAAACTTGCTCTTTTTTTCAATAAGTTCAAACATAAGAAAATTTTAGCAGTTTTATTTTGAGTTGTCAAACATTAACAAAAATCAGGTAGATTGAAATTTTAATTGCAACAAAAAAATGTTATAAAAAAAGTGATTTTTTTGCTAATATGTTTAGTATCCACTCAAAACCACTTAAAATTTCAACAATTTAAAAATATTTTAATTCCATTTTTACTGCTAATATTTTTTTCACTAACATAAAGGCACACAAAACTGAAAAACACTTATATTAAAAAAACAAGAGCAAGCCCCATGCAATATGGAAACAAGCTCTTGCATTATTTTATTTATGATTCAGTTTTTTTGTGCATTTATTCTAAGTTTGAGCCGCAAGAATCACAAGTGCTGTTTGAAATGTTATTTATTTTGCCACAATATTGGCACTCTTTTGTTTGTAATGAATCTTCTTCGTTTTTTTCGTCAATAATCATGTCTTGCAATGTGGTTACTGAATTTATGCTTCTTGAAATAGAAATCAGGCTAAACCCACAAGTTGCCATAAGGCTAAAAATTATCATTAAAACAAATGGAATAACAACCCCTATCATATTAAAACTAAGTGTGTTAAAAGTGCTAAAACTTATAACAATTAAAGCAACAAAGGAAATAAAATCGCCAATTGCGCCAATGATTAGCAATGGTTTGCCAATTTTTGCAAGTTTTGTTTTTAATTGTTTTGCTTTACCTCCTAATTAAATTTTTTTAATTCGTTATTAAATTGCTCTGCAATTTTCTTTGATTGAACATTTTTTTTATTAAAATAATTTTTTTCTTGGTTTTCTTTTTTGTTTTGCAAGTTCAATCTGATTGGCAATGCTTTTTCTCTAACTTCGTTTAAAACGTTTTGTGGAACATTTTTAAAGCTAAAGTTGTATGAACCAAATTTTTTGTTAAAAATCACATATGTGTTAATGAGTTTGTTTAAAACGTCTTGCGATTCTTTATTGCTTGTGCTAATAAGCAAATAATATAAATCTTTTGCAAATTCATAAACTGGAATGTTACAGTTTTCTGTTGGGTTTTTTAAATTGAAATTTTCTTCCATAACAAACTTAAACTCACTATTTTTCATATTCAACCTCTACTCTTACTTTTTCAGTTTAACATCTTTTTTTTATTATGTCAATATTGTTGTTGAATGTTTATTGTGGTTTGTCAAAAAATTTTGCATTTTAAAACATAAAATCAAGCAATAAATTTGTTTTGAGAACAATAAATAAATAATTTTTTACACATATCAATATTTTGTTTTGTTGTTTTAGCAAAAAATGATAAAATAACTTTTAAGGAGGCAATATGGAAGAGAATAAATGTGTTGTTGGCTGTTTAAAATCACGTGGGGCATCACCCATCCCACAAGAAGCAAAGTGGGTTCAATGCAAAGATATTTTGCAAATTAGCGGGTTTAGTCATGGTTGTGGCAAATGCGCCCCACAACAAGGAACATGCAAGCTTACATTAAACGTTAAAAATGGAGTTATTAAAGAAGCATTGGTTGAAACAATTGGTTGCACTGGAATGACTCATTCTGCAGGAATGGCTTGTGAAATTTTGATTGGTAAAACCATTTTAGAGGCATTAAACACCGACCTTGTGTGCGACGCAATCAATGATGCCATGAAACAAATTTTTTTGCAACTTGTTTATGGCAGAAGTCAATCTGCGTTTTCGGAAGGCGGTTTGAATGTTGGTGCTGGGCTTGAAGACCTTGGCAAAAACTGGATGAGTGCTGTTGGAACTGTTTATGCAAACGACCAAATTGGTCCAAGATATTTAAATTTAGCAGAGGGATATATAACAAAACTTGCGCTTGATAACAACAATGAGATTATTGGATATGAATATTTAAACATTGGCGGTTTGGTTAAGGAACTTGAACATGGTGCATCTTATGAAGAAGCAAGAAAAAACAACTGCAAAGTGTATGGCAGATATAATGAAGGAATAAAATTTATTGACCCAAGGAGTAAATAAAAATGGAGAATAATTTTGTAAAACAAACTCTTGACAAATATGGAATTAAAAATGTTGAAGAAGTTAAAAGCATTTGCAAAAAGAATAATGTTAATGTGGAAGAAATTGTTAGAAATGTTCAACCAATTGCTTTTGAAGATGCTGTTAATGCCTACGAGTTGGGTTGTGCAATTGCACTTTTAAGCAAGGACAACAATGCAGAAAACACTGCAAAATATATTGGAGAAGGCTTGCAGGCATATTGCAGGCTTGGTTCGGTTGCAGATGAAAGAAAAATTGGTTTGGGGCATGGAAATTTGGCAAGCATGTTGCTTAGCGAACAAACAAAATGTTTTTGTTTTTTGGCTGGGCATGAAAGTTTTGCAGCCGCAGAAGGAGCAATGGGAATTGCACTTACTGCAAACAAAGTTAGAAAAACCCCTTTAAGGGTTGTTTTAAATGGATTGGGAAAAGATGCTGCTTACATTATTGCTAGAATTAATGGGTTTACGTACGTTGACACAACATATGACCACACATCACAAAAACTTGTTGTAAACGGAGAAAAATGTTTTGGAAGTGGGGAAAGAGCAAAAGTTAAAGTTTATGGCGCGTTTGACGTTCCGGAAGGTGTTGAAATAATGAAATTGGAAAAAGTGGATGTGTCAATCACAGGCAATTCAACAAACCCAGTCCGCTTTCAGCATCCTGTTGCAGGAACTTATAAAAAATGGTGTTATGATAACAACAGAAAATATTTTAGTGTGGCTTCTGGCGGTGGAACAGGAAGAACTTTGCATCCTGACAACATGGGTTGCGGACCTGCCTCTTACGGCATAACCGACACAATGGGAAGAATGCACTGCGATGCTCAATTTGCAGGGTCTTCTTCTGTTCCAGCACATGTTGAAATGATGGGCTTTATTGGAATGGGAAACAACCCAATTGTTGGAGCAACAGTTGCTCTTGCCGTTGCAACATCAATTGCAAATAAAAAGTAAAAGTTAACCCATGCTTTAATCTTAAACATAATTAAAAAAGTGTTCTGCTTTTTGCAAACACTTTTTTTTAATGAAAAACATGAGATTTTTAACAGTTTATAATGTTTTTTCACTATCAATTAAAATTGTGCATGGACCATCTGCCACCATTTCTATTTGCATATCTGTTCCAAAAACACCGGTTTTAACATTCACCTTTTCGCTTAAAATTTTTACAGCATGGTTATATAGCGGTTCAGAAACTTCTGGGTGTGCAGCATTTAAAAAACAGGGTCTGTTTTGCCCAATTGTTGTTGCATACAAAGTAAAATTGCTCACAAGCAAAACGCTTCCTTTAACATCTTTTAAAGACAAGTTTAGTTTGCCACTGGAGTCTTCAAAAACTCTTAACTTTTCAATTTTGGACATAACGTATTCTGCATCTTTTGTTGTGTCTGAATTTGTTATCCCTAGCAAAACAACAAACCCCTTGCTAATTTCAGAAAAAGGATTGCCATTTGATGTTAATTTTGCACTTTTCACTACTTGAACAACTGCTCTCATATTTTTGCCTTTTAATATATTACTTTTTCAATTACCGCTCCGCCCATGCAAATTGAGTTTTCGCCGTCATCTTTATATAACACAACATATTGCCCTGGGGTTACAGCCCTTTGTTTTTCGTAAAAACTGATTTCAACATGGTCATCAACAATTTTAACATGAACCTTTTGGTCAGGTTGACGATATCTAAATTTTGCACAACAATCAAACTCGTCTTGATTTGGCTTTTCTGGAATCCAATTAAATTTTTCACTAATCATTCCACAAGAAAAAAGTTCTTTGCCTTCACCTTGCGATACATACAAAATGTTATTTTGCAAATCTTTTTTTAAAACAAACCATCTTTGCCCATTGCTATCAGACCTTCCGCCAATGCCAAGTCCACGCCTTTGCCCAATTGTGTAATACATTAATCCGTCATGCTTTCCAACTTCTCTGCCGTCTAGCGTCATAATTTTACCTGGTTTTGCAGGCAAATATTCTTGCAGAAATTTTTTAAAGTTGCGCTCTCCAATAAAACAAATACCAGTGCTGTCTTTTTTTTCTGCTGTAACCAAACCTAAATCTTTTGCGATTTCTCTAACTTGATGTTTGTCTATGTTTTCTAACGGGAAAAGGACGTATTTTAGTTGTTCTTGAGAAAGTTGATTTAAAAAATATGATTGGTCTTTGTTTAAATCTTTTGCTTTTGCAAGATAAAACTTTCCGTTTTTTTCAATTTTCTTGCAGTAATGCCCTGTTGCAATATATTCTGCCCCAATACTTTTTGCATATTCCAAAAACGGACCAAATTTGATTTCTCTATTACATAAAACATCTGGATTTGGAGTTCTTCCTTTTTTATATTCTTCTAAAAAATATGAAAAAACCCTTTCATAATATTCTTTTGAAAAATTAACACTAAAATATGGAATGTTTAATGTGTTGCAAACTCTTTTAACATCTTCATAATCTTGCTCAGATGTGCAAGTTTCACTTTCTTCTTCCCAGTTAACCATAAAAAGGCCAATAACTTCGTGACCTTGATCTTTTAATAATTTTGCAGCAACAGAAGAATCCACTCCTCCACTGACACCAACAACAACTTTTGCCATTTTTTTACCTTTTATTTAATAAATCTTTACTTTCTGAAAAATCAACCGCAACAGGAATTTTATATCTGTTAAAAATTCCATCAATAAAATCAAACAGCCACATTAAGCCATTTATTGCAACTGGCAAAAATGCAAAACTCATTACATAATCTAAATTTGTGATGTAACTTGACAAAACAGACAAAATTATTGTTAACATTCCACAAATCAACTGAATTGTTGCTTTAACATATCTGCCAACATAAAAATTGTGAACTCCAAACAGCCCCAAAAAGCCACTTAAAAGCAAGAATTTGCTTTTTTTAACATCTTTAGGAAAGCTCGGCGCTTTTATTGTTTCGTTCTTTTTTCCGGACAAAATTAACTGTTTTGCAATTTTGTTGCTCCCATTTTCAACCCTAGAAAAAACAAGCCCACAGTCTGTGCATCTAAACTGTGTATATGCATTTTTTGTTCCACAACGCGGACACCTTTTTGATTTGTACATTCTCATACAGAATATAATACCACAACATTAGCACACTGTCAAAAAGAAAATCATTAACACAAACCGTTAATGATTTATTTTTTATAACAATTTATTTTGTTAAACATTGCAAATTTTAGCAAACTCGTCGGCATTAAGTGAAGCACCACCAACCAAAAGCCCATTAACTCCAAAAATATTGGCAAACATTTTTGCATTTGAAGAATTAACACTTCCACCATACAAAACTTTTATGCTTTTTTCGGCAGAAGAAGAATATTCGTTTAACAACTCAGCCCTTATTGTTTGAACCATTTCCTCTACCAATTTTGGTGTTGGAACATTACCTGTTCCAATTGCCCAAACTGGCTCATATGCAAATATAATGTTTTTTAGTTCATTTTCGTATATTCCTTTTAATGCTTCTGATATTTGTTTTTGAATTATTAACTTGTGTTTATTGTTTGCTCTTTCGGTTTTTGTTTCACCTACACATAAAACAACTTTTAAGCCACAGGAAAGTGCTTCTTTAATTTTTTTGTTTATGACATCGTTTTTTTCTTGAAAAAGCTTACGTCTTTCACTATGCCCAACCAAAACAACATTCACACCAACACTTTTTAACATTTCACCAGAGATTTCACCAGTGAAAGCACCTTTGGGTTCAGCTGATATGTTTTGTGCACCCAACACAACCTTGCTTGATGTGAGTTTTTGTTTTGCAAACATCAAATTTGTGTATGGCGGAAAAATTCCAATTTCGTTTTTGCTTGTGCAAATTTTAGGCAAAAACTCCTCTGTGTATTTTTCTATTTCATGAATTGTTGTGTTCATTTTAAAATTGCCATAGATTATTTTTTTCATAGAATTCCCTTTTACAAATTAAATATCTTCAATTACATCAACTCCGGGCAACTTTTCACCAGCCATAAGTTTTAAACTAGCCCCGCCACCAGAAGACACATGATATATTTTGTTTGTGTTTCCAACTTTTTTTATTGCGGAAACACTGTCTCCGCCACCAACAATTGCCTTGCCTTTAAATTTAAGAACTGTTTGTGCAATTTTTATTGTTCCCTTGCTGAAGTTTTTAAATTCAAAAACCCCCAAAGGTCCGTTCCAAACAAGAGAATTTGCTGTTTTAATTTCATTTTTAAACATTTTTATTGTTTTTGGACCAATATCCAACCCTTGATAGCCATTTGGAATTTCTTCTTTAATTTTTTTTGCTTTTGCGTTTGGACTAAACTCGCTAGCACACATAAAATCTACAGGTAACACAATTTTTACATTGTTTTCTTTTGCTTTTTCTAAAATTTGTTTGGCATCTTCCAACCTTTCGGCATCAAAAAGAGAATCTCCAATTTTAAAACCTTTTGCCCTTAAAAAAGTATATGCCATTCCTCCACCAATTAAAATTGTGTTGCATTTTTCAACAAAATTGTTTAAAAGTGGAATTTTATCACTAACCTTTGCCCCACCTAAAATTGCAACCAATGGACGTTCAGGTTTTTCAATAACAGATTTTATAGAACTAATTTCTTTGCCCATTAAAAAACCTACAGCATTTGGCAACAAACTTGCAACACCATAGTTTGAAGCATGTTTTCTATGTGCAGTTCCAAAAGCGTCATCAACAAATATGTCTGCCAAATTGGACAATTTTTTTGCAAAAACAGGGTCGTTGTTTTCTTCTTCTTTATAAAAGCGTACATTTTCTAACAGCAAAACTTCACCTGGCTTTAAAGAATTAACCTTTTTTTCAACCTCTTCGCCAATGCAATCTGAAACAAACAGAACCCTGCCCAAAAGTTCTTTCACTAAATATTTTGCAACTGGCAAAAGTGAATATTTTGTGTTTTTTTCTCCGTTTGGCCTGCCAAGGTGAGAACAAATGATGATTTTTGCATTATGTTGCAAAAGATATCTAATTGTAGGCAAAGCCACTCTAATTCTGGTGTCATCTGTTATTTCCCCTAATTCGTTTAAAGGAACATTAAAATCCACACGCAATAAAACTCTTTTGTTGGATACGTCAATATCTTTAATTGTTTTTTTCATAAAGCCTCCCATCTTTTGAAAATTGAACAAAGCAAAAAAATAATTTCTTCTTGTTATGGTTATTTTATCACATTGTTATAAATATTCAAAACATTTTTAAAATAGTTAAAAAAAATGTATTTATGTTAAAGTTTTTTCATAAATTTATTATGATGAAAACAAAAACAAATAAAAAACATATTTTAAGCAAAGTTTTTACGCTATCTTTTTGTGTTATTTCTGTTGCCATTATGCTAACAATGGCAGACCTTTTTTCGAGTTTGATAACCGTTGGAGGTTTTAGTTTTGTTAATGAAAATATATCTCTTAGCGAATATAACATGTATGCAGTTTGCACATCTAGTTATCAAACAAAAGTTATGGCGTCAGAGTTTTCAGAAACAATTAAATCACAGGGTGGCGCAGGTTTTGTGTATATGAATAAAGATTCATATTATATTGTAGCAAGCATGTATGAAAACGAGGCTGACGCTAAAAAAGTTCTTGAAAAAAACATCGAGTCAAAACCCGATGCTTCAATTTTAAAAATCAACATTCCGCCAATAAACATAAGCAGTAATTTGGAGTCGCAAGAAAAAGCAACTGTTAACTCTTGCCTGTCTATTTTTAAAAACTGCTATAAAAAACTTTATGATATTTCTGTGAGCATTGACACTGCGGTTACAACCGAAGTGAGCGCAAGGCTGGATGTTAACCAATTGCTAAGCGAAGTTCAAACAAACTTGAACAATTTTAACATTTTGTTTACAAACAATATAACTTCTGACCTTCTTTGCATAAAACTAGGTGTTGAAGATGTGGTTAAAATGTTAAAAACGCTTGTTGAGTCGGCATCAATTTACCCCTTTACTGCACTGGTTAAAGAAGCATATTGCAACATTATATACACCTATAAAAACATGTCAGAGAGAATGTAAGTTAAATAAACTTAAATTTTGGAATAAATTTTTGATTTGAACTTGTTAAATCTTGAACATAGCCGTCTAGTTCTAGTTCAATGTATTTATTTAAAACTTTTTCATATTCTCGCCTTGTTATTCTTCGGTTTATTTGTTTGTGATTTTCTAAATTTCCAAATGGAGTGTATTGTGCCAAAAGACTAACTTTTGTGCAAGGAAATTCTTTTTTTATTGTTTCTAAAACTTTAATGCTATCATCTGTGCAAAGCGGTAAAATCATGTGCCTTATTATAACCCCCTGCAAAATTTTGCCGTTACTAGAAAATATGTCCGGTTTTAACTCACGCATAAGTTTTATTGAATCAAGCGCAACATTATAATAATTGTTTGCATTTGAAAAATTTAAAGCCAAGTTGTTGCTAAAATATTTAAAGTCTGGCAAAAACACATCAACATATGGTGCAACAAACTTTATTGTTTCAAGATTTTCGTAAGCATTTGTGTTATAGATTACTGGAATTTGGGGCTTATACAACTTTAGTGCTTCTACAATTTGCAAAGCATAGTGAGTTGGACTAACCAAATTTATGTTTTCTGCCCCGTTTTGTTCTAATTCTTTAAATATTTCTGCGAGTTTTTGAACAGATATAAATTTACCTTTGTTATTGGTAGAAATTTCATAATTTTGACAGAACACACAATTTAGGTTGCAACCAGAAAAGAATATTGCCCCACTCCCCTTGTTTAAACTTATGCATGGCTCTTCATAATTAAAAAGTTCATAATGTGCAATTTTAATTTTTAGGGGCATTTGACAATTTCCTTTTGCCATTTCTTGTGTTCTTTGTTTGTTACATTTTTTTGCACATAAATTACAAATCATAAATATCCTTATGATAATATTTTAATATGCAAATTTGAATATGTCAAACTAAGATTTGTTTAAAATTTGAATTATTGTGCTTTTTAGTTTTTCATCTGGTTTTGTTAACAAAATTTTTATTGACGATTTTTTCTTTTGTTTTTTTATTAGCATTTTAGAAACACATGCAACTTCTTTTTCGCAATAAAAAAATTTAATATCGTTGTTAAAAATTTGATTTATGTTGTTTTCAATATATTTAAAATGAGTGCATCCCAATGCTATATTTTTAACTTTTTTATAATATTTTTTAAGTTTTTTACTAAAAAACACATCATTTTTGATTATTTTTTGTAGTTTTTCATAATTTTCGTTGGTTTTGTTAGATAAATAATTGTCAATGTGTTTTGGCAACTCTTTAATGTATAAAGTTTTTATATCTTTATAGTTAAACATATAAAATTTTACATAGTTAGAATTTTTTATTGTGCTTTTTGTGGCAAAAATTAACTTTTCGCCTTTTTGTTTTATAATGCTCTTAAAATCTGGCAGTGTTTTTAAAATTGGACACTTAATTTGCTCTAATTCCACATATCCAATTAAACTGCTAGCAGTGTTACAACCTAAAATAATAAAATCTATATCAAATTTTTTTAGCAAAATTTTTATGTTTTTTAAAACAATTTCTTTTACTAATTTTGCTGGTTTATCTCCATATGGGCAATTTTTGTTATCAACCAAATATACAAAATCATAGTTATAATGCTTCAAGCATTCCTTAATAACATTTGCTCCGCCGCTTCCACTATCTATCACCGCTATCATAATATTCTTATATGAAAAAAACAACCAAGAGTTGAATGTATTTTGATCTTGATTGCTTTTTGAATTTTATTTTTTGCCTGATTTAAGTTCTTTTTTAAGCACTGTAATTCTATCTCTTAATTCAATTGCTGTTTCAAAATCCAACTGTTTTGTAGCAATATTCATTAAGCCTTTCAGACGTTCAATTTCACTTTTTACATCATCCGATTTTCTGTTTGTTTCTTGTTTTTTTGCAAAATCTAGGGTGTTTTTTACTTCCTTTATGATTGTTTTTGGTGTTATGTTGTGTTCTTTGTTATATTTGTCTTGAATCTCTCTACGCCTTGAGGTTTCGTCAATTGCCCTTTTCATGCTTTTTGTTATAACATCTGCAAACATTATAACTCTGCCCTCGCTGTTTCGTGCCACACGACCAATTGTTTGAATTAACGACGTATCGCTCCTTAAAAAGCCTTCTTTATCTGCATCTAAAATGCAAACAAGTTCAACTTCTGGCAAATCCAAACCTTCTCTTAGCAAGTTTATTCCAACAATAACATCAAAATCACCAAGTCTTAAACCGTTGATTATTTCTATTCTTTCCATTGTGTCTATTTCGCTATGGAGATATTTTACTCTTATTTGACGTTCACTTAAAAATGTTGTTAAGTTTTCTGCCATTTTTTTTGTTAAGGTTGTTATTAAAACCCTTCTATTCTTTTTTATTGTTTTGTTTATTTCATTAATTAAATATTCAATTTGTCCGTCTGTTTTTACAACTTCAACAACTGGATCTAAAAGTCCTGTTGGCCTTATTAACTGCTCAACAGTTTGACCACTTTTGTTTTTTTCGTAGTCTGATGGTGTTGCCGAAACAAAAATTGTTTGGTTTAGTCTTTGTTCAAACTCTTCAAAATTTAGAGGTCTGTTGTCAAAAGCAGAAGGGAGTCTAAAACCGTATTCAACCAAACTCTTTTTTCTTGCTCTATCTCCATTATACATTGCCCTTATTTGAGGAATTGTCATATGGCTTTCATCTATGATTGTTAAAAATCCTTTTGGAAAATAGTCCATAAGCGTAAAAGGTGGCTCGCCGACTTTTCTTCCATCAAAATATCTTGAATAGTTTTCAATTCCACTGCAGTAGCCTATTTCTCGCATCATTTCAATATCGTAAGAAACGCGCTCTTTAAGTCTTTGTGCTTCAATAAGTTTGCCTTCTTTTTCAAACTGCTCAACATAAAAATCTCTATCTTGTTCGATTTGTTTTAATGCGTTTACAAGTTTTTGACTGCCAACAGCATAATGAGTTGCAGGAAAAACAACAACTTGTTCTTTTGATGCAATTTTTTGTCCTGTTAATGCTTCAAATTCAAAAATTGAATCTATTTCATCGCCAAAAAACTCAATTCTTACTGCAATTTCTGACTGGTTAGACGGAAAAATATCAAGCGTGTCGCCTTTTGATCGAAAAGTTGTTCTTTTAAAATCTAACTCATTTCTTGAATATTGCATTTCTATTAACCTAGAAATTACTTGTTCTCTTGAAACTTGCATGCCTTTTTCTAAAAGAAGTTGCAAATTGTAATATTCTTCAGGATTGCCTAAACCATATATGCAAGAAACTGATGCAACAACAATTGTGTCGGACCTTTCTAGCAAGCTTGTTGTTGCCGAAGACCTTAGTTTGTCAATTTCTTCGTTTATTGCCATATCTTTTTCAATGTATGTGTCTGAAGATACAATGTATGCTTCCGGTTGATAGTAATCATAATAGGAAACAAAATATTCTACCCTGTTGTTTGGAAAAAACTCTCTAAGTTCGTTGCATAACTGTGCAGCAAGTGTTTTGTTGTGTGCTATAACCAAGGTTGGTTTGTTAACCGAAGCAATTACGTTTGCCATTGTAAATGTTTTTCCGCTGCCTGTAACCCCCAATAAAACTTGAGAAGACAACCCATCATTTAAACCTTCAACCAAGTTTTTTATTGCCTGTGGCTGGTCGCCCGATGGGCTATATTTTGATATTAATTCAAATTTCTTGTGTTCCATTTTTCTCCTGTTTAACCATTAAAAATTGTTTTTAAAATTATACCAATAACAAAACTCAACACGGCAAAACCAAATGTTCTTAACAAAAGGAGCCAAAACTCCTGCTTTTGCTTTTTTAAATCTCTTTTTAAAGTTAATGCCTTGTTTTTTAGTGTTATACAATAATAATAACCATTTTTGCTGTCAGACACAACAAAATCGATGTAATTATCTTTTGCAAGTGTAATCATAATGTCGTCCAGTTCGGTTGTGCTAATTAAATATTTTTTAGAAACAAATTCAGCAATTTGTTCCGCCAAAATAAGATACGACCTTTTGTTCGGGCATATCTCTAACAAATATAACACAACAAACCTTTCTTTTTTATCTAACATTTTTATTATGATTAAAAAATTAATCCATATAAAATTATTGCCAAGAAACTACCCAAAAATGCACATATAAACACCAAAAGATATAAAAATGAACCTAATTTATACATTTTTTTTGTTTTTTGCTGTTCGTTGCTTTCATTTTCTAAAATTTGTCGAGCAAACGGCAAAGGTGAAATGCAATATAGTTTTGAATCTTTATATTTTATTGAAATATAGTTACCTTTTTCTAGATAATCCATGCATAAAGATATTGCAGAGTCGTCGGGTTTATATTTTTTTGGCAATGAATTAATTAGTTCTTTAACATCAAAAACCCTATAAGAACCTTCATTGCACTCTTTAACTAAATAGTTAAGTAAGTTTTTACTTCTATCATCTAACATGATTATATTATTTGTTTTTTTTTGAAAAATAATGCCAATATTCAAAATTTAACAAAAAACTTTATGCCTAAAAAAAAAATAGGAAAAATTATTAAAAAACCAATTTTTCCATATTTTTTAATTAAATTAACTTTTTTAATTGTTGAATAACAACATCTATTGCTCTTGTGATTGACCTATCAAATGTTCTAAGAACCACAGCGCTAAAAGGAAGAGACGTTGGTTTTGTTTGTGCCAACTTTAAAGCATCAATTTTCATATCTTCAACAACTGCTTTGCAAAGCATTTCTCCTAAAAGATAATGATAGTTTGAAAGGTCCATATCACACTTGTCTGCTATTTCGCTAAACTCATTAATATCCGCTATTGCATCAAAAGCAAATCCAAAATGAATTTTTAACCTATCCAAAGAAAATTTGTTTCCATTTGCACCAGCCAAAATAAGCCACTTCATGCTAGTGTCGATGTTTTCTTCAACAACTTGATTGCCATTTCTGAACCATTCAGCCAAAACATCCATGGCTATAACATTGCCAATTGCAGCATCTTCACACAAACGTTGATATTCTTCTTCTAAAATTTCTTGCGCCTTGATTGAACCAACACGTGCTGTTTTTGCATATATGGATTCTTTTCTGATTGCACCTTGTTGTCTAAAATCTTTAGATGTCATTGTTTCATAATTCATTTTTTTACCCCTTTTTAAAGAGTATATATTTTTTTTAAAAACAAATCAAACAATTTTATTAATTTAAAGATTTTATGTCTTTTACCGTATCTTTTTTTACATATTTTCTTTTTTGTGCAGGCTCAATTTTTTGGGATTCATTTTCTTTTTTCAACAAAACATATATATGTGCAAACATCAATTCATAATAAGGGACAACGAACACAAAAATTAAAAACAAAGCCAACAAACACATGCTAACAATTGGAATCCAATAGCTCATGTTAAAATATAATCTCATTGCACAACCAATGCCAGCACAAACACACATTATTGTTACCACAACAAACATATAAGACAAATATAAAACTAGAATTTCGCCCCTGTGACCATAAACCATTTTTTTGGATTTTGCCATACATGCAAGTGCATCTAAGTCTTCATCTGCCATAACAAAAGAAGCCATTGAATAGTTTAATGCAGTCACAATTCCCGGAACAATTAACACAATTGTCCATAATAATGATATTAACATTGTTGCAATTTTTAAGCAAAATGCCTTTATACAGATTTTAAACTTAGAAAAAACTGTTTCAATTGGCAAAAATTCGTTGTTTGCAATTCCTAATAGAAACTTTTTTGTGCCTATGCATAAAAAGCCATAAGCAAATGCCATTAAAGCAAAACCCGCAACAGGAAAAAACAACAACAGCATCAGTGCTCCAGCCGACAATAAAATTGCTAAAATTGCCTCGAATCCCCTATCTGAAAAAGATTTTGAAGAATTGTTTAAATATATTGAATACTTATTCATGTTATCACTCCAACTTTATTATTTCCAAAGTTTTGATATCAATTCATTTTTTTCTTTGTTTTTATTATTTTAATTTTAGTTAGCAAAAAAAAGACAAACTTTCATTGTTTTGAAAATTTGCCTTTATTTTTTTTAATTTACAAAAATTAACCTTTTTTTGCTTTAATTTTTGCTGCTTTACCAGTTAATTCACGAACATAGTAAAGTTTTGCACGTCTTGGTTTACCTTCACGAGTTACTTCAACATGGTCAATAAGTGGAGAGTGAACAGGGAATGTTCTTTCAACACCAACACCGTTAGAAATTCTTCTAACTGTAAAAGTTTCACGAATGCTACCGTTTTTGCGAGAAATAACCACACCTTCGTATGCTTGAAGACGTGATTTGTCACCTTCTTTAATTTTAACAAACACTTTAACAGTGTCTCCAACGTTAAATGAAAGTGCATCTGCTCTCAAATTTTCTTTTTCAATTTGATCTATAACGTTCATCTTGACTTTCCTCCTAATAATAATTTTACCAAGTGTTCATACCCCAAGTTGATTGAGCAATTTCCCGTAAAAAGCAAGCCGTTCTCGTTTGCCATATATTGCGTTGCCCACAAAAAAGATAGCGGACCACCCGAAGTCTAAAATGATTATAACACTAACAAATAAAAAACGCAAGTGTTAATTTAATATTTTTTTATTTATTCTTCAACCAAAAACTTACCAATTTTTAGTTCGCTACCAGAAACAATGTTAATTTGTTTAATGCTCATAACTGCCTTTATGTCGTCTATGCAAGATTTTACAAAATCAACATGTTTCACCCCTGCTTCAACGCTTTCAATTTCTGTTTTTAAAGAAACTTTTGCTTCGGATTTGCTTTGACGAATTTTTGAAACCAAAGAAATAACTTCATCACCCATTGGCAATATATCTTTGCTTATGTCAACGTCAATTTTATTAATTTGAAGTTTATGAATTGAAATTGCTTTCACTGTGTTTTTAAATGTGTTTTGATAAATTTCTTCTGTAACGTGTGGCATGTATATTGCAAACATTTTTAGCATGCCCAAAAGTGCATGGTAGCAAACAAATTGAGCACTTTGTTTTGCATTTTCGCCATATATTTCTGGTTTATATAATCTGTTTTTAACCAACTCTACATAGTTATCACAAAAGTTCCAGAAGAAACTTTCTAGTTCGCCCATTGCCAAGCCAACTTCATATTTTTCAAAATATCTAACAAAATTGTCTTGCATGGTGTTAAATTTTGCAATAAGCCATTTGTCCATTGGCAACAAATTAACCTGTGTTGGAACATAACCGTCAACAAATTGCCAAACAAATTTGCTTGCATTATATAACTTGTTAAGCAATTTTTGACCGTTTTTGAATTGCTCATCACCAAAAATTATATCTCTACCCAAACTTCCTGTTGCTGTCCAATATCTTGTTACATCTGCACTAAACATGTCAATAAGTTGAAGAGGGTCCGATTTTGCATTGTTTTTGCTTTTTGATATTTTTTCACCTTGTCCAGCCATAACAAAACCAGAAATCATTACGTTTTCCCATGGTTTGGTGTTGCTATGATAGAAAGATTTAACAATTGTATAAAAATCCCATGTTCGAATAATATCATGTGCATTAGGTCTAAGGCTCATTGGCATTAATCGTTTATACATATCATCGTCAACTTTCCATTTGCAGTTTATTTGTGGGGTAACTGATGAAGTTGCCCATGTGTCTAAAATGTCTGTTTCTGGATTAAATTCGGTACTTCCGCATTTTTCACAAGCACAGTTTGGTTTTTTGGACATTGGATTAACAGGCAAATCTTTTTCATCTGCAACCTTAATTTCTCCGCATTTTGCACAATACCAAACTGGAAATGGCACGCCAAAATATTTTTGACGACTAATGCACCAATCCATCATTAAGTTTTCTACCCAGTCGTTATATCTTGCTTGCATAAATGAAGGATACCAAGTTATTTCGTCTCCCTTTTTACGCCATTCTTGTTTGTTTTCTATTGTTTTGATAAACCATTGTTTTTTAAGGTTTATTTCCATTTCTGTTCCACATCTTTCATGAACAGAAACTTGGTGAGTTAAAGGCTCTTGCTTGATTAATAAATTTTCAGCTTTTAAATCTTCTATGATGGCATTGCGTGCTTCTTTGCATTTTAAACCAGCATATTTTCCTGCTCTTTCGGTCATTCTGCCCGCATCATCAATTGCAACTTTATATTCTAGGTTATATTTTTTAAACCATTGAGTGTCTGTTTGATCTCCAAAAGTGCAACACATAACAGCACCTGTTCCTTTTTCCATGTCGGCTTTGTCGTCGGTCATGATTGGAACATAATAGTTATACAAAGGAACTCTAACATTTTTACCAACCAAATTTTTGTATCTTTGGTCATTTGGATTAACAAAAACGCAATCACATGCACACAAAAATTCTGGTCTTGTGGTTGCAATTTCTAAATAAGTATCACTGTTTTCAACATAAAATTTTAAATGATTAAAATATGTTTCAATTTCTTTTGTTTCTAGTTCACTTTGAGCAATTGCAGTTCTGCACTTTGTGCACCAAAGTGCTGGTGCTTCTGCATAATAAACTTTGTTCTTTTTATAAAGATCCAAAAAAGACATTTGGCTAACTTTTTGTGTTTCGGGGCTTACTGTGTGATAACGCAAAGACCAATCTGCCGAATTGCCAACTTTTATAAATAGATTTTTAAAATCTTCAACATATTTGTTAACAACTTCCATACAAATGTTTGTGAATTCTTCACGTGGCAAAGAATAAGCCTTTATGCCTCGCTCTTTTTCAACCAAAAGTTCTGTTGGAAGACCATTATCGTCAAAACCAAAAGGATAAAAAACGTTATAACCTCTCATTCTTTTGTATCTGGCAACAAACTCTGCTTGAGAATAACTAAAAATGTGACCAATATGAATTTTTCCACTAACTGTTGGTGGTGGAGTATCGATTGAAAAAATTGGTTTTGTTGTGTCTGCCTTGTCAAAGTTATATATTCCATTGTCTTGCCAAAACTTTTGCCATTTTTCTTCTGATGTTTTGTAATTATATTTGTTTTCTAACATAAAATTTTCCTTTTTGAAATTATTTTTGTGTATTTTTGTTTTAACAAAAAAAAGATAGCACTCTTGTGCCACCTTAAAAACCTGTTTGCATTTTAATTTGGCACAAAAACACTTGTGCGGAAACTCCACACTAAATTGTTTTCACGACCACTACCAAATTTTTTTTCATACTTAAACAATTTAACACATCTAATTTTTTCTGTCAAATATTTCTGATAACAAAAAACATTTATTAACAAAATTACAAACAATTTTTATGTTCTATTTGTTTTGAGCAAGCAAAATTTCTTTTTCGAACACATTCCAAGGAGTTTTTTCAACAGGTGGAATACATCTAAACATCATTTGTTTTTTTGTTGTTGGATGTTCAAACGACAATTCATATGCCCAAAGTGCAAGATTATGCCCTTTTGCCAAAGTATCTCCATTATATTTAACATCACCAAACACTGGGCAACCAATTTGAGACATTTGAACTCTTATTTGATGACTTCTGCCAGTTAAAATTTGAACCTCGAGCAAACTAACCTTGTCGATCGTTTGAATTGTTTTATATTCTAAAATTGCTTGCTTTGCACCATCTTCGCCCCTTGGCACAACTTTTACAATGTTGTTTGTTTCGTCTTTTTTTAAAAAATGCTCAAGCCTGGATGCTTTGTATCTTGGCGTTCCCACAACCACGGTTAAGTATTTTTTTATAAATTTTTTTGCTTTAATTTGTTCTGACAATCGATTTGCTGCCTTGCTTGTTTTTGCAAAAACCATTATTCCGCCTGTTGGACGATCTAGTCTATGAACCAACCCAACAAAAACATTTCCTGGTTTGTTATATTTTTCTTTAATATAGTCTTTAACAATGTCTAAAAGTGATTTATCTGAAGTTGAGTCACCTTGACTTAAAATGTTTTGTGGTTTTAAAACCACAATTATATGATTATCTTCGTATAAAATGTTTAAATCTTGCATTTATTAATTCTCCCAAACTTTTATTCCGCTTGCGCCACATGGCAAGACAATGTTTTTTTCTTGAGTTGCTATTCCAATTTCATATGCATCAGTTTTTCCACCATCAAAAACATCATTTAAAATGTTGGAAAGCACCATTGGCTGCAACCCTGTTGTGTATGAGTTTATTAAAACAAACAAAGGCTTGTTTGACAACACTTTTTTGCATAGAGAAACAAAATCATATAAATTGTTTTCAATTTTCCACATTTCTCCACTTGGCCCTCTTCCGTAACTAGGTGGGTCCATTATTATTGCATCATAAACCTTGCCACGCCTATGTTCTCTTTCAACAAACTTTGCACAATCATCGACAATGTACCTTATTGGCATGTGGTCTAAACCTGACAGTTTAATGTTTTGTTTGCAGCGATCAACCATACCCTTTGACGCATCCACATGTGTAACTTCTGCCCCTGCATAAGTGCATGCAACGGTTGCTCCGCCTGTGTAACCAAACAGGTTTAAAACCTTTATTGGTCGGTTTGCATTTTTGATTAATTCAATCATATGGTCCCAATTAACAGCCTGTTCTGGAAAAAGCCCTGTGTGTTTAAAGCCCATTGGTTTAATCAAAAACTTTAAATTTTTGTAATCAATAACCCATTCTTGTTGCATTGGTTTTAAGTTGTTCCAATGCCCACCACCAGTGCTTTCTCTAATATAGTGTGCATTTAAGTTTTTCTCTTTTGTTAAATCTCTTTTTGCATGCCAAATAACTTGCGGGTCTGGCCTTAAAAGTTTAACATTGCCCCAACTTTCAAGCTTTTCGCCGTCACCAGTTGCAATAACCGAATAATCTTTCCAATCTGTGCTAATTTTCATTTGCCACCACCTTTTTGTCTAAATCTTCAACAATAATATTGCAAAAATTGTTTACGCTCAAAAACTTATAAAACAATTGCAAAACATCATTTTTTGTTATTCCAACGCATTTTTCTTCGTTTACATGCAAAACAATTTTGTTAAACTGGTCTACCTTTTCAAGTTTTATTAAACCAACAATTGCTCGTGCTTTAACATCCACACAAACCCATTGAGTGTTTAAAAACCAGTAGTTGTCTTCCATATCTAGAGCAGACACAACTTTTTGCAAACTTTTTTTGTTTTGCAACTTTGCATAAAAAGGAAGCCTTATATATGCAGAAAAATCTTCCACACTTAAAACAAGTTGTGAAACCTCTTCTTTTGTTAAGGGAAAAAGTAATGTGTTGCCATCTTGAAGCAAATACTGGCTTAAATCATAGTTCATAGTTTTTAGTTTAGTTATATATTTTGTTTTTGTCAATTTTTTGGCATTGTAAGTTCCAAATAAATTTTTTCAAAATCTTGTTTTGGAATTTTTAACTCTCTTAAAATTGAAAATGCTTGTTCTATTGGCATTTTCAAAAAGCAATCTTCTGTTTTTAAAATTTTGCTAATGGTTTTTTGAATTTTTAAATTTTTTTCATCATTTTTATAATATTCTATTAAAGAAATGTTGATTTTTTTTAACTTTTCTAACATTTTTCGTTACCTCCGTTATCTATTCCCGGAATAATGTGTTTTTCTTTAACACCTGCAGTGATATGTTTAAAAATTCCATTTTTAAAATTGTTTTTGATTGTTTCTTTATCTAAATTTTCTAAATTTGAGCCATGCAAAATTTTGTATGTGCTTTTTTCTGGAAACTCTTCAAAAGATTTGTCATTAAAAGAATACAGCAAAACTGGAGCACTTTTAAGGCGAAAGCCATCAATTGTTTTTCCACTTAAAATTGTAACGTTAAATTGTTTGTTTTCAATTTCTTTAGCAAAAATGGCTTTTGACAAAAGCAAAACATAACTAACTTTTTCCATTTCTGGAAGTTGTTGTGCAAGTTTACATTGTTTCTCTAAAATTTTTAGTTTTTGTTCTTTTGAAACGGCTTCCGTTTCACACATTTCTGAAAACTCTTCCAAAAACATTTCAATGTTGTCTTGGTCGGTTTCTTTTTCTTCTTCTTTTAAAATTATATCTTGATACACTTTTCTATATATTTCACTAAATGATTCAAGTTTATTTTCGTCACCTGTGCAATTTAAACCAATTAGATTATTATTTATTTTTGCATTATACAAATCGCCATAAATGATTGTTGAAACAGAATCTGCATCAACAAGATATCCTTCTTCGCTAAAAGTTACATTGCAGTGACTATTGCCATAACCATGTTTGTCATTAATTAAAAAGTCTACATCCAAATCTTCTAAAAATTTTCCAAAAATATATGCAAATTCATAGCAAACAATTTTGTTGTTTTCTGGAGTTACTGTGTTTATTCTTTTAACATCTTGATGAATTTCTGCAATCATTCCACGTTGATTATTTGAATAAAATTCTTCATCATAGGTTAAAGTTTTACACAATTTAATGTATACATATATTGCCTTTTCTAAATCTGTGTATGTGGTTGGCATGTCTGAAAGAATATTGCTTTTTAACTTTTCATTTATAACAATTTTATCTAAATATGCATTATCCATTGACTTATATAAGCCCAAACTTTTTTCTTTTTCCATATTTAACCCTTTGTTTATTATTTGTTTTTGATAGAATAACATACTTTTTATTTTTTTTCAATAGCATTTAAAAATATGTTGCAGAAAAAAATCAATATTCAAAAAATATGGTTTTGCATGAATAAAAACTTTTTTGTTGTTAATCATAAACGAAAAAGGGGAATGTTATGGCTACAAAAGTTGTTGTTTGTGGAGTTGACACTAGCAAACTACCAAAATTAAAATCTGAAGAAATGGAAGCACTTATGAAAAAAGTTAAAAGCGGAGATAGTCTTGCTAGAGATGAATTTGTTATTGCAAATCTCAGGTTGGTTTTAAGTGTTGTCCAACGTTTTTATGGTAGAAGAGATAAATCAGATGATATGTTTCAAGTTGGTTGTGTTGGATTGATGAAAGCAATAGACAATTTTGATTGCAACTTAAATGTAAAGTTTTCCACATATGCTGTTCCAATGATTATTGGAGAAATAAAAAGATATTTACGTGACAACAATGCCATTAGGGTTTCTAGAAGTTTAAGAGATATTGCATATAAAGCACTTCAGGCAAGAGATAAACATTCAAAACAATTTGGCAAAGAACCAACCATTGATGAAATCTCTTCGCTTATTGACGTGCCAGCAAAAGACGTTGCTTTTGCTCTTGATGCAATTAGTGACACGGTTAGTTTGAACGAACCTGTTTATGAAGATGGCGATTCTGTTAGAATTATGGACCAAATTGCCGACACAAAACATGATGATGACAGTTTGAATGAAATTTTATCATTAAAAAATGCTTTAAACAAGTTGGACAAGCGAGAAAGGGAAATTTTGCTATTAAGATATTTTATTGGCAAAACCCAAATTGAAGTTTCGGATGCAATTGGAATTTCTCAAGCACAGGTTTCTAGGCTAGAAAAAAATGCCATTGAAGAAATTAAAGAACAAATTAGATAATGCTGCAAAAAAAGATATTGATTATATGTTTTAAATAACTTTTCTAATATCTTTTTTCATTTTTCCTAATATTTTTTTCTCGAGTCTGGAAATATAACTTTGAGAAATGCCTAGTTCGTCAGCAACTTCCTTTTGAGTTTTTTCTTCTCCGCCCAAAAGTCCAAAACGCATTATCATTATCTCTTTTTCACGAGAGCCTAATTTGTTGATTATTTCCCAAAGAATTTGTTGTTCAGACGAGCGTTCCATGTCTTTGCCCAGAGTTTGTTTTTCGTCATATAGAATATCTTCAAGCAAAAGTTCGTTTCCGTCACCATCGCTTTTTAGCGGTTCATCCAAACTGACTTCGGCTTTTATTTTATTCATTTTTCTTAGTTGCATTAAAATTTCGTTTTCTATGCACCTAGATGCATATGTTGCAAGTTTAATTTTTTTATCATATTTATACGTTTGCACTGCCTTGATTAAACCAATTGCACCAATAGATATTAAATCTTCTAGTTCAATTCCTGTGTTGTCAAATTTTTTAGCAATGTAAACAACAAGTCTTAAGTTGTGTTCTATCAACTTTTGTTTTGCGGTTTGATTGTTATTTGCAACTTCGTCTAAAAGTGCCAATTCTTCTTCTGGTTCTAAAGGCATTGGAAGCGCTTCGTTTCCACAAATGTAAAGCAATATGTTTTCGGCATTATCTAAGTGGTTTTTTGAGAAAAAATTTTTTAGTAATTGTTTAACTTTTAAAACTATATTTTTCATACATCCCCCATTAAACAAACATGTTTATGTTTAACAACATGTCGCAATTAAAATTTTTATTAAAATTTGAATATGAAATTCCTAACTTTGCATTTGTTATTTCAATTTTTTTTATGTTGTTTGTTTCCACCACAACATGATCCACACTAAACACCAAAATTTTTCCACTTCCATTTGCAAACCCAGATTTAATATAATGTGGGTTATTTAAGTTTTTAAAGTTTTTGGTTAGCAAATCGCTTAAAGAAATGTTTTTATAGAGTTTGTTAAAAAGGTTCGAATTAATAACAAACACTGGTGTTGAATCGGTGTCGGTTAAAGTGTTGCCGCTGTCTAAAAACGCGTTGGTTTCAATTGTTTTGCCTTGATGAGTTATTTTGACCTTATAAACAAAATTTGCAATGGTTAATTTTTTGCGTGCGAGGTTTATGCATTGTTTTGTTAAAAAGTATATTAAAAGCAACAATCCCAAAAGAATGTAAGTTGGAAAATTGTCATACACATCTAGATGTCCATATGTAAAATAGTAAATCAAAATGTTTAGTCCTGCATATAATGCAGTAAAAAACACAAAAGATATGTATTTTGCTAAAAAATATTCTCGGCTTAATGCAATGGCGACAATAATAAAACCAACACTAAGTTTTAAAACAACAAGCAATATATTGTTTAACTGAACAAGCGGATATAAAACAGAGATTATTGAAGCAAAAATACAAGCACCAAAAATTCTGATTTTGTTTTCTTTTAACTTAAAGCATAAACAAACACACTTTAAAACAAGAAAAGTAACCACAAAATTTTCAATTAAACAATCTTCTACATAAACTACCACACACATTTCCTTTTTTTATTTATAAAAGTTTTTTCTTTATATGTGCTTGATTTATTATAAAAAAGCACTGCCAAAATGAGCAATGCTAATTATTATGTTTTTTTTCTAATTATGCCGAAAAACATATTTTTTTATTGTCTGTCACCTAAAGTTAAACTGTATTCTAATTGAGTGTTATCTCTGTATAGATATATGTTTATTTTATCTCCAATTGAGTGAGAATATAAAACATTTCTTAAATCTAGAAAACTATAAATCAGTTGGTTGTCAATTTTGTAGATTATGTCACCTTTTTGTAAACCCAAAATTCCCGCAACGCTATTTCTATCAACATCTAAAACATATAGCCCCTCTTTTGATGTTGAAATGTTTTTTGACCTTGCATAGTCTGTTGAAACACCAATTATTCCCATATATGGGGCAGAATATCCCGCATCGGCGCTTAGCCTTGAAACAATTTTTTGCCCCGCAACAATTGGTATTGCAAAACCAATGCCTTCAGCATTTGTTGCTTTTAAGGTGTTTATTCCCACCACTTTGCCATTTAGGTTAATTAGGGGTCCACCACTGTTTCCGGGGTTGATGCTTGCATCGTGCTGAATTAGGTTTTGCATGTATGTTATTGACCCATCTGAATTTTGAATTTCTAGAGTTCTGTCTAGGGCAGAAACAATGCCTTTGGTTACAGTGTGGCCAAATGCCAAAGATAGTGGAGTTCCAATTGCAATAACATCTTGTCCAACTGCAACATCAAGTGTTTCACACTCCAAATATGGCATATCTTTGCTAGACTTTATAACAGCCATATCAATTGAACCATCTTGCCAAATTAATGATGCCGGAGCAGATGTTTTATCTGCAAAATAAATTTCAATTGATTTTGCGTTGGATATAACATGTTGATTTGTTAAAATATATCCACCGCTTTTTATTGCAACACCGCTTCCAACAGAATAGCCTGCCCCAGTTGTGCTTTTTATTCCAACAATTGCAGTTTTTACATTTTCAACAACTTGGCTTGTTTTTTGCTCGCCAGCAAGGGTGATTAATCTTGGGGTCATGTTTGTGTTGCCATAGCCACCAACGCCCGGCATTATGTTCATGCTGCAACCACCAAAAGCAAAAATTGAAAAAAGAATAAAAACAAAGAAAAAATTATTAAAAACTCTTTTAAACATATAAAAAACCTCAAATCAATTCTGAGGTTTTATTATTAATTATGCTCGTCAATATTAAAAACATAACTTGGATAAATGCTTGTTAGGGAAATTTTTATGTTTTTTCCTTCTTCAATTCCATGCTGTTTTAAATAATTGCAAACAGTTGCATATGCCAATTCTGGAGTGTTGTTTTCTCTTGACAAATGAGCAAGCATTATTTGTTTTGTTCCCGTATGTGCCAAAAACTCAATTGCCTCTGCACAAGCCATGTTTGACAAATGCCCACGCCTGCCTAAAATTCTTTGTTTTAAGGCAAGCGGATAAGAAGGGTTGTTTTTTAACATTTCTACATCATGATTTGCTTCTATGTATACCAAAACACTTCCTTCTATTTTTGATAAAACCTCAGTGTTAGTATATCCGAGATCGGTTAAAATACTCACCTTTTTTGTTTTTTCTTTAAAACTGAATCCGGAGCAATATTGTGAGTCGTGCGACAAGGGAAAATTTGTTATTGTTATATCTTTAATAATAAAATCTAAATCGTCAAAGGCAACAAAGTTGATTTTATCAACTTTTTTTAATTTAGATTTTAAAGCCCACAAGCCCTTGCTATGAACATAAACATTTGTATGATATTTGCTTGCAAAAACATCTAAACCTTTAATATGGTCTGAATGTTCGTGACTAATTAAAATGGCATCTATTTCTTCTGGTGCAACTCTTAAAAGTGCTAATCTTTTTGTTATTTCACTTGCCGACAGCCCTGCATCTAATAAAATTTTAGCATTTAAGGTTTCTATGTAAGTTAAGTTTCCGTCACTGCCAGAACTTAAATTGCAAACACGCATTATTCCACTTCAACAATTACTTTAAACTTTGCACTAACTGTTGGATGAAGTTTTACTGCAACAACCTGTTCTCCAACCGATTTTATTGTTCCGTTTAAAACAATTTTTCTTTTGTCTATGTCTAAATTCATTTGTGACTTAAAAGCATCTGCAATTTCTTTTGATGTTATTGCCCCAAAAAGTTTGCCATTGTTGCCACACTTAACTTTTACAACAATTGTTTTGTTTTCGATTTGTTTTGCAACTTCAACCGCTTTTAAACGTTCTTGCTCTTTATGATATGCATCTGCTTGTTTTTGGCTTGCATTGATTTGACAACCAACAAGGTCCGCCTTTTTTGCCAAATTGTTTTTAAGCAAATATGTTGCATAGCCATCTGCAACATTAACAATGTCACCTTTTTTGCCTGAGCCTTTGACATCTTTTTGTAAAATAACTTTCATTTTACACCTCCAAACAATAATATTGTAGTTTAAAATGTGTTTTTTTGTCAAGAATATAAACACAAGCAAAATTTTTACTAAAAAACATTTTTGCCAACAACCACACTGCCTGGCAAAAAAATAAGGAGATTTTTATGGACTTAAAATGCCGAAAAACAAATTGTGTTTACAATAACTACTACACTTGCATGGCAAAAAACATTGAAATTGGGTGCAGTCTTGCATGTGAGTCATATGAAAAAAATGTTAAAAAAAGTGTTAGAGATAATTCTAGATGCATGTTTGACGAAGCACCAAAATATGCACCACACAGAGCCAAAAAACATATGAGAATTGCATGTTGTGCCAAATGCATTTTTAATGTTCAAGGAACATGCACAGCAAACGGCTTAACTGTTAATGCAATTGATGAAAAACCTTTGTGCATGACATTTTTAAAACCATAACAAAGAACTTTTTTTTAATAGCACATTATAGCAAAAAAAACAAGCAACACTTTAAACAATGTTGCTTGATTTTTTTTGTAACCATAATTTTTTGTGTTGTTTAAAACAAAACAAATTTTTATTGCATGTTGTGTTTTGCTTTGAATTTTTCCAATCTTCCGCTTGCGTCTACAACTTTTTGTTTTCCTGTAAAAAATGGATGGCATTTGTTGCAAATGTCAACTTTGATTGTGTCGCCTTCTGCACAAGAGCCAGTTTTGAATGTATTTCCACAAGCGCAAACAACTGTTACTTCGTGATAATTTGGTTGTATTTCTGTTTTCATTTTCGTTCACCCTTTTTATTTTTATTTAACGAATAGAGTTTAACACATACAATTTAGGTTGTCAACACATTTTGGCAACATTTTTAGCCATATCAAATATATCTCCAGCACCAAGAAACAAAACGCCATAGCCACAATTTATTTTGTTTAATATATATTTAACTGCATTTTTTTTGTTTTTGATATATGTGGCATTTGAACCAACATTTTTGCAAAGATATGCTGCCGAGCCTTTATATTGATACTTTTCTCGTGCCGAATATGTTGGTATTATCAATAGTTCATCCGCACACTTAAGCACTTGAATAAAATTGTTAAAAAGAGTTTTTGTTCTTGAATATGTGTGTGGTTGAAAAACAACCAAAAGTTTGTTTGTGTAAAAATTTTTTGTTTCTTGAATTGCCGAAGCAATTTCATCCGGATGATGAGCATAGTCATGAACAATAAATTTTTTGCCATGCAAAAACTGATATCTTCTTTCCACTCCACAAAACTTTGACAAAGCAATAGAAATATCTTTTTTGCTTATTTTTAAAACATAGCAAGTTGCAACACAAGCAAGAGCATTTAAAACATTATGTTTGCCAATTAGGTTAAGGTTTATATGCACAAAAAACTTGTTGTTTTTATAGCAATCAAAAGTATATTTACCATTTTTTAGCATTTTGACGTTTTTTGCTGTAAAGTTTGCATCATTTAGCCCAAAAGTAACCTTGTTTTTATGTTCAATTTTAAAATCTTTGTTAACAACAATTATGTCTGATTGTTGAGCAAATTTGTTAAATGAAGACACAACATTTTTATAAGTTTTAAAATAATCTAAGTGTTCTGGCGCAACATTTAAAACAACCCCAATTGTTGGTGAAAACTCTAAAAAACTATCTTTATATTCGCATGCTTCACAAACCATGTATTGGTTTGAATTATAGCAATAATTTTTTTTGCTCTCAACCAAATTGCCACCCAAATGCAAACTAGGCTGTTTTTTTGCCTGATGCAAAACGCTATATATTAAAGCAGTTGTTGTTGTTTTTCCATGAGCACCAGAAATGCAAATTTTTGTTTTGTATTGCTTTAAAACAATTGCCAAAAACTTGGCTCTTGACATTGTTGGAATGTTTTTTTGTTTTGCCTCCACCACTTCGGCACTGTTTTCTGTTGCGTTTGAATAGACAATTAAATTTGCATCTGAAATGTTTGTTGCATTGTGCGAGTAAAAAACGTTGATGCCAAAACCTTGCAAGTGTTTTGTTACCGAAGAACAATTGCAATCGCTTCCCGAAACCCTAAAACCAATATCTTTTGCAAAAATTGCAAGCGAACTCATGCTAACACCACCAATTCCAACAAAGAAAATATGTTCAACCTGACAAAAAATTGGGTTGCAGTTTGCCATTTCAATTTTTAACTTGTTTAAATCATTTTTGCAGTTTTTTACTTGTTTCACAACAATATATATGAAAAAATATATTAAATTGTTTTGAAATTTTAAAAGTATATGCTAAAATATGTATGCTAAAGTAAATTAGTAATTAAAAAAAGGAAGGTACAAAAACTTGAAAATTTCAGACATTAGAATCAGACTTGTTGACAAAGAAGACAGCAAACTTAAAGCAGTTGCTTCCATAACAATTGATGATTGCTTTGTTGTGCACGACATTAAAGTGATTGAAGGAAAAGACGGTTTCTTTATTTCTATGCCATCTAAAAAAACTCCAGATGGAGAATATAAAGACATTGTTCATCCAATCAACACAGAAACTCGTGAATCAATTTCTGCACAAATTATTGAAGCTTTTAAATCTGCACCAAGAGAATAGTTTTTTAAAATGTTACAAATGCTTTGTTGGCAAAAAAGTTCATTTTAAACAATTTTAGGTTTGCAGTTAAAAAAAACCAACACCAAAAATTTTGGTGTTGGTTTTTTTGATTAAGAGATTTGATTAAACAACATTATGAACCAGCTGAAGTTGATGATTATTGTGTAATTGTTATTGGTGTAATTTGCTCAGGTATAACTGTGTCACTGTTTGTTACAACTTTTTTTGTTAGTAAAATCTTTAAGTCGCTCTCAGTCATACAGATTTTATCCTGCCAGAGCACAATTTCTCTGTTTATCCCGCTTTCATTTGTGTTAACTCCTTTATATGTTTCAAAAAACACTTCAAGGTCAGAAAGCAATGTTAATTCTATTTTTACATCTGTTTCTAAGGTAAAACCAACCACATTGTTTTTGAATGTTTTTTCATTCCCTGCAACCAAACCGATTTGTTGAATGTTTTCAAAAGAATAGGTTGGAATGTTTTCGCCAACAGATTCACTTACATAAGAGAAGTACAATTTGTTTGTTTCTGAAACCTCTTCTGCATTGATGTAAGTTTTTTCACCAACAAAATTAATTTTTGTTGTTTCTGTGATAGTATTAGTTTCTTTTGTACAACCGAAAATTCCGCCAACATAGTAAGACCCCATAAGTGCCAAACCTGTTGATTTGTTGTAATCTATTTTTCCTTGTTCTTTGTAAACTGTGTTTCCTATGCTAACATTTCCAACTTTTACACCTTCAGCATAGCCAACAATTCCGCCAACATAACGAGCAATGTATGGGTTGTGAACTTTTAGATGCTGGTCTTCTTGCACGCCTAAAATGTGAGCGCCAACAACCGAATAGCCGTCTAATGAATTTAGTCCGTCAATTTTTGCACCTTTTGCATAGCCAGCAACACCACCAATTGAAACTGGGGTTATTGGATAACAAGTAAATGCATTGTAGTTTATAATTTTTGAATTTATTGAGAAATTATTAACTTCTCCTTTAATTTCACCTGCAACATAACCTGCAAAGGCATATGCTTCAACCGAATTGTCAAACGAGTTCAAATTAAGGTTAAAGTTTGAAACTTTAGCAATTCCACCAATTCCACCAAACATTAAACCTGAAATCATTGCAAATGTTTTTGCATTTTCGCCAACACTTGCTTGAGTTATGTTTGCAACACCGCCAACATAGCCAACTAAAGAACCAGAATAAGAAACCTGACCTCCGTTGGAATTAATCTCAGAAAATTGAATTAGCCTTAACAATCCTTCCACATTGGTTTTGTTTGTTGTTAAAGCGGTTGAATTGTAATGAGATGCTTTAACCGAAATGTTTGAATAAATTAAACTTAAGAATGTTTCATCTGTTGTTCTTCCAAAAAGTCCGCCAACAATGTTTTTACCAATAACAACCACATCTTCACCTAAAACGCTTACATTGGCAACACTTGCATTTATTGCTGTTCCAGCAATTGCTCCAACATATATGCTGTTTGGCAAATTGATGTAATATGGCTCAAAAATTGTGTTTTTTAAGCAACTTATTTGAGACTCTTGACTGCCAATTGACGCAAAAAGTCCGGCTGACAAATTTGAAGTTATGGTGTTAACTGAATAACCAGAAATGCTAAAACCATTACCTTCATAATATCCAATTAAAGATTTATTGTATAAATTGCTTGAATATTTTTGTTCTTCTATGTAATTTATGCTACAAATTTGCCTATAATATGAATATTCGCCGTTTAACTGATTGCAGTATGTTTCAAACTCGTTAACAGAAGAAATTAAATATGGATTGGTTTCGCTTCCTGGAGTTTGTGAACTTGAAGATGTTGTGTAAATATATTTGTCTGGATTATTCTTGTCAAAGTTTATGTCTAGTTGAGAGAAAGCAATAATGTTTGGAGAAACCAAATGAAGTCTTCTAGCAATATATTCACCATTTAATGCATTTTCGCCATCAACTTTTGTGCTGTATGTAAACATGTTAAACGATGTACTTGCTTCTTTTGTTGAATCAAACACATAAAACCAAACCCCTTGGGATTTTTTATTGTTTGTTACAAATGACTTTAATTTTGAATCTTGCTTGAATTGACCTGTTGAATCACAAACATTAAAGTCTGCAATGGAAAGTGGTTCAATTCCGTCAATCACTGAAACAATTTTGTTGTCGGTTTCGCTATAGGTGTAGTTTGTTTGCGATGTGTTGTAGTTTATTAAATTATCTTCAATCAAAAAGAAACAATCTTTAAAAATAACATTTTCTTCAGTTTGTTCATGAGATGCAACAAAACCATAGTTTAAGGTGTCTTGTTGTTTTAGTTTAGACAACGAGAACACTCTTGTTATTGTTCCGGATGTTGCTTTTGCAACAAAACCACTGCTTTCGTTTGTTGACATAATTGGAATGTTTGAATAGCAATCCATAATGTCACCAGAATTTTCATAAACAAAACCTGCAACTTTTGTTGCTGTGTATATAATTTTTGATGCTTTTGAATCGCTAGCAGCATAATCCGCATAAATTCTTTTTGAAGCTGAATTCATTAAACCTTCCACATAACACATTGCAATTGAGCCTGTGTTTCTACAAACAAAACCTGCAGTTGTAATGTTTTCGTTTGTGGTTGAAGTTGTGTTGTGAATTCGTGAATTTTTAATATAAGAACTTGCAACATGCCCAACATTGTTTGCAACAACGCCCGCAAGAGAAGCACCACTTGCTGTTAAGTTGCACTCAACTTGACAATTGGTTATGTCGCCATAGTTGTTTGCACAAAGCCCAGCAAAGAACGAATTTTCCATAACAACAATTGTGCTTAAAATGTCAACAGTTACAACGTTGGTTGATTTTATTGCGCAGTTGGTTATTATGCCGTTGTTTTCCGCAACCAAAAGTGCAATGTTTGCACCATTTGAACTTGTGTTGTTGTCCAAAACAATGTTCAAGTTGCCTAAAATTTCAATTGTAACATTTTTGATTATGTTTCCAGTTTTGTTTGTTTTAAACAAAGCAAAGTCCGAACTAGAATCCAAAGCAAAATTAATTGTTCCTGAAGAAATTTTAATTTTGTAACCATTTCCGTCAAACATTTTTGGAGAAACGGTTAACATTTGCAATTGAGATGGTGATATTGTTATGTCTGCAACTTGTCTATAGTATTCGTCGTCTTTCATTTCCAACATGTCGTTATAGTTATAAATTGGAGTTGCGTTGTCGCTTGTTGTTGACAAATATGAATTAACTTCAAATTGATAACTTGTTAAAATGTCTGTTTCGGCAGGCTCCGAAATTGTTGGCACGCCTTCAATTGCATCAAGTTTATATTTAATAACAAAAGAGAAATTGCATGGAGATTGAACAAGTTTTGTTGTTATTGTTTGCCTGTTTAAAATAAATTCGTCATATGATAAATTTGTTGTGTTTGTGATTTGAATTTCGTTTGTGTTTTTATCTATAAGGAATAATTGAGCATTTGTTTTAAAACTCTCTAAGAATTGATTTTGACTTGGAGTGTTTATGTTTGCACATTCAAACTGAATTTTATCTGCAATAACGTTTAAAACATTTGTGCTTTCTAACAATCTTAAATTTATTGTGTTATTTTCACCAAACATATTGTCAGCAACCAAAAATTTATAAATGTGCAATTTGGTTGTTTTTTTAATGCTTTCTGAAGAATCTTTTTTGCCATAAGATGTTATGATCACTTCTTTATATGCATTGCTTTCATAATTAATATTGTTTGAAATTTTTAAATAATAACTTCCACCAGCATAAACAACATTTGCAATGCCTGGGTTGTCACTTTCAAAAACAGCTTCATCAGAAGTGTAACCAACAATTGTTGTGTCTAAAAGATAGGTCATTCCTTCGGCAACATTATATGTTTTGTAATCAGCAAGTTCTTCAACAACCTTTTTGTTGTAAATTTCAAAAGAAACTTGATTTGTAAGTTTAGAAATTAAGTTTGTTGTTTCAACCCAAACTGGTTCTGATACATTTTTGTTGTAAAAACTAAAAGTTATTGGAATAATTGTTCCATCGGCAACAGTTTTTGGGATTTTATAAACCAAACCAATAAGCAAACTATCATCAATTTCTTTAATGGAATTTTTAAATATTCTAATTGTTGAACCGCCAGTGATTGATGTGTAAACAGAATCACTAGACACTGTGCCTTTTTTGTTGGCTGAATCGTATTGAATATATCCCAAATAGCCACCTTCTGCTTGAAGTTGCATGGTGACATCAACGTAGTCAAATTGGCTATATTTTGTGTTTACATATGCATTTATAGTGTTCAATTCTGCTGTTGATGCTTGATTGCCTGAGTAAAGCATTTCTTTTAAGTCAAATGTGTTTACTCCGTTTGATGATGTTATCATTTCTGTATTGTTTGAAGAATCAAAGTTGTTTATCAAAACTGAAGAGATGGTTTCTGGGGTTATTGTTATGTAAACGGTTATGCTTTGATTTGTTTTGTGTGATGTTAAAACCAATTTAATGGTTTTTCCAACCAAATAATTATAGGTTTCTGTGTCAAAACTGCCTTCGCCCAACATTCTTAAAGAAAAATCAATTCTTTTTGTTAAGTTTTGTAAATCAATGACATCACCCCATTTTAACGTGAACAATGTTTTTTCTTCTTCTGTTTCAAAAGTACCTGAACCTTTTATACCAATTTTTTGTGAATTATTTTTTAAATTGAAATATTGATAATCAATTATTGTGTTTCCGTTTGAATCTTTTGTTTCTTCTCCAACACCCAGTTGTGCAGAAAAGAAATCAGAATCATCAAAAGTGTTGTAAGTTAAGAAAAATTCGATTGTGTCGGTTGGTTCTGCGGACAAATGAGATTTGTTTGTTTTTACATTTTCAATTCCCATTGTTGCTTCAACTGTATAACCATTTAATTCGTAAGTGTATGAAGAGTTAATTGTTTTTTGTTTTGCAAAAACTAAAAGTTTTTTGTTGTTGTCACCTACAACCATATCCTCAGAATTATCAGTTTTCTTTGTTTCACAATAATATGTATAACCATCGAGTTTAAAAATTGTGTAAAAACTTATTTCGTCAGTAGTTATTTCCGCTTTTCTTGTTACAAAAGCAGTTGTGCCTTGAACAGAAATTAATAAATCTGTTATATTTCCATTAACTTCAAAAGAAATTTCGTTGTTTTGTGCCAAGGTTATTGGTGTGTTTTTGTAGTTATAGAAACTTGAAGCTGCCTTGAAATATACAAACGTTGTTTGATTGTTGACCAATGTGATTTTGCTCATTGATTCTGTTTTTTCTTTGTTTTTGTAAGCAGTGATTGTGTCGTAGTAATTTGTTATGTTTAACTCTGCTGTTGTTTGGTTTGTGTAGTTTAATGCGCTAGAAATTTTTATGTTTAAGGCACCAACACCCAAAATGCAAATGTTTTTGCCATAATATTCAAGCCTTGCAACCGAAGGATTTTTAATTTCCAAATCTATATCTCTGCAAGTTATGTTAAGATATTTTAAGAGAGAAATTGTGTCTGTTAGGTTGGAAATTTTTTGTTGGTCGACACTATTGCTTGCTTGCATATATGCGGCAATGACCATTTTTATGTTGTTTGGCAATGAGTCTTCTGAGCCTTCAGTGAATTTGCTATAATAATATATATTGGTTGAATCTGCAAAAACAACATCGCCATAATAGTAATCTTTGGAGTTGCCATCATCGCCGCTATAATCATATTCGATTGAAGTATTACTATTTGCAGCGCTTAAACCAGAATGAATATTTCTTTTAAAATATGTTTCAGCGGTGATGCCTGCAGCAATAGAACTTGGTGCAGTAACAAGAACCTTGTTTGAATCATAGGCACCATAATAAACAATAAACGAAGCGTTTATGCCGGTTCTTTCACCGTTGTCAACTGCTTGAATTTTGTTGTTTGAATAAGTTGTACCACTTGAAGCTGCAACAAATCCACTTAAAATTGTGCCTGAGCCTCTAACAAAAATTCTTGAAGTGTTGTTTTTAATTTCTCCACCACTTGAAGTCGCAACAAAGCCGGCAACATTGGTTGCGGATAATGTTTTTTTGGTATTATCTGTGTTGGTTTTTATTATTCTTCCATCAATTTCGCCGGTCACTTTTAAGCCAGAAATTGTGCCGCCAACATTAGAGCCAACAATTCCGCCAAAATTGGTTGCATTTGACAAAGCAAAAATGCTTGCATGAATTCCATAAAGCCCAATTGTGATTAAATCTTGTGATAATGTGTTTTGAATTGTTCCAGTATTATAGCCAACAATTCCGCCAAAATTTGATGTCTGCGAACCACTGAACTCAACCGAAAGCGTTGTTGTTTTTGTGTTGCAAACCATTAATGTGTAATTTTTACAATTGTCATCAATTTGGATTGTTCCTATGTTTGTGCCTGCAACCAAACCAAAATTTACATTGATTGAGTCATTTTGGGTGTTCACAACAACTGTGTTTTGTTCATTTAATTCAACAAACACATTTGAAATTGTTCCGTTGTTTGTTCCACACAAAAGCCCAATGTTTGTTTCTGAATTTACATTGTATTCACTTGAAAACAACCCACTTATGCTCAAGTTGTAAACTTTTGCATCATTTTCAATTGTTTGAAACAAACCTTTGTTAACTTTGAAATTGGTTATTCTTCCATATTGGTTAATGTTTTTAAAGTCTTTATGGTCTGAATATAAAAATGTTCCACGAATTGAACCTGTTAAAATTCCAAGGTTAACTAGTTCATTTTTGCAATCTATTTCGGTATCTACATAGTAGTGTTTGTCGGGCGACAAGGTTTTTAAGTCTTGCAAAGAAGAAATTTTTAAAGCGGTTTGTTCAGACAAGCCGTCAGCACAAACAAAGTTTAATTCTAGGTGATAGTAATAATTTCCGTTGGAATCTGTTGGAGAATTTGTTTTCATAACAGAAATTGGGAAAATTAAAACTTTGCCCGAACCAGCACTGTTAAACTTAAAGGTTATTTTGTTATTGTCGGTTTCTGCGATTTCTGCAATTAAACAATTTGAATCTTTTGTGTCAATATATACAAAAACTTCTTTAAAGTTTGCATTTTCGGGATAAACTTGAACATTTATTGTTTTTTCTGCGTTTACTGCATCCAAATATATATATTCTTCTGGACTAGAAAGCCAAATGCTTTCAACATTAATATATTTTTCAACAACCAAAGTCACGTCCGATTTAAAGGTTTCGTTTGTGTTGGAATCTTTAATTTCAACCGAAATGTTTATCGAATCGGCATTGCTTAAACCAAGGTAGTTAAACTCAAATTTTCCAATGTAGCCTTTGTCATTTATTGTAGCAACTTCATTATTTAGGCTATTAAAGGTTAAAGTTCCAATTGATGTTCCATTGTTGTTTTTAACCGAACCATCTTGTTTAATTGTAAAAGTTTCGTTATCATAAACAAATTCAATGTCAGCAAGATTAATTGGATGATTTGTGGTGCCTTCTGAACTCATGTTAACATTTAAATATAAATAAGTTGATGCAAGGTTAACATTTTTATAAGACAAATCTCTTTTGTTGTATATGCTTGCTTTTTTTAACAAATCGTTCTGATCAACTTGTTCATTTTTGCTGCTGGCATAAAGCGAAGCGGACTTTATGTAATTTATGCATTTTAAGCGGACTGTTATGTTTTCTATTTCTGGTTCTTTCAATTGAAACAAAAGTGTGCCGTTGTGGTCACGACTGATTTTGTTTAACGTTATGGCAACTGTTAATGTTTTTGTTGTGTTTTCTTCTGTAAAATTTTTTGTTGTTATTGTTCCGTTTTCAGAAACTTCAAAATTATCGTAGTTTTCAAGCGAATAAGAATAAGTGAAAGAATTTTGATTGTAGTCTTTAAATGTTGTTGTTGGTTTTACGGCAAGATTAACTTTTGAGCCTATTCCTTTTATTGTTATGGTGTTTAAATTGCCGCCATCATCATAACCAAAGTCTGAAACATTATTGTTGACTTGGTCGGCAAAATCAAGTTTGAGGCCACTCTCGTTAATCTCTCTAAAAATTATCACTTTTAATGTTGTTTGAAGCCCGTTTGCTGTTGTAAATTCAAAGGTTTGTTCGCCAACACTTTTTGGAGTGATTGTTATTTGTGTAGACAAGCTGCTTGTTTGTTCAATTGTGCATATGTTTTGTTTAGACGATGAATAAATTGACATTTTGCCAGGAACTGCATCTTTTGATTCGTTTTGACACACCAAACCATTGAATGTATATTCTTTTGTTTCTTCTTCTAGTGGTAAATATATTATTCCATTTGTAAAGCTTGTATTAACATAAAAACTTGTTGCACCGGCAAACACATTAATGTTTATTTCTCTAGAACAAATCTTTTCATGAGTGCTTAGGTCGGCAGTTTTATCACCTTTGTAGCAAACAACTTTTATGTAATAGTTTGTGGTTGCAGAAATTGCAGAAATTGTTATTGCATTTTTCAACTCGCCTAAGTCAAAAACCGTATTGTTGTCATCAGGCTCTAACCCACCAAGTTTAACAGTAAAGGATTTTTTAATTTCTGAATAATTTACTGATGTAGGGTCTTGGGTTGTGCTCCCAGTTTCAGGTTTTTTCCAAAACTCTAATTTGTAAGAATAATTTTCCACAACCGCTTTTTGTGGCATGATTCCAAACTTTAAACTTTTGGAAGTTGCATTTCCGGTTGTATATAATTCAATTTCGGTAAGATTTGCTTGATTGTTGACTGTTATGTTGTTAGGTTCGCAAATTGCACTAACCTCAATTGTTACATCGACTTTGTTTTCTTCAAAATCGTTTTGATACACTTCAAATTTTAGTTCTGAGTCTGTTAAAGTAACATCTGAGGCAGACAAAATAAATTCGGAATTTTTGTTGATTATGATTGGATTTGTGCAAACATCAACTCCATCAAGAGTAATGTTTTTTGATGCGGAAATTTTTATGGAATATTTATCTCCAAACAAAAAGTCAACCTTTAGTTTCTTTTTGTAACCTGAATCTTTTGTTAAAACAAGTTCAACAGGTTGGTTTTTGCCCTCTCCTGCTTCAATTAATGGAGTAAAATCATTGCCAAAACTATCAACGTTGTCTGTGCTTTGGTTTGCATATGAAATGTTTAACCCTCCTAAATCTATTTCATCAGCAATTTTAACCACCAAATTTGTGGTAATGTTTGAATTATGCATGCTTGTGGCTTTTATTGTGATTGTGTCCGCTGTGCAACCATTTTCTACCATTAAAACATTGGTTTCTTTGTTGAAAGTTACACCAGTTATGCCTTGAGAATTTTCGTCCAATTCAAACGTTAAACCTGTTAGTGTTGCATTTTCGGGGGTGAATGTAAACATTGAAGAGTCAATTTTTAAAGAACCACCCTTTTTGATGTATATGTTTTGTTTTGCGGAAACAGATTCAATTTCTTTTGCAACAACAACGGGAACAGAAATGTGATTGCCGATTCCCCTTAAAGTTATTGTTAAAGTTGTGTTTCCTTCAGATATTGGTGCTATCGAGAATTTGTATTCTCCACCACCTAAGTTTTCTATTGATTTGTCAACATATGCGGCTTTTTGCTCTGCAAAATAAAAGTCAAATTCCGCATTAAAATCAAAATAGTTATTAATTACAATTGTGTAATCAACTTTTTGGTCGGTTGTTAACATTTCAATTTTGTCTGCGTTTTTTAAAGACAGCGAAAGAGAACCATAGTCCTGCGAACAGCCGGACAACATTGCTCCAGTTAAAATTATTAATAATAATGTGACTATGCTTAATGTTTTTTTCATAGTTCTCTCTCCGTTCTTTATTTTTTTTGTTTTGTTTTTCATTTTTCTTGTTTTTTTGTTATTTTAACATTTTTTCAACCAAAACCATAACTTTTTTAAACATATTTATTTTGTTTTTATAATTATGTGTTGCCATTATGTTAGTTGCTAGTTGGCAATCCGGAAATTGTTTTGTTAGTGTCAACCTTAGAAATTTCATAGAACCCGCCAAAGTTTGCAAGTTGTGTATATTTCGCAGATAATTCTTCATTATATACATAATATACTGTTGAACCCGCTCCTTGCCCTGCTATTATTGCAATGTATAAAGTGAATTCTTTATCATCGAGTTTTATTGTTTTAGAGTAAAGTTTGTCGTTAGAAATTAAAGTTGGATTTTCTATAACACTTTTGTCAGCAACTGTTGTAAAGCCTTTGTAAGGATTATCTGTGTCTGCTGTTTCAATACTTGTGCCGGTTATGATATTACCATTTTGCTCTGTTGTTAGATTATTTTCTCCAACAAACACATAGGTTGTGGTTTTAACAACTTTTCCGTCAGAATCTTTGTACCCTATTGAAATTGTGCCGCTTGAATTAACTGTGTAAGTTGTTTTGTCTGTGTCAATTGTTGGAGAAGTTGTACTACTACAGCTTGTGCATGTGCAGGTTGAGCCAGATTTGCAACCAAATTCACTACATGTGCAGGTTGTGCATGTGCAAGTTTGTGATAAAGTAACCTGATTGTTAGAATAACTGATTTCTATTTTTGTTTCTTTTTCAGTGTAAGTTGTTGTGTAACTATAGAACAAATCGCCCAAATTTGCTTCAATGTCCACTTGAACATCTTTCCAATTTCTGGTTATGGATAATGTAGAAATTTCGCTTTCTGCTGGTTGAACCAAGTTGTCTTGAATGTTATAAATGTTATCATCTGCATCTTTTGGAACAAAACTTGGGTAGCGGTCTGGTGCATTGTTTTGCCATTTAGTTATTAAGGATATTGCTGTTTTATCAGAACCATTATCTCCGAGTGTATACGTAATGTTGCCACAAGACTGGAACTTGTCATTATTAACCAAATAAACATAATCTGTAACATTATAGTTACTATCTATGCAAGCAACAACAAGGTAGGTTTTATTATTAAATGTGTACGATTGAACCGAAAGATAATTATAGTTCTTTCCACCAAAACTAAACGAGCTGTTATAATCTATTTTAATTTCGCCACCAATTGTTAAGCTAGAAGTGTAAGTGCCGGTAATTTTTTTATTGTCTGTTTTTGGTTCGACAGTGTATGTCGTTGGAGTTTGATTCCCATCGGTTGCAGTGAAGGTTGGTTCGCCGTTAACTATATAAGTTATTTCGGCAACTGTTGTGCTGACACTCGTTAGCGTGGTTTTGATTTTTGCAGCATTATTATACTGACTAGAATCAGTGATTTTTTCACCACTACCATCTATGTATTTTGTTTCAATTGTTAATGGATTGTTTGAGTTATTATAAGCAGAATAAATTACGCCATTTTTATGTGCAAAGCGTGCTACAACATTTCCGTTACTATTTTTAACTTGATAATAATTATGCTTAATGTTGATTTCATAATTGTTTGCATTTAAGTTAGCGCTGCCGCCAACAAGTGCTTCTATCATTGTTGGAAGAGTTATTGTGCAAAGGCTTAATGTTGGAATTGTGCCCTCGTCTGGAAGTGTTGTTGCCCCATTAACATATTCAGCATTGCTGTATTCAGTTGTGGTTGTGGGGGTGGTATCGTCACTAACCGTTTCCGTTTTTGAAACAATAAATTTTTGTGATAGAGAAAGTGTGTTGCTATTCTCAGCAAAACTTGCATATAACCCACCGCAAGACAAAGATACTGTTTTTGATGCTGATGAAAGTTTGTTGTTATCTCCGCTTGTGTTTGAACCGTTGTAATAAGTTGTTGTGCCATTTGCGGTAACAATTGTTGCAACTGTTGTGTTGTCGCTATCAGTTAGCGTGGTTGTGTTGTCGCTTGGTGTGGCGGTGAGAACTTCGCCGCTTGCACTTAAGTAAGTGGTCTTTTGTGTTATTGTTGCAACTGCTGTGCCGTCTTTCGTTAGCGTGGTTGTGTCGCCGTTTGTTCCTAGTTTATATGTTTCCCCATTAGAAGTAAACTTATTGCCTTTAGCATCTGTGTAGATTGGCGTTTTACCACTGTTGTCTATGCATGCAACTATATCATAAACAGTTGTTTTGTCGCCTTTGATTATTCCAACCAGTGGAGTTGAGGTGTTATCATAATAGAAAGTTACATCTTGTTTGAACACAACTCCGTCGCTATTTAAATAAGAAATTGAACCATCTTGGTTTGCTTGTTCTGTTAGTTTGTTGCCATCTCCGCTTGTGCTTGAACCTTCGTAATAAGTTGTTGTGCCGTTGCTGTCTGTAACAATTGTTGCAACTGTTGTGGTTGTTGTTTCCCCATTGGCACCTGTTTCGGTTTTCTTTAGCGTGATTTTGTTGTCGCTTGTTTCGGCGGTGAGTTCTTCTCCGCTAGCACTTACATATTGCTTTGTTGTTATTGTTGCAACTGCGTTGTTGGTGTTGTCTTTTATGTATGCTTTGGTTTTGTCTGTAGAGTCTTGTTTGTAAGTTAAAATGTTATTATAATCATCATAATAAATTGTTGAGTTTGAAAGAATTGTTACAACTGTTTTGTTGTCGCTATCCGTTAGCGTGGTTGTGGTGCCGTTTGTTGTGGCGGTGAGAACTTTGCCGCTTGTGCTTGAACCGCTGTAATAAGTTGTTGTGCCATTTTCGGTAACAATTGTTACAACTGTTTTGTTGTCGCTATCCGTTAGCGTGGTTGTGGTGCCGTTTGTTGTGGCGGTGAGCAAAACATTATTTGCAATATAAAAATGCTCATCTTCGTCGGTGCTTTCAATATTAAACTTTATTGAATTGCTTAAATAGATTTTTCCATCTAAAGTGTTAACAAAAACATCTCCATTACTTCCATTTTTATAAATTGTTGTATTTAATATTTTTAATACCAACTCTCCAGAGGTGTTAAATAGTGAGCTAGCGCTATCTGAAGCTGCTGAACTTTCAAGTTCGTCTTCAAACAATTTATTTAATATTTTTGTATCATTTAAGTCTGAAACCAAACCACCATAAACTCTGTTAGGTGTAAAAGCGGCATTTTTTTTGTATTTAGGTTCAGAAATACCATAATCAAACTTTTCCCTATTGGCTGTGATTGTAACATCACAAGATTCTTCTCCGTTTTGTTGATATTCACTAAGTTGATAAATTTCAAGATTGTATCTGTCATCTTCGTTAACCTTATAGTTTACGTCATTCAAAACAATTGCATATTCTAAAGTTTTTGATGTTGAAACAATTGCTTCTGTTTGGTTTGGTTTAAAGTACTCAATTTTTTTATCTACTGCAAGATAATATGCCTGAGTTCCATTTACAACAGATGAACTAGCATTTGTTGTGCTAGAAGTTGTTGTTTTATACAAATAATATGTTAAGGTTGTTGTTTTATCATAAATCTTGTCACCAGCATTAATATTGGTGCTATTGCCACTACCATAACTAATTTTCCCGTTTATTTCTGCAAGAGTGGTTTCTGTTATAGAAATTGTGTTTCCTGTTGTGTTATAGCTAATTGACAAAGATATTGTTTTTTGTTCAGGTCCTGATGTGGATTCAGTTGTTTCTTCTTCGCCATCTGAATTGGTTTTTGTTTCTTCTGTGGTTTCGGTTTTGTTTACGGCCAGATTGTTGAAACTTAGACTATTCAAGTTAGTAATTAAATTATTGCCGCTAATGGTATATGTTATGCCATTAATTGTAAAATTTCCTGAAACATTATTACTCGTAATATTAACAGAACTGCTATTATCAATTTTGTTGCCATCAGCACCGAGTGTTGTTTTACATATCCATCTGCTAACAATGCTGTTGTAAGTGATGTTTTGTGGAACCCCATCGTTTGCTGTTAGTGTGCCATCATCAGTTGCAGCAATATATTTGCTTGCAAATGCAGAAGAAGGATAAACAAATTCGTCACCTGATTCATTTAACACATTAAAGCCTGCCAAAACGTAGCCAACATTTGAGAAACCTTTGCTGGTGCATCCAAATGTGACACCTTCAATTATGTTGATGGATTTGTCTTTCTTATTTACGCCAACAAAACCTCCGGCAGAGGCTGTTAAGCCTGGCGCTGTTACATCGGCAGAAATGATTATTGGAGTTGTTTTTCCAATGTTTAATGTTTTGTTAACAGCAACTGTGCCATTATTGTAGCCAACCACTCCACCAACATAAACATTTTCGCTGGATGCAACTTTAAGGCTAAGGTCATGCTGTGCACCCAAAGTTGTGGTTTGTTTGGTTTCACCAATACTTAAAGTGCCTGCATTGTTGCCAACAAAACCGCCGGCATAATTTATGCCTGAAACAAGTTCAACTGAGCCTGTTAATTCAACATTGGCTAATGTTACAGAACCTGAAGTAACTGTTCCAATAAGTCCACCAAAAGAAATGTTCGTTTTGGTTGAATCCTTAAAATTAATGTTTACAGAATTAATTTTAACATTTTTTATTGTAACTGCAGATTGCGAAACTTTTTCAACCACAGAGCCAATCAACAATCCAACACTTGAACTGCCGTTAACACTGTTAATGTTAACTCCAGAAATTGTTATATTTTCAAGAGTGCAACCCGTTGTTGATTTAATAAAGCCAAGGGCTGTGTCATTGTTGTTTGTTGATAAAACAACCTTTTTAAATATGGTGTAAAAATTCAAAACCTTAATTGTGCCGTTAAACTCGTTAATTAAGTTATCTCCAACATTAATTTCTGTTTGATTATTGTTTAAATTAACTGTTACATAAATTGATGAAAAATCTATTTTATTATTATCACCTTTTACATTGTTATTATAATCATTTAATGTGTTAACGAGTTTGTTCCATGATTTTTCGTTTGTTATTGTAACTGCAGATTTTTCGTTTACGATACCAATTGTGTTGTCTGGGAATGTACCATCCGAGTCAACTATACTTAAGAACAAATCAGCTTGAGTTTCTGGAATGTAATGACCATTGATAAGTGTCCAACAATTATTATTATTCGAGTTTTTCCAATCTTTAAACACAGTATTTTGGGTGGTACTCTTGTCTTTGTTATATTTTAATGTTAACTTTGAGGTTTCTGTCTCATTTATAATTCTGCTAACATCTACTATTATGTTTTTGTCTGGTGTTGATGTTGAATTTGTTTCAACAATTTCCCCGAGAACTTCGATAGGAACCGAAGTGTAGTAATAGTATGCATGATGTACGTTAGAACCAGAAAGTTCAGTGAGTTTGATTAATCCTAAGTTATTATATGATTTTGAATAACTATCAAAAGCATTTTTTACTTGGATTTCTGTCACTTGAGTATATGTTGTAATATTAGAATCAACATAAATTTCTGCGCTTGAAGAGTCAGGACTGCTAGTTGAGCTACCTGATCCAGAACTTTGCAACACCGCAGTTGCACTTGCACCTGTTCCAATAACTGGTACAATTGAGTCAGAATGGTTTCCAAAAATATAATTAAAACATAGAATTTTTGAGGTGTCTGCGTCTTCATATTTCCACGTTGATTTTGTATTGTATTTTTTAAATCCGTGATAATAATTTTTCCCAAACGTCCATTTATTCTTTTTATACCAACCTATACCCTCTCCATAGTATGTTTTACCCCATATGTTATTATCTACATCAACAAAGAACTTTTCCATGCGTTCTTGACAATTTTCACTATTGTAACCAACAAGTGAACCTAAAGAAACATTAATAAATTTTAGATCATTTGAGTTGTCAAATATGGCATATCTATTAAACAACCCATCTTCCCATATGCTTTTATTTTTTGTCATAAATCTAGGGCTTGTTCCAAGATATTTTGTTAAATAGAATGTTGGTGTATCTAGCAATGTTGAAATTTTTGAAACTTCTTCCCTAAATGCCTTTACAGCAAAATATTTTTCTATCGCACCGCTGTATGCTGAAGCTAGAAATAACCAAGGAAGTTTTATGGACGATTTTTTCACAGAAGAACCTACATTTTTTGCTGTAATGTTTTCAATTGGTTTAATTGCTCTATAGCCCGCATTAACGTTGCCATAGACCGCAACTTGTGTATAAGTTGTGTCAGAAGACATGCCCCCTGCAATTCCACCTGCATAAGCAAGAGCTGACCTTTCTTGATATATGTTTATGGCACCATTGAAATAATAACCCAACGTTCCATCTCCACTTAAAACAAAAGTAAAGTCATTCGCTAATGTTCCATTTGTCTGGAGATAATCTTGAGCATTTAAAAGATTAGCATTATAATCTGAAAAATATCTAGCTAAATACTCTTGAACATTGTTTTCATCTTTAAAATCAAAAGCATAAACTAATCCTGCTTTGTCCCACCAATCATTTTTAATTGAATTACTTTCATTCTCAATAATGCGGCAAACTGTTTTATCTCTAAACTTCATTGAAAATTTTGAATTGTTGGTTTTTTGTTGTGATTCTTCGAAATTATAACTATCGTCCCAACTGCCTTGAGTCATTGTTATGGTAAAATCAACGCCATTTTCAGATGCTGAAATTTTTGTTATGGTAAATTTGTAACCCTGCGTTGAACCACTCGCGACTGCACTTGAACTATTTATCGGATATTCTAAATAGTAATTGTATTGTTTTGGGGTTTCTCCGCTTTCTCTCTTTGCATTATCATAGATATATTCAGTATCCCAACCGGTAGGGTTATCGGATGAGTGTAAATCTACATTTTTATTTGCTATGATGATTTTGTTACTTGAATTTGCAGTTTTATCCTCAATTATCAAACTAAAATAACCTGAATCATCTTTAAAACTTTTCGTTGTAATTTTTTCAAAAAATGCTTTGTAAATTGGGATTCTTGACAGGTCAATTATCGTGCCGCCTGTAAACATGTTGTAAATTGAGGCAAGATCATCACTAGATGTACCTTTGCTTTTTATAACATTGTCTATGCTTACTGCATCGTCGTAATAAACTCGTGAAGTGCCGTCTTGTGTTTTTTCAACAAGTCCAGTTTCACTGTTTAGTGAATAAGCGTAAACACTGATTGTTTCTGTTGTTGTTGATACATCGTCGCCAGAGCCTGTGGTGGTGGTTTTTGTTGTGTTTTTTAATGGTGTGGTTTTTTGCCAAACTGACATTGCCGCAACGTTTGAAATATTTGCACAATTTTTGATTGTCCCTGAGTTTGAAAAACCCACAACTCCCCCTGCATAGGCAACCATTTGATAACGTTCATCACCAACAAAAACTGCATATTGATTGTCTCCACAAGAATAAGCTGTGTAACATTGTTCGATTAATGGTCGTGTTGGTTTAGTAACTTGTGTTGCTGCGACATTTGCAGTTGAAAATGCTCCATTTATTCCAACAATGCCGCCAACATATGCATATCCACTTGTTTTAACAAAAATTTGAGATGTATATTCTTTAATGCAAGAACCTTGTATTGTTGTACTGTTTGTGTCTGTTTCCATTAAATGTGGACCTTTATTGTCATTGGTTTGTTCTATACACTCTGTTAACACATCACCACTTTCTGTAACATGAAGTGTTTGGAATTGAGAAGGTTGTTTTAAGCTTAATCTTTCAGCCGTGCCTAAGTTTTCACCAATGAATGCACCAAACACAACGATTGAAGATTCATCTAAACTTTCCTCAATTACAGTAACAGCCCCACTAAATGTACTGCTTTCCACGGTGCCGGAGTTTTGTCCAACAAAGCCGCCTAATGTATAGCCAGTACTTGTATGTGTTGCTTTTGCGGAAATATCTATTTTAAAAGCAGAATTTTTTATTGTGCCATTGTTTATGCTTGCCAAAACGCCATAATAACCTCCTGCACTGGTTGAAGTGATTGTTGCAACGGAGACTGTGTCGCCAGCGGATAGAGTATTATCACTTAGTTTAATTTCTTTCGGTTCGGTGTAATCTTCCAAATTAATGTTGTCCAAGGTCGCATTTGGGCCAATTGTGCCAATAATGCCTGTGGCACCTTGAAGAACAATTGCCCCAAATTTCAAGTTTTGAATGGTTATGATTTTTGTGTTTTGTGGGTTTTGTGAGTCAGTGTTTCCAATTGAATGGAACAAATTTTTTGTTAGGTTAAGGTTATAAAGACCATTATTCATGCCTTCAATGATTGTATCGTAAGATGTGTTGCCGGTGATTTCGATGCTATCGCTATAAGCATCTCCAGTGTAGCACACGTTGATGTCGTTTATTAAAACAAATTTGCTGTGGATTGTCATTAAACCACTTAATTTTTTTAGCACTGTTAGGTTTGGAATTGTGAAGTAATAGGTTGAAGATGCTTCGGGTTTTAATGTTTTTTGTCCACTAACAAGATCCGTTGTATATAAATCATTTGCATAAAGCCCTTTAAACACAATTGTTGAATCATTAGAAGATGGGGTTGAGGTTGAGGTTGATGGCTCGGAAGCTGGGTCGGAACCATCGCCACTTGCGCCACTTGGTGTGTTTTGGCTTGAATCATCTTGTCTTTCAAGCATTGTAACACGTTTTGAATATGTGATGCCTGCAAAAGGTCCGCCAGAAATTGTTGGATAGTTATGATTATATAACGAGTTACAAGCAAAGTAGTCTTTTGAACCATTTACATAACTTGAAGTCTCATAAATTGTTTTATCTTGGTCTGAATCTTTTATTGTAATTTCACAAGCATCGCTTTCGCCAACGACACCTGTTGGAAGGTTGGCATCAATGCCAACGCCTTTTGCCATAACAATTGTGTAACAGTTGTTAATGTTGTAGCTATAATCAGTAGATTTTATATATTTATTGTTACTTACTGTATAAGCTACAGGTGCAAACAAGGTATGTTGTTTGTTTAATTCGCCCTTTTTGTTAAAGTCAGTTTGTGTAACTTTACCAACACTCACATAACCATTGTTAATGCCGGATGCATAACTGAATTCAATTGTGCCTGAGTTTTCTGCAACAAAGCCGTGGCAAGTAACACTTTCCTTATTTGTTTGAATTTTGATGTTTGTGTTAGAGCCAAAAACGTAACCCGTGTTTTTGTGAACAAAGCCTGCAACGGCTTCAACTTTTGTTTGATCAGGAAGTATAATTTGAAGAGGTGAACTAGATGTATGTGATACATTATTATTCAAATATGCTTGGAATTGAGTGTTGCCTGTGTTGAACACATTAAGAGTTTCTTGAACACTGCAAACGTACACAATGCCATTGTTTGTGTTAACAAAACCTGCCGCATTTGTGAATGCAGAGCTTGCATTATTTAAGTTTATATTAGATGGCATTGGTGTTGAACCAGATTCATCAATATACACTCTTGCAACAACACCCGAAACAGCACTTGTTTCAGAAATTGTGTTAAATGGAGTGTGGTTTGACCAAATTTCTGCCCCAGCAGAGAACAAAATTGCATTATTTAAAGAAATTTGATAATCCAATGGGCTTATATCGCCCCACGTTGCAGGGGCATCACCAAGGTTTATGTAAAGTTTTCTTGTTTTTGTGCTGCCATATTCAACAACATGTTTATCAGTACTTTCTTGTTTATAGAATACCTCATCTGTTGAACCTGACTCCGGTTTTTGGTCATAAGCACTATCATCATCCAATTCCATAGCATTAAGTTTTGAACCTTGAGGAGCATTGTCTTGCAACAATATAATAATTTCAGGACGTGAATCTGTTCCACCGGTTAAATCTTGAGTAAATGTTCCAAAATCACAATTTGTTGTGATAGATGTTTGTGAACTTACAGACAATGTTACGGCTGAGCAATATTGGGCATTGCCAGTTAGAGCTACACCAGTTGCACACTTTATTACCGCATCCAAGCTGTCGCTTTGTGTGGTTGCAAACACTGTTGTTAAGGCAATAACTTTTGTATTGCCAGCACTTTTTTCAAATGTGATGCTTGTGTTAGCATTGTCTTCTTTTGCAGCAAAACCAACAATGCCGGCAAAATTTTGATTAACTGATTGTGTTCCAATGTTTTTAGCAGGCAAGTTAAGTTCTCCGGATGCCACACAATTTGAAATTGTGAGCGAATTGCCACTGCTAACAAACCCTACAATTCCACCAACATTTACATTTGAAAATTCATATTTGTTTTGTTTGCCAGTTTCGCTGACTTTAAAGCCAATTGTTCCTTCATAAATTGTGTTGCAAATTGAACCGCTGCCAGTGGTACCAGCAGTGCCATATGCACCACCAATGTTTAGATAAGTCACTGTGATTGGGGTATTAGAAGCACCTTGTTCAACACCTCCAACATCAATCGTTAGGTCACCATAATAAGCAACATAGCCTGGATTGCTGGCGTCGGTGGTTGATACGTTTTCTACTCCGCCTGCAACACCACCAATATAGTTGTTTGTTGATGCAAAAGTGTCAATTGTTAATGGTTTAAATACATAGTTTAGATTATTATCTTTATAAGCACCAAACACAATCAAGCCGTTTATTGTTAACGTTTTAGCATGTCCGCATGCATTGCCTAAATACAATGTTTTATAGTTTTCTAAGTTTGAAACTGAAATGTTAAAAGCATAATAAACAGGGTTTTCTTTGTCTTTGCCATTTAAAGTGAATGTGCCTTTTACATCACCAACCAAACCACCAATATAAATTGTTTTATCTGCACTGTCACCAGAAGTTCCTTCAACTTCCAAAGTAACATTATTGGAAATGTTTAATGAACTTATTGTTATATTGCCAGTTACAGAACCAGCTACCAAACCTATTGATGTTTCAATTCCAGAATTAGGTCCCACGGTTAAGGTTCCACCATTAATATTTACATTTGAAATGGTTGCACTAGCGCCTGAACCAAACAACAAACCATAGATTACGGCACTATTAGAAGTGTTTGGTGTTGAGACTGTGACTATAACATTGCTATTAATTAATATGTCTTGAATTGTAACCTCAGAACCGGTGTGTGCACCAAACAACAAGCCTGCATTGTTTGCTTGTGATGGAGTAAGTTGGCAGTCAGAATCAAAAGAGATTCCTTCAAATTTGCCGCCCTGGGTTGTTGCGGTTAAAAGTGCTGAGTTACCATTGTATACATAGCTAGTTCTGCAGTTTATTAAAGAAATTTTTTGGTATGTAACATTATTTGAAGAAATAACCAAAGGTGATGCGCAACCCTGCAAAATTAAATCTGAAATTGTGCAATTTTGTGCTTGTGTGAACAATGGGCTGTGAAGGTTTTTAAAACCATCTTTGTTTGTTGCTCCATAAATGTCGCCCCTAATTACACCCAAAGTTGTGTACCAATTTGAGCAGTCAATTAAAATTTCATCATCGTTTAGCTTTGATGTGTCACCTTTAACAAGGAAAATTGCATCATCTTCATTTCCGTGAAGAATAAATTTATAGAAATCATTTACAGACTCAATAATGTAAGTTGAAGTTGGATATATATAGTTTATATGTGGGAAAGTTTCGTTAAAATCACGTGACCAGTTTTTATCTTTATACCAGCCATTTTCTTTAAACATTAAGTCTATTGTTGCGCCGTCGTCACTAATTATGCCAGGGTAAGAATAGTAAGAGGTTATGCCTGCAGCTGAATTGCTTGATGTGCTTTTATCAACAGCAACATCACCTTCACCCTCAAATTGCACTTTTTTAATTGTGTAGATTGATGAAGATGTTGTGTTTGAACCTGTTGATTCCTCAAAATAAGCTCCATCGCCAAGAATTCCACCAATGTTCTTATAGCTTGGGTCTTTAAATTTTTCATATGAATTATGACCCCAATAGTTTAGAGCATTAACCATTATTAATTGTGGATGACCCAGTAAGTTGTCTTTATTGACAGCCACTTTATCTCCATTTATTTCACATTTGCCAAAAATTCCACCAATTTTTGCATTGGCAGCATTTGAATACACGTCACCAATTGCATAAATTTCATTTAAAATTAACCAGTCATCTGTTAATTCATCAGAATCCTGATTTATTTTATATGAATAGCCAACAATACCTCCGGCATTTTTTGCGTATTGATTTATAACATTAATTTTTGAATAACCAATGCTAAGTTTTCCGCTATAAGCACCGCCAACCAATCCACCAATTGCAAATGGTTTATAGCCAACATTAGATTCAAAAATGTCTTCCAAGCCGCGGTCAATTGTTGAATCGCCACCAGCAACTTTATAATATTGTTGCATATTTTTTTCAATTAAGTCTTGCCATTCAGATTCGTGCTCTGCCTTGATTTGATACAAATAGCCACTGCTGAAACCAACAACACCGCCAGCATAGCAGTTGTAAGCATTTATTTTTGCAATTTTATCTTTTTTGATTGTTAAAGCCAAATCACGAGCAATAACTTGAGAGCCAACGTGACCAATAACACCACCGGCAGTCATTCCTTGAATAACCAATCCGCCAGAAACGTGAATGTTGATGATGTTTGCAGATTGTTGGTCTTTTGCAATTTCAGATTCTTTAACTTCTTCAAGATTTCTGTAGAAATCTACAACACCAAAAGCACCACCAGCAATTGACAACTCTGTGTATGAGGATTCTGGTTTTGTTTTGTCATATATGTTAACCTGTTCACTTTCACAAGAAATGCTTGTATGGTTGGTTGATGTAACAGAAATGTTGTCAACAATAATGTTTGAAACGTTGGATGTGCCAATAACTCTACCAAAAACACCGCCAGTAACGTTTGCACCAATAATTTTGGTTGTGTTTTTATCTGTGTCAGCCAAACTGTTAGCCTTGATGCTAATATTAAACGCGCTAGAATTTTTAAGAGTTCCTGCAATTGTTCCAACAAATGTTGTGTGGTCGGCACTAACACCACCCTCAGAAAGTTCAATGTTTAAATTTGAAATGCTTGCACCACTTTCTAGAGCCCTAAACAAGCCAAACTCGTCACTTGTTGCGCTTGAGTTTGAAATTGCAAGGTTTTTAATTGTTAAGCCATTGCCTTCAAGCGAACCACCCATTTTTGAAATTGATTTTTGTTCACCAGTTAAAACATAGCCAGTTGAAAGCAAATTAACTTTGTATTCTGTTTCTTGTTCAGATTTTGGAACGAGAGAAAGCATGTCTAAATTATTTACAATTCTATATGAACCGTAAATCTTTTTAAACTCTGTGCTATAGTTATTTTTTATGTCTGTAGATTTTGATGCACCAAACACTGAGTTAAATTCTTCTGCATCTCTTATGATGATTGGGTTGTTTATTGTGCCAAGTTCATAACCAACGCAATATGGGAAAAGATATTCAACATCTGTGTTTTGCCCAGTTGTGTTTGCTTTTTTATATCTAATTGATTGAGCAATGTTGTTTGTGTTTACAAGAACAGGTCCGTTTTTTGCAATTGCCCATGTTCCAGATGCATTTATGCTTGAATCTATAAAACTAAAGCCATAGAATGTTCTGCTTTTGTCAACTTCGGAAACGGCTGTTATTGAAGTGTTTATAACACTTTCTATTGAAATTTGGTCTGAATCATTTTTAACGTAGTAATAACAAGTGTCAATAACACCACTGTTGTTGTAACCACCAATGTCTTTTATTCCTGCAAAATTCATTTGAGTTATATTGTTGTTTATTATTGTGGATGCTGAATATGCACGTTTGATTGTTGCATCTTCACCATTTTCATAAACAAAACCTGCACCCAAACGCCCAACTTGCGAACGTGAATTTGTTAAACGCAAGTTGCTATAGCAGTCAGTTATTGTTCCTTGATTTGAGTAAACAAAGCCAGACATTATTCCAAGTGCTTCAATTCCGCCAATGTCAGATTGAATGCTGTTTTCGTCTTTAAAGCCACCTTGAGCATAAGACATAACAATTGTTCCAGTGTTTTCTCCAACAAATCCGGTTGTGGTTTTTGTTTCTTGTTTGTTATATATGTTTTGAATGTTTATGTTTTTAACAAACGAACTTGAAATCACCCCTGAGTTGTTTTGAACAAAACCTGAAATTGTTCCACTTGCCTTAATTTCAAATTGTTCAGCAGTTATTATTTTTGTTTCTGCAATTCCAATATCAGAAACGCTTTCAACAATTGTTTTGCTTGAATTGCCAACTCTTGAGTTTGTTATTGAACCATAATTGTTTAAAACTAAGCCTGCAACATTTGCTTCAACGTTGTCTTCAATTTTTAAGCCATGTGAGTTTGTTGTGCTAGCCAAATTTGGGTCAAGATACGACATAACATCACAGTTGTAAACCACACCATTGTTGTTGATTGCCAAGCCTGCAACGTTTATGGTTGTTGCGCCTTGAACAGAAAGTGTTGGCAAATAATATATGTTAACTGTTAAGTTTTTGATTGTTGTTTCTGATGAAATTTGCTTAAACAATGCATAGTCAGTTAAAGTTGAATCTTGAGCAAATTCTATAATGTGAATTGCATGGTTGTTTCCATCTAACGACTTAATTTTGTTTGTGTTTTCAATTGTTTTAAAGTTATACAAGAACAAATCTGCATTTAAAATGTAGTCTTGAGATTGTTCTTCGTTTGAAATGTTTAAAAAGCCAGCAGGGTCAGCAATTTCTTTTGGCAAATCTTCTGTTGTGTATTGATTGTTTGTGATTGTAAAATCATAAACATATACACCAGTAGAACCATTTGGCATTGTGTAAGGAATTCTTAGGCGCATGTTAACTTTGCCAGTGTATGCCCCACCTTGAACATATAGTTTTTCGTTGTTAATAAAGAATTTAACATAGTTATCATAAAACTCGTGTTGGTTAATTGAGCCGTCATTTTCGTTTGTGAGTTTTATTTCTGAGTTTCCGTTAACAAAATACAAATATGATGCCAAATTGTGTGCTGATGTGAAATCGCTTTTTGTAGCACCAAATATAAAGCCAGTTCTAACGTTTTCAAAGTAGTAAGTAGCGTTTTCGTTTGTAGCATTAAATTCTTTTTTGAAGTTGGCTGATGCTTTTACGTTTTCAGACAAAGACAACATAAATTCTGACGCATTAAAGTTTGTAACATTAAAGTTTTTATCTAGCGCTCTATACACAACAATGTCGTCTTGTTCAATTTTTGCATCAATCACATAAACAAACATTTCGGAATGCACTTTAATTTCGTTTCCTTGTGAAATTTTTGTGCTTTCTACAACAAGTTTTAATTGTGTGCTATCATTTAGGAATGAATAACCATCTTTGAATCTAAGAGTTATGTTATATACCGAATAACCAGCAGCATTATTGTTTAAGCGTTCTATTATGCATTCTATATTACCTACAGGTTTTCCATCTAATTCAGATTTTTCATTTCCATCATCATCTATTGTTGCTATTTTTATTGATGTGTTAATTTGGTCGCCAGCAACAAGTGCGGTAATGTTACTAATTTCAGTTTTTGCCTCTGCATAAACATATACATGAGTTTCTCCGTTTAAAGAGATTTCTGGAGCTTCTGGTGCTTTTACGTATAAAATGAACACTGATTGAACATTTTCAATTTTTTTGCCGTTGTAATATGCATTAACAGTTAAAGTGAAAACAGTGTCTGCATCAAAGTTTATGCTTGCATAAATTTTAACAAAATATGCGCCAGTTTGATTATTAAAAATTCTTATACCATTTTTGCCATTTATTGATTCAAATCCTTCTGTTGCATTTTTATATGAAGAATTATTATTTTCTTGAAGTCTGAAAGCAAGAGTTGTGAGTGTGCTAGATTCTGCAACAATTTCAATATAGTCATAAGTTGCATATGTTGGGAACATGTCAACAACAAAAATGCCTGATTGAGTTGGCAACAAAACAGATGCCGGTTCTTCGAATCTAGAAACACTTACGCCTTCTGTTGTTGCATTTGTTACTTTATATAATGTTGTGTTTATGTTTGAAACTGCTTGTGGCAAAATTGTTAGGGTTAAAGTTGTTGAAACATCGTATTTTGAGTTTGAGTTTGATGCTCCTACAACAATTGTGTAGGTTTTGTCTACCATGTTCAATTTTGCTTTGTTGTCTTCTTTTAGTTCAACAAAAACTTCAAATTTATTTGTTTCAGTTTCACTTTGTTGTACTTTAATATTAAAGAATTGAGTAACATCAAGGTTTTGAGCATTTAAAACTTTAATGTCTGCTTCAGTTACTTTGTCGCCTTCTGCATCTGTTGTTAAAGTTGCAACAAAAGAGAATGTGTCTTTTGGTTCAATTTCTCCATGGCTAACGTTTGCTGAAATCTCGGTTGTTCCAGTTTTTCTGGTTATTGTGAAATTAGTATCTGTTGATGACAAGCATAAATAACCATTAATAAGAGTATTAAAATCAGCATGGTTGCTTGTTAATTCAACATAAACTCCAACATCGTCGCTTTTAACAAAGTTTGTGTCCATGTTTATTGTGTGAACACCTAGTTTTGTGTTTGTTATGTAATTTTTTATGTCTAAAGTTGTGCCATCTATGCCTGTTTGCTCAAAAACAAACCCAAACACAACATCAAATGTGTTTTCTACAAGTTCAATAGAAACACCAGAAACACTAATGCTGTGATTCAATTTTGTAATTATTTCTGCTGTTTGCCCAACAACAATTTGAATGTTTGTTGAAGAAGAAATTGTATTGCCGTTGTGAGTGATTGTAAAATTTGAGAAATAGTGCATTGACACCAAGTCAATTTTGACACTTGTTGTGAAATCATATTGGCTAGAAACTTCTAAAACAAATTCCCCAACACCATATAGAGTGATTGAGTTAGCACTAACACTAACAAAATTGCATGCAGAACCATCTTTGTTTAATGCACGAACTTTTAAATCATCGATTTTAATTGAGGTTGAAGTTGAAGAAAGCAAATCACTAAGTGCTATTGTGTTTTTACCATTTAACAATGATTGTTTTGAAGAGTCTTTTGCTTGATAATAGAAAACAATGCCTTTGGTTTCATGGCCATAAGATTTTTCTGTTGTTTCTTTAACGGAAATTGTGCCAAGAGCTTTGTCTTCGTAATTTTCTGTTGTGATGTCTGTGCTGTTTTTGTCAGAAAAATCTTTGGAGCCTCCGCCAATCACTCCGTTGATGTAAATTGTTTGATTTGTTGTTGTATCTGTTGTTTCAACAACTTTGTTTGAATCGTTTATATTAAATTTTGCAATTATTATTTTGCAATCTGAAATTGTGCCTGTGGTTGTTAAGTTTGTTCCCGCAATGGCATTTGCTGTTTTGTTGGTTAAGTCAGAAACATCAATTGAGCCGGCAAAACAACAGTTTGAAATTGTGCCTATGTTTGTTCCAACCAACCCGCCTGGGTTTTCATTTTTTGCGATTAAAACACTTGGAACATATTGGTTATTATATATATAAGTTGTAACATTAACATTTTTAATTGTTCCATTGTTTGTTTCTGCAACAAAACCAATGTTGACAGTGTTATCTGTTTGTGTAACAGTTCCACATATGTTCAAATTTTCAATGTGTGCATCTGCACCTAATGTTTTAAACAAAGATGTTGATGTTAATTGAATTGTTGCACATGCTGATGATGTGTCGTCTGAATATCTTTTTCCGTATAATCCACCATAAAATGTGCTAAATAAGAAATTGGTTTCATTATGTATATATGTTGTTGGAATGGTTAAAACATAGTGCTTGCTTGAATCTTTTATTTCGCTCAAACTTGTTATTTCAAATGCGGTTGCATAAGATTCTCCGTCTGCAACAACAATTGGAACTAGCACTTTTTTTGCTGTTGAATTGGTATCTTTTGGAGTTATTTCAATAATTCCTGTGCCACCAGTGTTGCCCAAAACTGTGATTGTTCCGTTAGGAGTTATTGACAAAATATCTTTAGATGTGTTGTTTGTTGGAGAAAACTCAATTTCTAATTCTTTTTCGAGAGCTTCTGCTGGAGTGATTTCAAAATTAAGTTTAAATTGTTTAGCATCATTTTTAGACAAATCTATATAAATTTGTTTATATGTTTTTGTCGATTCGGTTATGCCTTGCAAATCCAAATTTGTTATAGAAACATCACCAACAATTTTTGTTTCAATTATATTGACAATTACAACATATTTTACAAACGATTTTAAATTTGTATAATCTGCCGTTATGCCTGCTCCAAAGTCTATAAAATCTGCAGCAAACAATTCAATTGTTATTGTTGTTTCATTTTTATCATAATTGTTTGCTGTTATTTCCAATTTTCCAGTTGCAATTGTTAATGTGGCTGTTAAAATGTTCTTTGTATTGTCTGAGTTCTGTTTTGTAAACGTCATGGTTCCATCAGCGTTTTCATTAACATTTGCGCCTTGAATAAACACCTTGTTGTAGGTTGCAGCTCTGTTTGCGTTTGACATTGCAGATAAGTTTATTGTTGTTTTTGCCAAATCAGTTTTTGTGGACAATTGGTTTTTTGCTCTAAGTGTTATGTTTTTTGCAGTTGATTCTATTGATTTAACAGCATCATAAATTTCAACAAACAAATATTTTGTTATAGGGGCGTCGGCAGCACCAACAATTTTGCCGTTTTCAATTTTTTTGTCAAAGAAATCAATTTTTATTATTGTGATTCCAGCTTTTATTGAAGAAATTAATTTGTTGTTGTTTAAACCCTGAGTATTTACATATGAACTATATATTTTTGAAAAATCTGCTGGGGCTAAGTCGCTCCCGTCCTCTTTTTTTAATTGTTTTAAGTTTTTAATTTGGGCTGTGCTGTAAACTCCAACACCTGGTTCGTAAAAAGAATATTCTACTTTTTCGTATGTTGCATTGTTGTTTAACGTGTATTTTAATTCAACAGCATAGCCGTTTTTGATTGAAATGTTAACAAGGTTGCCGTTTTCTTCTTTATAATCTCCAACACCAGACAAAAACTCAATGTTATTTTTTAATGAAATGTTTGCACTTTGTAATTCTTCAAACAAAATAACTTCCGCTTGAATTGTGTGCCCATTTTTTGTTTTTATTGTGTATGTTCCGCTTTGTCCTGTAGGGAAATTTAGATTAAAATAATAATCTTTATCCTTTGTAACAGTTAATTCTTTTGTAGGGTCTGCATTATTATAAACAGAAATTTCGTTAGGGTCAACAGCGCCATATGCATAAATAATGCAACTTGGGTTTGTGCCTGATTTAAAACCATAAACTGTGCATTGGTTTTGTGTTGTTGTTGAATCAGTTGATTCAACAAAACCAAGGGTTGTGATTCCATTTTTTATTTCAAAATCAATTGTGCCTTTTATATTTGTGTTTGATTCGCAAGAATAAGTAAGTTGCTCCGAGTTGTTGCTTGCTGTGTTTCCTTTTACATAAACAACTTCGTCTGCATTAATTGTTGCTGATGTTGTTGTTTGGTCGTTGCCCTCTAATAATACTGTTCCGTCACTTTTTATAACTTGAAGATTGCTGTTTTTTTTCAAAGTTAAGGTAATTTTTTTGCGAGAGAAAATAACTTCTTGTGGCAAAATGCCAAATTCCAACCTTTCACCCAAAGTGCCAACACCATGATTAACATAGGCTGTGTATGTGTTGTTAGCGTTAACATTTTCACCATTTATTTTGCATGATATGCTTGTTATTGGCAAAACAACGTCAACATTAACACTTTCAACAATTTGATTATTTTGATAGCACAAAAAAGTTGCAAAAAGATTTTCATCGGTTTTTAATGCTGTTTTTTTATATGAATAGTTAAATTTTAAAGAGCCTTTGCCCTGACTTGCTGCATTTACAGCTTTAAACACAAAAGTGTAAACATCATCACCGCCTTGTGTTGAAGATGTTTTTAAGCAAGAAAGAATGTCTGAAATGCTGCCAGATGCAGTGTTAAGGTCAACATCAATTCCATAAATGTTTGGAACTTTAACCGTTACCTTAAAGGTTTGAATTTCATATGCATCATTGACTAAATTTGAAAGAGTTAATGAATAGCCATCTTTGTTAACAACATCTTCTTCGTTGTTATAGTCAACTGTTACTTGCATTTTATCTGCAATAAGTTTTATGTTTGGAACAACTGCAATGTTTAAAGTTGTGGAAAGTTCAGGTTTGATTTTTGAAGTTGCAACAACAGTGATTTGTTGTGTTGAAGCTTCAAATTTTGTGTTGTCAATAACCAAGTTGTTGCCTTCAATTGAAGCGCCTTTTATTTCATCTTTAATTTCAAAACTAACATCCGTTTGTTTTGTGTCTGCGGGTTCAAAAGTTAAAAAGTTTTTGAGGTTGTGAGTTGTTTTGTCAGCCTCCCCTTCACCCAAGTTTGGAGTTGTGCCAAAAAATGGAATATATAAATCAGATTTTGATGAAAGGTTTTCTATTGGCAAAACAAGTTCAAAATTGAAAGATGTTTTAACATTGCCGGATTTAACTTCAACCAATGTTGGTTCAAGTGCAATGTTTGAATTTGCTTTGATTGTTATTAAAAAAGTGTTGTCAGAAGTTTTTGTTTGAGAAACCAAAAAGTAGTTTGAAGGTTCATAAATTAACTCTAGTGAATTTGCACTAAAGTTTTCTAACGTTGCAACAACCGACACAGTGTTGTTTTCGGTTTGCCCTAAAACAATGGACACATTGGTTTTGTCCAGCAAGATTTTGCCGTTTTGCTCTTTATTGCATGCAGAAAGAAACATGCAAGACCCCAGCAAGAAAACAGAAACAACAAAAACTAAAAATTTATTTAACTTTTTCATAACAACTCCTAAACTATTTTTAGCAAATAATGACTAAATATTTGTTTTTTTTGACTTTTGTTTGTTTTAATATATTAATAATATATTATTTAATCGAATATTGTCAATTGATTGACATCACTTTTTAAAAAAAATTATTGTGTTAAAAATCATTTTTTTAACAATGTAAAAAATTTAAAAAAAATAATTTTTGCAAATTTTTAATATTTTATATATAAAATATTAATAAATAATTATTTTTTTAATAAAAAAATGGGATAATTTTAAATTTAAACTTTTTAAATTGTTCATCTTTTTAAAATTCACCCATTATTTTTATAATGTTCACCATTGTTTTTTTGCACAAAAAAACACGTGCTTTTACGTGCTTTTTTTGTTTTACTTTTTATAAATTTTTTGAATCTATTAAATCAACAATGTCTTTGATTGTTTTCATGTTCATTGCTTCTTCGTCCGGAATGCTAATTCCAAATTCTTCTTCAAAAGCCATTAGCAATTCTACTGTGTCTAAAGAATCGGCACCAAGATCTTCTATAAGTCTTGAACTTTCTGTTATTTTTGATTCTGCAACATTGAGTTGATTTGAGATTAATTTTTTTACTTTATCAATAGTCATTTACATTTCCTCCATTGGTACTGAGCTATATTTTAGCACCTTTAGAAAATATTGTAAAGCAATTTTATCAACTAATTTTTTTACTTGTTTTCAAAAGTTATATATCCAGATGGGTCAACTTTTTTTCCATTTAACAAAACCGAAAAGTGCAAATGATTTCCGTCCAAACTTTCGTTTGATGCAGAACTTGATGCTTCTCCAATTTTTTGCCCACGTTTAACGCTGTCACCTTTTTTTATTGAGTTTATGTTAGAAAGCGAACAGTAGTTTGTGCTTAAACCATCATCATGAGCAATTGTTATGCAATAGCCATTTTCGTATGAATATGAGCAATCTGTAACAATGCCATTCAAAACTGAATAAACATCGGAACTTATTGACGAAGTCAAATCCACCGCTTTATGGCTTTCCCATTGATTTAATGTTGCATTGTAAAACAGTTCTGTGTCGCTAAACCATTTTAAAACTTCTGGTGATTCCATTGGACACAACATGTTTATTTCTGTTGTGGTGGTTGGAACGTTTGGTTGTTCTTCTTGCACAGATTCACCGGTTAAACCTGCAGTTATGCCAACAGCCAAAATTGCCACAAATGCCAACATATAAAAACCGTACTTTTTTATGATTTTTTTAAACATCTTTTTTACCTCCGTCAAAAATTATTGACAGGTTTTGATTGTTTAAACATATATTTTAAAACTTTTTTAATAACTTCCTAAAATTATTGGAAACCCCAGCAACACATAGTTCTCTTTTTCTACGCACTGAAAATTTATGTTTTTACCAGAAAAGTTAACACTTTTTTCTGCAATTTTTTTTGAGTTTGAAAGCAGATTTGTCCAGCCATATATGCCAAAATTTGCGGAAACCAGTTGATTTGCTCCGATTTTTTTTAAAATTTGGCTTTTGTTTAAGCCACAAACTTTTAGCGTTAAACCAGCAACACAATCTGTGTTATTTAATATGTAATTTATATCTGAAGAATCACAAAAAATTATTTCCCCCATGCCATTATCGATTTTTTTAAGTGGAATTTGTGTTTTTTCACTTAAAAACACTTCTGCGGTGGATTGAGGAAATATTTTATCAATTGTTAAGTTTTGAGTTGTTGAAAAATTTACAGCACACAAAAGAATTGCCAACAAAATAAAAACAATTAGTCTTTTCATAAAAATAATTATTGACTAATTGTTGTTTTTTAAACATTTTATGCTAGAAAACAATTTAAAACACCTGAGCATGCAAGCATGTTTATCAAATTGTCGCTTTTATATATAAATGGGGCAACAGCAAGTGCTTTAAAAACATCTGAAATTTGGCTCGTTAATTCAATACCATATTTAAATATTGAACGTACCTTTTTTGCAAATTCTTTAATAAAGAACAGTTGCTGGTTAATTAGTCTATAATTGTTTTCTCTGTTTTCTAAAAAAACTTTTTTTGCAGATGCTTTTTTTGCAAAAACATCAAAAAAGTTGTTATTTTTTAAGTTTTTGTATGATATTTTATTGTTTTTTATTAATTTTGCAACTTTTAGATAGTTGTTTTTTTCCAAACATTTTAACGTGTTCAATTCAATAAAGCCTTTTAGTGTTGACAAAATTGATTTTGCACAAACAAGCATTTTTTTGCCCGCCATTTCTGAATTATTGTTTATGCTTGAAAAAACATTATACATGTTAAACAAATAGTAGTTTTCTCTGTTTAACAAACCTATGTAAAAACCAAAATCTATAAACAAATCCATTAAAACCAAGTTGGAATCTTCCCCACAAAGCAAAATGTTTGTTTGTTCTGATTGGAGTTTGTTTAAAATTTTTTCCAATCCAATAAAAATATATCTTTCTTTTTCGTGGTCGTTTGCTACACCTTCGACATAAACTGCCCGCAAAGATTGCAAAAAGCAAAGTCCCTCGATGTTTACACTGCAACTAGAGTTTTTTATTATTTGTTCTTGAATAAAAATTTTGTTTGGAAATTCTGCGTAAAAACTTTTGCTTGGGTCATATGGATTTATGCAGTAATTAGAAAAATATGCCAAAGTTGAAGCAACAGTTGGGCAAACAATGTATGGCAGTTTAAACATGTGACAAAAGAATTTAACAGAATCGCAACATTTTCCCCCACCAAATGCCACAACCAAGTCAAAGTTGCCAGCAGACAATCTGTCTTTTAAAGATTCCAACTCTGCTTTAATAAAATTTTGCCTTGCAACAAAATGGCTAACATTTTCACTTCCACAAAACAACGAATTTAAAAGACATGTTACATTTTCCGCAGGAACACTCTTTGTTGAAACGAGTAAAATTTTTTTGTTGTTAAAATTTAGTTTTATGTATGTTTTTACATCTTCAAATGCATTCTTTTTGTAAATTATGTTTTTATAATAAGAATTTTCAATTTCCATCATTCACTCCTTGAACAAATTTTAACAAAAGAAATTATTGATATTTTGATAAGTTTTGTAGAAAAATTGTTTTGTTTGTCGCATTAAAAATTGTTTTTTTGCAAACAATAGAAATATGATTAAATATGCATTAAAATTTAAAAAAAATGTTAAAAAAATCAATTTTTTTGTATTTTTTTTGGTTTTTTTAACAATTTTGAGCGCTTTTTTCTCTTTTTTTGATTGTCATGTTTTTGCGGAAAACAGTTTTTATTACACAACCAAAGTCGAGCATTTGTTTACACATTGTTTGATTGCTTATCCAGAAATTGCATTTAAAAAAGACAACGAAATGAAAAAATATTACTCTGCAGATTGCATAACTTCTATCGAATTTGTTGCCATTTTAAATGAACTATATTCAAACAACTATGTTCTTGTTAAAATTAGTTCTTGTTTTAATGTTGACAAAAATGGTACTGCTGTAAAGGAAAAAATTAAAATTCCTAAAAATAAAAAGGCACTAATTTTAAGTTTTGATGATGTTAATTACGACAAAAAGAAAAAAGGTCTTGGCATGGTGGATAAAATTATTGTTAACAAAAACGGAGAACTTGCAACCCAAACCAAAATCAACGGAAAAACAGATGTTAGGCAAGACTTAGAATTTGCGCCTATTCTTGAACAGTTTATTAAAAAACATCCAGATTTTTCCATTGATGGAGCAAAAGGGGTTTTAAATTTGACTGGCTACGATGGAATTTTGGGTTATAGAACAGGACACAGAAACAATGTTGATCGAGATGAAGAAATTGAGCAAGCAAAAATTGTGATTAACAAACTTAAAATTTGTGGTTGGGAATTTGCCTGCCACAGCTATGGACATTATCACATGAACAAAATCAGTTTGGAAAAATTTAATGAGGAAATTTTGCTTTGGAAAAACGAAGTTGAACCATTAGTTGGAAAAACAAATGTTTATGTTTATCCTTATGGCGAATGGCAAGTTTTTGAAAACGGTGAAATTTGTGAAAAGCACAAAGCTTTGCAAAATGCAGGTTTTTCTCTTTTTTGTGGGGTCGGAATGAAAACTTTTTACTCATATTTGCCAAACAAGAACAGTCACAAAGTTTTGTTTATGGATAGAAAATGTGTGGACGGAAACACAATTTTGTCAAACAGGTCAGAACTTTTTCCATTTTTTAACCCAGCAAAAATTGTTGACTATTCTAGATTTCTTTAAACTCTGTTTCTGATGCTTCAACTATAAATGTAAGAATATAGTTTATGTTTGTTTCAAGCTTGTTGTTTTCGCTTAATCTAACATATTTGCAGAGTCCAATTTTTTCGTTTGAGCCAATGGTTTGATTTAAATATAAATAGCCATCTTCACCACTCACCCAATTTGTGTAACCATACATTAAATTGTTTTGCGTTGCTGCACCAACAAGTTCTATTTTTGCACGCAAAAAAAGTGGAACGTTTATGTTTGACGTTTTTAAAAATATTTCCTGCTTAATATCATCGTTTAATAGTGTTGTTCCACTAAAATTGCTTGCTGTTACAAAACTCCCTTGCCCAGATATGGTTATTGTTTGCTCTTCACCTAAAATTTTTTGATATTCAACCACCCTGCCATAATAAAAACCACCACTAAAATTGTAAATTATGCTAATTAAACAAACAATGCTTAAAATTACAATGACCGAAATATAAATAACATTTTTTGATTTGTTTTTCATCTTTTTTTGCAATTCCTTTTTAATAAATAAATTTTTATCAAAAAAAGCAATATTTAAACCTTTTAATGCGTTTTTAACCAACTCAAAAAAAAGGAAGAGTGCTCAAATGAAACAAACCCCATAAGGATTCACTCAAACACCTTCCTTTTTTATTGTGCAATTCCACACCTTTTTACAACTCACCATTGTTGCTGAAAATTTCTACAAAGCTTTTAAAACCAAACTCAGCAAGCCTTTCTTTTTGAAATTTGGCATTGTTGTTTCTTGGAGAAATCATCACTGTTTTGCCTTGTTTTCTCAATTCGTTTGCTCTTTTGATTGTTTGTTGAATTTTTTCTTTTTTTACATCTTTTGCAATTAAAACCGCCAACTTGTCTTGGTTTTCGGCAGGAGCAAGATTGTTGTCTTTTATAACTGAAATGATTCTTTCAAAACCAATGGAAAATCCGCAAGCACAAACTTCTTTCAAGCAATATTTTCCTATCATTTTATCATACCTTCCACCACCAGCAACAGAAGCATGATAGTTGCTAAGTTCAATTTCAAAAATTGGCCCAGTATAATATGACATTCCTCTAACCAAAGTTGGGTCAAAAACAACTCTGCATTGATTATTTACAAGGCTTGATGTTATTTCAATTATATCATTTAAGTTTTCAACAACTTCGTCAGGCAAATAGCCTTGCAGTTTGTTGCCAATAAAACTTTTACAATCAACTGCATCGTTTAAGTTTTCAAACATTGAACAATATTGTTCAACATTGTCTTTTTCAAGACCAAATTCTAACAAACAATTTTTTACTCCGTCCAAACCAATTTTGTCAATTTTGTCAAGGATTATATAAATAGACTCTAACTTCTCTTCTGAAAAATGGCAAGCAAGAGCCATTGCTTTTAAAATGTTTCTGTCATTAACTCTAACCTTTAACTCTTTAATACCCAATTCGTTTAGCATGTTTGCAGTGGCTGTAATAAGTTCAATTTCTGCCAAGTTGCTACCATCGCCAAGAATATCTATGTCGCATTGAGTAAATTGCCTAAATCTACCCTTTTGCGGTCTATCTGCCCTAAAAGATTCTCCTATTTGCAAAGACTTAAAAGGCAACGGCAACTTTTCGCCATTGTTTGCATAAAACCTTGCAAGAGGAACAGTTAAATCGTATCTAAGCCCACTATCGCACAAATCTTCTAAAGATTCAGATTTTGTAAGTTTTTCACCCCTTTTCATAATTTTAAAAATTAACTGTTCGTTTTCACCACCTTGTTTATTGGTTAAGTTTTCTATGTGTTCAATTAATGGGGTGTTTATTAGCATAAAACCATGTTTTTTGTATGTATCTTTTATTTTTCTTAAAGCATATTCTCTAATAACCATATCGTTTGGCATTTGTTCTGGCATGCCTTTAACGGGTGTTTTAATAAATTCCATTTTAAATCTCCTAGTATTGTCATTTAAGTTGTGTTATTATTTTCATTAAATTACAATAAAAAATAGTCTTTATGCAACTATTTTTCACATAACTTGTTTTTTAAATTGAGTCAATATCATTCAAACTTGCGCTCATTTTAAGCTTTAATGCGCCATCTTTTAGTGCAAATGTTTCAGCTGCAGATTTTAAAGTTAGTGTCACAACAAAAATTCTTGTTTCACCTTCTAGAAAATCTGAACACAAAGAGTCACCTTTTATAACATCTGTTCTTAAGAGCAATTCATTATTTTTTGTTGGCGCTTCTGGTTCTGGGGTTACATCTTTATCCTTTTTTAAACTTGTTCCAATTTTGCTGTTTACATAAGAAGAAATTTGAACAGCACCCTCACCCGCTGTTTGGTCTGAAAAGTTATATTTTGAAGAACCGGTCCATTCAAACCCAAACCTAATTTTTATGTCACGAGAGTGCAAGTTTTTGACATATATGTGATAAGTTATTGAATTTCCATTTTCAATTTCGTCATTAAACTCAACATCTGGAAGAGCGGTGAGTTGAGTTAAAGGAAGTTGTGAGCCAGATGGTTGAGAATAATAATATGTTGCATTTTCTGCAGGTGCATCACCCTTGCCGGCAGAAACCTCCACAAAAACATTTTGAACAGTAAATTCAACAGAGCTTGTTACAGAAAAAGTTGCACTTGAAGCAGCATACACTCCAAAAGCCATAAGCGAAATCATTAACAAAATAGATGCACAAAGCGAAACAATTCGAAATTTTCTCATAACTTTTCCCCTTTTTAATAGAAATAGTTTATAACATTCTACATTTTTTAGTCAAATTATTACAAGTTAATAATCAACTTTTTTTAAAATTAACCCCTTTGCCGGCATTGTTTTTCCTGCAAGACTTCTAGACTTAGAATCTAAAATGTTTTTTACATCAACAGCGGACAACTTTCCACGACCAACATCAACAAGCGTTCCCACAATAATTCTAACCATATTATACAAAAATCCGTTGCCACAAATTTCAAACTCAAACAAGGCATCTGTTTGCTTAATGTTTATGCTATAAATTGTTCTAACAAAATCTGGAGTTGTTGTGTTTGCCGAACAAAATGCTTTAAAATCATGCTCACCAGTTAATATTTTTGCTGCTTTTAACATGTTTGAAAGGTTTAAATTATATGTTAAATATGTGGTAAAAGCACTATCAAAAGGGCTTTCAATTTGCCCCACCTTAACTCTATATAAATAGGTTTTTTTATGTGCTGAAAAACGAGCATGAAAAACCGAATCAACTTCCTTTGCCCATAAAATTCTAATATCATCTGGCAACTTAACGTTTAAAGCAATTGGAAGTTTATCTACTGCAGAAAAATTTATTTTTGCACTAAAACACTGCTCAATTGCATGAACACCTGCATCGGTCCTTCCGCTTGCAAAAATTTCAGGGTTTTTTATGCCAAGTTCCTGCATTGCATTTTCAATAACTTCTTGAATTCCCAAGGCATTGTTTTGTTTTTGCCAGCCTGCATAGTTTGTCCCTAAATAACTGACTCCAAATAAAACATTAATCATTTTCTTTGTTCTCTTTTAATTTATTATTTTCCAAATAATCACTCATTTTTTTAAATATGTCATCTTCTTTAAAATGCTTTTTATCTGAATAAATAAACATATCGGAAACGTTGGTTATTCCTTTTTTGTACATTTCTTGAATTTTGGGATTGTCTTTTATTGAATCGCCATTTTCATAGATTAAGCAACCTTCTTCACCATATAACTTTGCTTGAATGTCACATTCCAACTTGTCACACTTATGTGCAAAAATTGCTTCAGGAGTTGCAAGTGTGTTAAAGTCGTGAATAAGATTGTTATAAACCTCTTTTGCAACAAGATTTTTAAATATTGCTTGCACAGCCTTTTCACCATTTTGTTTTAACTTTTCTTTTTGGTCGCCATCAAAAGGTGTGATATCTCCAATAACAATCTCTTCTGTTTCGTGAATTGCCAACATTAAAATAACCTCGGCAAGATTAACATTTGGCAACGTTTCGGACCATATTGCAACAGCCAACATACAAGTTCCATAAATGTGTTCTGCAATTGACTCCACTCTTGCACGCTTAACACCCCATCGTTTCCAACCTGACCTAACAACGTCTTTAAGTTTGTTTGTTAAAACATAGTAGTCCAAAATTGTTTTAATTTTTTTATCATCAGTTTTTAGTTCTATCATCTAATTTCCCCTTTGAAATTTTGTTTGCTTTTTTGTGCTGTTGCCTTGTTTGTTTTTTGTATTCAAACACATCAATGTCTGCTCTGACAAATCTATACATTTGAAGCCTTTTATCTTGAAGTTCTTTTCTAACCAAAAAATGATTATCAACCACTTCCCACAAAAAAACATAAGCAATTAAGTCAAAAACATAGGTTATTGCAAAATGAACATTTAAGTAGCATAACAAAAGATAAATTCCAAAAGAAATCAACCCAAAAGTAAGCAAATATATTGAAAATTTTGCATTTTTTTGAAGTTTTCTGTTGATTGCCCTAACCTCTCTTTTATAGTTGTTTTTTATTGCATGTTCAATTTCTTCTTTTTTTTCGTCTGTTGGATTTTTAACGTGAAAATGAAGTGCCAGCTCTACTTTTTGAGGGATTGCTTTTGATTTTTTATCTAAAAATTCTGCAAATTCGTCATCTAAAACATTTTCTCCATTTAAGTCATAATATGAAAAAATATCATCGTAGTTTTCGGCGCCAACATCAATAACTCCACGATTGTTGGCATCTGTTTCATAAAACTCATCATCTCCGAGTTTTGATTTTTCTAGTTTTCTGATTTGTTTGATTCTTTTAAACATAATTACCTTCTAAACAAGATATTATCACACAAACATTTTTTTTGCAACTAGATGTAATTCAAGTGATTTAAAAAGACAAAAATGTAACAAATTTGTTCAATTTTTCATAGTTCTATAAAAGGAGGAAAATATGTTTATAATAAAAAAATTAAGCGACAATAGTAAAGAATTTTTAAATACATACTACGATATTGTTGACCAACTCGAAAAGGAAGTTTCGGGTGTTGAAGTCGAAAAAAGCATTTCAGAACTGTTTATTAAACAAGTTGTTCCATTTTTTAATGCAAGCGTTAAAATGAATGACAATATTTTAAAATTTACAACCAATGTTGATGTGGAAAATTTTGCAAAAAACACATCAGAAGAGCACAAACAAAATGCCGACACACTTTTAAACATGCTTGAATCTTGTTCTTGTGCTTGCAACTCTGAAAGAGATATAAAACTATACATGCGAAAATTTGAAGAACTTTTTAATTCCACAATACACAAACTAAATTCAAATCCAGCAACAAACAACTTGGATGCCATTTATATAACTTCAAAAATAAACCTGTCTGAAGGCATTGTTTTGATGGCAAAAAACGTTATGGTATATGGCATATGTCAAGAACTTAAAGATTTTATTCCCGAAATTGTTGAAGCATTAAACTTAAACATTGGAACATTAAAAAGTTTGCTTAAAAATGTGATGTGATTTTTTGTTAACATGCAAAACCACCAAAAACTCAATTTTGGTGGTTTAAATTTTTAAATTTGTTGCAAAATGTGTGTTAATGATTTATAATTGCCACATGGGTTTGTTAACAAACTCAATTATGCAAATATGGCGGAATGGTAGACGCACAAGTCTCAGAAGCTTGTGATAGAAATATCGTGCGAGTTCAAGTCTCGCTATTTGCACCACTACTATTTTTTTTGTGCGGCTACCATTCCGTTTTAGGGCTCCCATGTTGAACTTATGTGAAACATGGGAAGAGGAAAAAACAAGCAAGCAAGCCAATTTTGCTTGGCAAAATGGCAATAGCGCAGTTTTTGACGAAGACGCACAAGTCTTTTGAAGCTTGTGATAGAAATATCGTGCGAGTTCAAGTCTCGCTATTTGCACCACTACTATTTTTTTTGTGCGGCTACCATTCCGTTTTAGGGCTCCCATGTTGAACTTGTGTGAAACATGGGAAGAGCAAAAAATAAGCAACTAAGCCAATTATAAAGAAATGCCAGAAAGCGCAATTGCAATATTTAAGCAATTTTTTGAAAAATATCCTGAAATTTTAACTTATCAAGATAAAAATGGTGAAAATTTAGGAATGTGGGCTGCAGACTTAGGCCTTGAAGAAATTGTTATATTAACGTTAAACAATGAAGAAGCAAGCACTCAACGAAATGCTTTTAATGATTATAATACTGGAATGATTGCCGCTAGGAGTGGCTTAGAAAAAGCAACACTTAAGGCTTTAGACAATGAAGAAGCAAACACTCAACAAGCTGAAAATGGAGATACCATTGGAATAAGTGCTGCTAGGAGTGGCTTAAAAAACGCAACTCAAAAAGCATTTTTATATCCAGTGGGCAGATATCATAAAAACAAATATGGTAATTCAATTGAATCCTTAGCTTTGCAAAATAACATTCGCGTTAGTCAAGATGGTCTTGAATGGGAAGCATTTGCAAATGATGTTGTAGATAGTTTGTAATAACAAAAAAAACAAGTCTAAGTCACTGCATTTTGAAACTAGTGTAATAATTAGAGAATTAGATAGAAAAATATCTAGTTCTCTTTTTTATTGACTACTTTATGCCGTGAAAGGTACTTGACAAGAGAAGAAATGAAAACACAATATAAGAAGGCAGAAAAACGAAAAAAGAAAGACATAAGCACAAATATCGTTTCTCTGTCTTAACTTGCAAAAAAAGAAAACTCATTTCAGAGACTCTAGTCAAGTACACCATGGAATAAATTAGCCATTGCATATAACAGCAAAAAGCGAAAGTGTGTTACGTTTACCAACACTTTCGATTTTTGTCTACTTTAATTTGGTTTATTGACGTGTGCTTGTCTGGTGGAGCGAAGCGAGAACACTCCTAAATGCCAAATTGTCTTAAACCACCGAACTTGAATAATTTTCAAGTTCTAAATTGTGAAAAAGGTAATACAAATAGTCGTTCCGTGTGTTATAATCTACATGTATTTAAAGGAGATTAAAATGGAAAATGATTTTGGTAAATTTTTAAAGCAAAAACGACAAGAAAAAAGTTTAACTCAAAAAGAATTGGCAAAAAAGTTATTTGTATCGGAATCTGCTGTTAGTAAGTGGGAAAAGAATATCGCTCATCCAGATATAACATTATTGCCTACATTATCAAAAATATTAGGCGTTACTGAGCACGAACTTATAACAGCAAGTATTGATAAACAATCAAGAGTAGAAAAAGTGCAAGCAAAAAAGTGGAGAACATTAAGTTTTTCTTGGAATTTGTTTTTCTATATTTCTTATGTAATTGCACTTATTCCTTGTTTTATTTGTGATTTAGCAATTAATAATGGACTAACTTGGTTTTGGATTGTATTATCAGCATTACTGCTTGCTTTTACTTTTACAAATCTTCCAAAACTTATTAAAAAACACAAACTGATTTTGTTGCCACTTTCAATGTTTTTATCTTTGTGTTTACTTTTAGGTGTTTGTTGTTTATACACAGGTGGAAATTGGTTTTGGGTTGCATCATTTTCAGTTTTGTTGGGAGGAGTTATCATATTTACACCAATATATATTTCAAAATATAAAGTTTTTGCAAAAATAAACAAGTTTAACGATTTTATTTCTATTGGAATAGATTTTGTTATGCTTAATTTACTTTTAATTGTTATATATTATTTTACTACCACAAATGGATATACATATAATAATTGGTATTTAAAAATTGCATTTCCAATAATTCTTATCGGTTATTTATTCTTAAATATATTGCTTTCAGTTAGATTTTTAAAAATCAATCGATTATTAAAAACAAGTATTATATTATTTTTAATTGATATTTTATATTTAATTGTACCTTTTATAAAAGTTGATAATATTACTATGCAAAAAGAAATAAATAAAATAAATATTTTTAAGGTAAATTTTTGTAATTGGAAGACCGAGTTTTCAATAGCAAATAATATCCACTGTATAATATTTTTAACAATAATGACTTTATGTATTATATTCTTTATAACTGGTTTAATTAACTATTTGAAAAGGAAAAATAAAATATAAATTATTTCACAAATAAAAAACACTTTATCCTTTTTGATAAAGTGTTTTTTTTGTTGTACTAGTTTCAAAAGGCATTCCCCTTGGGCTTGTTTTTTTAGGCATTGAAGAACAAAGCAAATAAAATGAGGTTTTGTTTAAATGTACACTTCGCTTTGTATGCATTCAAACAAAACTTCCGACAATGCAAAACCGGATGGTGTGGTGGTTTTATAGTACAAAAATAAAGTTTTGAAAAGAGCCTATATTATTAAATCAAGTTTTTTTAACATGTATTCTATTGCACGTAACAACTTGTTGGTTTTTGATTTGTTGTTAAAAATTCTTTGATTAATAATAAATTGTAGCGATGGAATTTGTGTTTGTTTAAAAATTCTTGCAATAGATGAATTAAATTTTAAAGCATTAAATGGATAATCTAAACTGAAATTTGTAAATTTGTTTAAAACAAGAGATTTGATAATGACAGACATAATTTCAAAATTATTGTCTACAGAAAAGCCTTTGTTGGTTAAAATTGTTATGTCTTCATATCGTTTAGGATTCATTACATGAAACTCAATAATTAATTTGACTTTGCTTTTTAAAGCTAAGCGAGTTACACATTCTAAATATTCTTCAGTTGAATCTTGTTGAGTGCTTTTTGTTTTACAACAATAACTTAACCCAAAATTGTCACACAATGTTTTTACTAATGCTCCAGAAGAAGGTTCTTTATAACATTCTTTTCCTTCCTTTATCATAGAACAAGCATGAGGTGCGGTGATTAAAATTTGGCTTTTATTATTTACCGACTCAAACACTTTGTTTGATTCCATGTTGTTAAATTGTTTTTCGTAAAAACTAATGTTGTTAACAACTTTATTGTTTAACCTAGAATTTTTAGCTTTTATTATAAGTTTGATATATTCATCAATTGTTTTAATTAAAGCTTTTGTTAAGTTGTCATCTTCAAAAATTTTGCTATTAATTTCCATTTGCAATGTTTCTATTTTATTTTTTTTAGCAACAAAAGAAGAAATTGTTGTTATTTTTGAAGCCGCAAACGGAAAATCTATTCCAACTTTATCTGCTTCCATACCATTGTTGTTTGCAATTTTATAAATTGATTTGTTAATTCAAGTGTTTCATCTGAATTTACACCAAAATTTGTTCCAAGTGAAAACAAAACATTTCTTTTATTGCTCATTTCGTGTAAATCTATTAAATATTTTATGTTGTTATTTTTAATGTATTTACTTAAAAAGTTTTTATAATGCGATTTTTTATCAAAATTTGCGTCATCATTACAATTTTGAGTTTTTAACAAAACCGAATAACCAAGTGAGTTTAAGGCAACACCCAAAGGACCAGTGTCTAGGTCTGCTATTTTTTCTTTGCCATTTCTGGTTTGAGAAACTGCGTGCGGGCAAGAAAAAATTACCCCATTAATGTTGCCCGTTAACAAATTAAAAGACGGATTGTTTTTGTTAAGATTATTAAATTGTTTATATGAGTTTTTAAACACTTTAAAACATTTTTCGTAATTTTTCATAACATTATTATACATGATTAAACCGAGAAGAACAATCAAAAATTAACATTTATTCAGCAAACAATATAATAAAACTACTTTTTTTTGCGTTTTTATAATAAAAAAATAATTTAAAATTTTAATTTTTTTAATTTAATAAATATTTTTTAATTTTTATTTGTTCCCAATTTAAAAAATATTTTTAATTTTTTATTTGTTATGATATAATGCAAAATATGAAGAAGACAATTTTAATTATACTTATCATTGTTTGCATTGCCACGGGATTGGGGTTTTCTTTAAAATTTTTAACAAAGAAACAAGCAACTGTTGGAACTTGGTGGTGGAATGACAAACTTAATGCCGAAACTTATTTAAATTTTGCATCAGAAAACAACGTTACAGAAATTTATTTTTACACCAGCAAATTTAATGAAAACACAAAAAATTTTATACAAATAGCCAACGCAAAAAACATTGATGTTTATTGGCTGGCTGGAAAATATGAATGGCTGGAAAACAGTTCAAGTTTGTTTGCTCAAATTGACAAATTTGTTGACTATCAAAACACATATGTTGATGCAAAGTTTTGCGGAATTCACTTAGACATTGAACCGCATCAAAGTCCTGATTTTGACAAAAATAGACAGCAACTAATTTATGGTTTAATTGATTTGGCAACTAACTTAAAAAACAAATATCCAACAATTACATTTGATTATGACATTCCTTTTTGGTTGCACGATGAAATTGCATATCAAAATATAACCAAGCCGGCTTACGCCTTTATGATTGATGTGGCTAACAGAATTTTTGTTATGAGTTATAGAGATACGTGTGAAGGTATTTTAAAAATTGCCAAAGAAGAAATTGATTATGCAAACATGCAAAACAAACAACTTGTGTTGTGTGTGGAAACTCACAGCACCGAAGGCAACAATGTTTCTTTTATGGAAGAAGGCAAACAAGTGATGTATGATGAACTTGACAAACTAAAAAAACAAATTCCAGAGAATTTTGGAATTGCGATTCATCACATAAAAACTTGGTTCGATTTGCCATAAACAAAAAATTAAAAAAACTTTTAAAGTGTAGGCAAGTTTAAAATGAATTTGTCTACGTTTTTTATTTCAACAACCAAAACAAAAATGATTTGTTAAATTTTAGCATGTCAATGTGTTATAACAAAAAAAACAGCAAATGAACATTCTTTGCTGTTTTTTTGATAAAATAAATAAATTCTTACTTTGTTATGTTGTGCACAGTTTAACAATCTCTAACATTTATTTTTTCAGGCAATAAATATCTTTTTAAATAATATTTATTTGTTGGTGGATTAGTTAAAGAGTTTTTTATAACCTTGCACTTATCTTTTTCGGAATATTCAGCCCAAGTGTAAGCAACAACATAACCTTTTTGTGCCATTTTTTTGTCTAATTCTTTAACAAGGTTTAATGGTGGGCTTGTTCTGGTATCGCTCATTAACTCTTTTGGGTCAATTTCTCTGCCCAAATATTTAAGGCAAAGTTCTTGGATTGTTTCTAATGGAACAACAACAATATCGTTTAAAAATTGCCTTCTTAAAAGTGATGCATCTTCATATTCCCACCAAAGATTGTTGTTTGTTAAGTCAACATACACATTATCAAAAATTGCACAGCACATATATGAAAGCCTTGAAAAATATTCTTTTTCTTTTTTGAAAAGATATCTATTATCAAAAGTAACCAAATTGTGGTATGTTTTGCGTGAGTAATAGCTATAAAGGTTTATGAAATATCTAAAATAGTTGTCTTTAAAACCATACTTTTTTTCCATAACGTCTTCATATTTTTTAATGTATGGATAAAGATTTGCGTCTAACCTATTGCCAAAATTTGAACCTTTATAAAACTCCATCACCGCATTTTCAAAAGCAGCCGAAACCTCTTTGTTTGAAAACATTTTGTTTACTTGTTTTTTGTCTAGCAACAATTTTGAAACAAGATAGTTTTTATATGTTGGTAAAAGATTTTGTTTTGCTTTAAGTTTAAATAATCCGTTCATCATGTTTAAACCCCTTTTTAATATATGCTATAACATTTTTCGCTTTTTGTCAATAGGCAAGTGCAATCAAGTTATAAAAAGACGTTAACTAAAGCAAAAAAAGCAACAAAATTTTTAACATTTTTTTTGCAATTGGTTTAAACAGTTTTTGCTTGTTTTGATGTATTTTTATCAAAAAATTCTTTAATTGCCTTAGACGCAGTTTTTTTGTTTTTTATGATTCTTTTTTTAATTAAAAACTCTTGATTTTGGCTAAGTTTGTTTTTTACAAGGCAAATTTCTGCTTTTAATTTTTCTATTTGGTTTTGTTTTACAACAATTTCTGCAAAAGCCATTTTTAGTTTCTCGTTTGCTCTAAACAATTCGTTTTCGTATATGGTTTTCATGTTTTCTTGCTCTTGTTTTTTTACCATTTTAACCAGACCCATAAACAATGCTTTTATGTCTTCTTCTGTTATTTTTTCGTTTTTTATTGGCATTTTAATAATTTGTCCCATAGATTTTCCTTTATTTTTTGTTAATGCTCTATATTTGTTTTGAAGTCTAAGCATGGTTGGCACATTGCCGTTTGAAAGTTTTAAGCATGCTTTTCTGACCGAACAACCTTGCTCAACAAGTTTAGAAATTTCTTTTACAACACTTTCTTCTTCGTCTTTAGAAAAAGGAACTCCCCTGTTTACTGAATGATTTGTTAAGTCAATTTGCAAATCTTTTGCCCTTTGCTTGTTTTTTGTCATGTATAACAATTCTTTATAATAATAATTTCTAACACTGTTTTGTTTTCTTTGAGTCAAGTTTGCATAGGTGTTAAAAATGTTTATTAGAGCCATTCCTTCACTCTTTTTTATTTCAACAAACTTAAACAGAGTTTTAACTTCTTCGTTGTCCCATTTTGAAAAATTGTTCATGGTTTTCTCTCCTTTTTAAACTTTATATTGACATTTTTTTGATGTTAACAACCGCAACACCATGTGATTTTTATTATTGACACAAAAAAAGTTATTAAACATATTGTGTTATTTTTAAACATATTGACCAGTTTTTTTCATAAAATAAATATATGATTACATACATATTTTCTTTTAACAATATTTGTATATTAACAAACAACAATAGCCAAAACATTGACAAAAACACAATTGCAAAACTTGAAAACATAAACAATGAGCAAGTTTTTGCATGCTCTTTAAACGATGAAGTTAGCAACGTTTGCAAAATCAATTTAAACACAAACACAAAAACAATTGAAAATGCAAATTTTGTTGAGATTATGTCAACAAGCTCAAATCCCAAATTTGTTCAAGAAACAAAAAATTGTAAAATTACATTTTTTTGCGACCATGTTCAGATTGTTTTCAAAACAAACATTTTTTACTATTATTTTTGTTGTGAAGAAAACAATTTTTGCATTGAAAAAGATAATTTTTTATATGTTTTTAACAACAAAAACCTGTTGGAGTTCAACAAAACAAATCAAACTTTTTTTCTAAGAGATTGCCAAGAATTTGCTACAAAAAACAACCAAATTGAAATGTTATGCAACACACCGTTTAACAATGTATATTTTTCTCACTACATGTTTAACATAAAAGAAAACGTTGTAAAAATTAAACAACTAAAAAAAGGTGAACTAGAAGTTAATGCTTTAACTCTCCCCTTTGTGTTTTTTTATTTAATTAAAGCAAATTTTGAAGATGCTAAAAAATTTTTAAATGATGAAATTGATTATGAAAATATAAAAAAATATTTAAAAAATTATAATCATATTGTTGAAATTGACAAAAAATATTATATTTCTGGTAAAAATTTTGGCAAAATTGAATTTAAAATTGATAATAATGTAATTATTGATGTTGACTAAATTAAACAAAAACATTAAAATATTTATGCAATTAAACAGGTTTTTTACTTGTTTAAAATTTACAAATTTAGGAGAAAAAATGGACATTAAAATCATTATAGAAAAAAAATCAAAAGGAAAAGAATTAACAAAACAAGAAATATCTTTTTTTGTTGAAGGCTACACAAATGGAACAATTGCAGACTATCAAGCAAGTGCACTTTTAATGGCAATAAAAATTTTTGGCATGTCTAAAAATGAAACATTCTATTTAACAGATGCAATGCTCCACTCGGGCGAAGTTATGAATTTAAAAGATTTAGGCACAACGGTTGACAAGCATTCCACCGGCGGAATAAGTGACACAACCTCCATTGCCTTGGTGCCAATTTGTGCGGCATGTGGTGTTAAAATGTTAAAACTTAGCGGAAGGGGTTTGGGTTTTACTGGCGGAACACTAGACAAACTTGAATCTTTTGACGGCTTTAATGTGAACATTTCTATGGCGCAAGCAAAAGAATTGGTTAAACAAAACGGCTGCTGCATTATTTCTGCAACAAACAACCTAGCCCCTGCAGACAAAAAACTATATGCACTTAGAGATGCAACTTCAACCGTTTCTAGTTTGCCACTTATTGCTTCTAGCATTATGAGCAAAAAACTTGCTAGCGGTGCAGATGTTATTGTTCTTGATGTTAAATATGGCAATGGCGCATTTATGAAAACAAAAAAAGATGCCTTGCTTTTGGCAAAAACAATGGTTGAAATTGGTGTTAAGGCAGGCAAAAAAATGGATTTTGTGGTTGACGACATGAACGAACCTTTGGGCTTTTGCATTGGCAACAAATTGGAAGCATTTGAAGCCATTGAACTCCTGAATGGAAAAACAACCGGCAAACTTAGAGATGTTACTTTAGATTTGGCAACAAAATGTGTTTGCCTTGGTCTTGATTTGGACTATAAAACTGCATATAAAAAAGTTGTTGAAGTTGTTGACAATAAAACAGCATTAAACAAACTTAAACAAATGGTTAAAAGTCAAGGCGGAGATTTAAAATTGTTTAAGGGCTTAAAACTTAAACCAAGCATGGTTGTTAAATCTGCTCAAAGTGGAGTCCTTTCAAAAATGGATTGTGCAACTCTTGGCACTCTTGTTGGGCAAATGGGCGCAACCAGACAAAAAATAAGCGACCAGATTGATTATAATGTTGGGGTTAAAACATTTCACAAAATTGGTGATAGAATTTTAAAAGGTGATGTTATTTTTGAAATATATGCCAAAAACAAAAAGCAAGCACAAGAATTTTCTCAAAAATTTGTAGATTGCTACACAATAACTGAAAACAATTAACTTTTTTAAGTTAAAACTTAAACTTAAAAACCTTATGGCTTTAAAATTGTTGGTTTTGCCATAAGGTTTTTTATTGTTGATTTATTTCGACAAAACTTGCATCATATAGCAAGTTTATTGCGAGTATTCTACATTGTAGAGAAAAGGGGAAATCTATGAACTTAACAAATCTGTTTGGCAAACAAGTGTTTGCCCTTTACGAAGGTGAAATTATTGGAACAGTTTGCGGTGCTGTTTTTAATAAAGACTTTACAAAAATTTCCGCTTTAAAAATGTTTGACTCAAACGAAGACGAATTTGAAATTAAATTCTGTGGCATTAAAGCAATGAACGATTGCGTTATTATTGCAAACAAAGAAAAATTGGCACTGTATATTGACCGACACAAAAATTCTCCAATGTTTAAGCAAGTTATAACCGAAGACGCATCTAACCTTGGAAAAATTATTGATTGCATAATTGACAACAAAGGTGTTGTTCAACAATTTTTAACCAACAACAACACAAGTTTGGAACCAACAAAAGTGTATTTGCGCAACAACTTTGTTTATTATAGCAAAACCAAATTGCTAAGCAAAAATATTCATCCTAAAAAATCTAATATTGATTTAAACAACATAAAGGTTAACATTTTAAGTTTTGACAATGCTCAATCAATTGAAAACTTTGTGCCTAGCAAGTTGCAGTATAACACAAACACAATTTTGGGCAAGGTTGCAAAAGACACTTTGTTTGGCGTTAACAATGAAATTATTATTAAAGCAAACCAAACAATAAGCGAAAAAACAATTGAAGATGCAACCAGACATAATCGTTTAAATCAATTGTTTTTTATTGCAATTTAAAAATTAAAAAAAGAACATGTTTTGGCAAAAAACCAATATTGTTCTTTTTTTGTGTTTTTATTGTTAAATGATTTCTTTAATTTTTGTGTCTATGTATTTGTCTTTATATTGTTTGTATTTGTTTATTATGTCAAACAAATATCTTTCTTTGGAAATATCATCTAACCTGTTATAAATTTTATAGTCAATTAGTCTTGCAATTGGATTTGCAACATCTTGATTTTCGTCTAGCATTTCTTTAACTTTTGTGTATAACTTTTCATCTTCTTTGGTTATTATTTTACACTTTATATCCACACCTTCACCAAATAAAACTTTAAACCTGTCACCCTTTTTTAAGGCTTTGTTATCGTTCTCCTTTACCTTGTTTCTGAGTCTGTTTTTGGCTAACATAGCCATTCTTTTTAATGCGTCATAACCTTCTTTTTGCATATAAATTTCTCCTTTTGTTGCACATTTATTTTATCACCAACAAAAAAAATTTTACTAGCACAAAAAATATATAAAAATGTTTTTCTTTAACACAAAAAAGAATAATTTGTTGAAAAAAGTAACCTTTTGTTATTTTTGACCATTTCCGTCACCAACAAATTTACAAAATTGATTGCTCGCTTTTTTCCTGCCCAAAAAAATAAGTTTAAAATGCCATTCTAAAACATTTCTGTCTAACATTAGATTTTTGGCACAAAAAAACAGACCTAGCAAAAACTAGACCTGTTTTTTTTGTTTTATGCTGTTAAAGTTATGTCACCATCAGAACAAACAACTTTTGTAATATTGCTACTTTTCCAACTTGAACCCAATGTTATTGCACCCCACTGAGCTTTTGTTCCAGAATAAGTGATTGATGTGAATGCAGAATTTGTGCAACCATAGAATGCAGAACTACCTATGCTTGTTACACTTGCTGGAATTGTGATTGAGGTTAAACCTGAGCAACCATTGAATGCAGAATCACCTATGCTTGTAACTCCATTTGGAATAGTTGAGTTGTTACAACCACTAATAAGTGTATTGCTTGCTGTTTCTATTATTGCATTGCAATTGTTTCTGCTGTCATAAACTGTATTGTTTGAATCAACAACAATGCTTGTTAAACCTGTGCAACCAGCGAATGCTTTTTGACCTATTGTTGTTACACTTGCCGGAATTGTGATTGAGGTTAAACCTGAGCAACCATTGAATGCAGAATCACCTATGCTTGTAACTCCATTTGGAATTGTTATTGAGGTTAAACCTGAGAA
>CAZRJB010000003.1:0-104567 GCA_964600435.1 uncultured Lachnospiraceae bacterium
GTTTTTTATTGTTTGGTTTGTTAAATTGTTATTGATATTGTTAACTGAAGAATCTCCAACAATTGAAATTTTTGCATTATTGGCATTTAACAGCGTTTGCAGGTAATCGTCCATGGATATTGGTTGAACAGCATATATAAATTTTTCTAATTTATCAAAAACAACTTGACGATAAGAATTAAACTTATCGTTGTTTATACTAGCTTTAATAACAATGTCATTTTCTAAACCCTTTGAAAAAACAGAAATTTTTATTTTATCTTTATTCTTTATTTGTTCTTTTAGAATTTGAAATATATATTCTTGACTTAAACCAAAAGTTTTATATGTTTCACTTTGTGACTCAATTGGAAATTTTTCTTCTAAAAAATTAAGCAAACAATCATTATAAATTGAAACAAATTCATTGTAATTATTAGGTAAAACAAAAACATAAGATTCTACAATTTTAACATAAAAACCTTGAGTGATTTCATTTGGATTGGTAATTGAAACTGCACTTTTTGGAATAAGCCACTCCTTTTCGCTAGTTTTGTCAATTGGAATGTTTTTTCTCGTGTAATAATCTGTTAAAGTGTTTTTAAGTAAAGAGTTTTCAGTTAACTCCTCACCCAAAATGCTGGCAATTTTTGCATTAAGTTTTTCACTTGTTTTATGCAACAAAAGAAAATATATATCTTTGTTTTTAAATGTTAGGTTTTCAAAATTATAATTTGAGCCATAAACACAAGACTCGTTTATTATAAAATTTTTCTTGTATAAATTTTCACACAAAAACTTAGACGATTTGTTTTCAATTTTTCCAATGAGAGTTTTATCACAAAATGTATAAATGTGTATCATATTATCCCTTTAAAACGTTTTTATTCTTAACAATATAATTAACACCAGACAAAATTGTAAAAACGGTTGCCAAACCAATTAAACAATACCCAATAACTTGTAAAACAAACAAAAATGTTGAGTTTACAACCATGTTATTGTTGAAAAAAGACAACAAAAACAAATATGGTATTGCAATATCTTGTGTTATTGTTTTAATTTTTCCAAATATGTCAGCAGCCATAACAACATTTTGTGTTGCAGCAATTTGTCTAAAAGCTGAAATCAAAAGTTCTCTTCCTATGATTATTATAAAGACAATTGCTCCATATGGGTGAGGAATTGTGTTATCAACAACAACCATTACAAGACCAGACATAACCAAAAGTTTATCAGCAATTGGGTCAAGAAGTTTGCCAAGGTTGGTTACAAGGTTATATTTTCTAGCAATCATTCCATCTAGCATATCTGTGAATGCCGCAATAATAAAAATTGCTAATGCAATAATTTTTCCATATGGAAAAAATTGTTCCAAATAAAAGAAAATAAAAAAGGGTATTAATATTATTCTTAACAATGATAATTTATTTGGTGTGTTCATCAATAATTTCTCCTTTAAAAATTTCACTAAAATAACCTAAAATTTTTGCTGTATATATTTTACCAATATTAATTCTAGGGTCATCTTCAAAAAATATATAAAAGTCTACATCTGGGGCATTTTTGCTTGTTCTTCCAATATAATAACCGAGTTCCGAATCAAAATAATCAATAATTACTTCTTGAGTTGAACCTATTAAATCAATATTGTTGGAATTCATAATTTTTTCTTGAACATTTTGAATTTTTTTAAGTCTACGCTTTTTCGTAAAGTTTGAAATTTGTTTTTTCATGAAAAATGCTTTTGTTTTTTCTTCCTTATAATATGGAAAAAATCCAACATTATTCAACCTATATTCCTCTAAAAACTTAACCAATTTGTTAAATTGGCGTCTTGTTTCACCTGGAAATCCAATAATAAATGTGCTTCTTATTGAAATTTCAGGATAGTTTGTTTTTATGTTTGAAATTAAATCTCTAACTTGTTGTTCGTTTGTTCTTCTATTCATGTTTTCAAGAATTGCGTTATCTATATGCTGAAGCGGAATATCGATATATTTACATACTTTTGGATTATTCTTTATTTCATCTAAAAGTTCATTTGTTACCATTTCTGGATAACAATATAACAGTCTAATCCATTCAATATTTTTAATTTTTGACAATTCTTTGATTAAGTCAATCAAGCAGTTTTTGTTATATAAATCGGTTCCATATCTGGTTATGTCTTGAGCAACCAAAATTAACTCTTTAGTGCCTTGGTCAGCAAGGTTTTTTGCTTCTTTTATTAGTTCTTCCATTGGAACAGATTTATATCTACCTCGGATTCTTGGAATTGTGCAATATGAACAACCATTATTGCAACCATCTGCAATTTTCAAAAAAGCATAATGTGGTGCATTTGTTAAAAGTCTGCCATTTTTGTATGAATATTTGTCTTCTACATTATACAATTCTAAAATTTTATCCACAATTTTATTATTTTCACTTAAAGGGACAAAACAATCAACCTCGTCAAGCACGTTTTCTAATTCTTCAATAAACCGGCTATTTAAACAACCTGTTACAATAACTTTTTCACATTTAACTGATTTGTTTGCAATTGCAAGCAGAATGGATTGAATTGATTCTTCAACAGCAGGCATAATGAATGCACATGTGTTAACAATTATTATTTCACTATCTTCAATGTTTTCAACCACTGTAAAACCATAGTTTTTTAAATTGAATAACATTTTTTCTAAGTCTACTCTGTTTTTATCACAACCCAAACTGATTGCAGATATTTTTTTATTTTTTAACTCTTGTATGTTCATATTTCCTCATTTGTAAATAAATTTTAACCTTCGCCATATAAGTTGTCGTACTCTTCTTTTGTTATATATACACTTCTAACCTTTGTACCGCCGTCCGAAGGTGAAATGTAGCCTGCCTCTTCCATTTGGTCAATGATTCTAGCAGCACGTGGGTAACCAACCAAGAATTTTCTTTGAATCATTGAAATTGATGCATGACCATTATCAATAACCAATTTTAAAACTTGTGGCATTAAAGCATCAAACCCGTCACTGGATGCTCTATCACCATCAATTTGAGAAACAACATCCTTTTTTGCGGGATTCAAAATTGATTGTTCTGTTTTTATATCAAATTCGTAATCGCCATTGTTTTCTTTAACAAAATTAACAACATCATCAATTTCTTTTGTAGTTACAAAACATCCTTGAATACGTTTTGGGACACCAGTGTCACTTGACAAAAATAGCATATCACCTTTTCCGAGCAATTTGTCTGCACCTGCTTGGTCAAGCACTGTTTTAGAATCAGCAAAAGTCATTAATGCAAAGCAAATTCTTGCACTAAGATTTGCCTTTATTTTTCCAGTAACAATATCAACAGATGGCCTTTGAGTTGCCAAAATCATATGGATCCCCGCTGCCCTTGCTTTTTGTAAAATTCGACATATATAATCTTCCGCATCCTTTTTTGCTGTCATTAAAAGGTCAGCAAGTTCGTCTATGATAAAAATTATATATGGTAGTTTTTCTGCTCTCCCTTCTAAAACCTCCTCAGAATTGTTGTATTCTTCTAAGTTTTTAACTCTTGCATTAGAAAAAACAATAAACCGTCTTTCCATTTCATCAACGCACCAAGAAAGCGCATTTAATGCTTTTTCGCTGTCTGTTATTACATTTGGCATTAACAAGTGAGGCAAATTGTTGTACATTGAGAATTCAACACGTTTTGGGTCAATTAAAATAAATTTAACTTCGTCAGGAGAATATCTATAAATCAAACTTAAAATTATTGCATTAATGCAAACAGATTTACCCGAACCAGTTGTTCCTGCAATAAGCAAGTGCGGAATTTTTATTAAACTGAAAGTTTTAACTGCACCTGAAATATCTTTGCCAAGAGCAATTGATAAGTTTGATTTTGATTCCATAAATTCAGGTGACATAATAATATCTCTAAGCCCCACCGTTGCAATTTTTTCGTTTGGGACTTCAATTCCAACTGCACGTCTGCCCGGAATTGGTGCTTCAATTCTTATATCTCCATTAGAAGACAAGTTATATGCAATATCTTCTTGTAAAGCAAGCAATCGTTTTATGCTGACGCCCGCAGGCATTTCAAGTTCATATCTGGTAACAGCAGGACCAATAACCACGCCAATAACTTTTGCTGGAATGCCAAAAGTGTCTAATGCTATTTCAAGTTCTTCTCTTTTCATAACAACATCTTGACTAACCAAAGACAAATCCATGCTTTCAGTTGTAAGCAAATCAATTGGTGGTTTAACATAATTTAAAACAGGTTTTGGTTTGATGGGTTCAATTTCTTTAGGTGGTTCTTCTTTAAACAATTCATTTGGCGATTTATAATTTGTTCTTTGATTATCATTATTTAAAGATTTTAAAACGTTGTTTGCAAAATTGTTAACATCCATGGATGAAGTTTCGTCTTGAGTGCTTATTTCGTTTTTAGCTTCTAGTTGCATATTATTTTGGGCTTGGTCTTCATTATTTGTTGAGTGAGTTAAATTGTTTGTGTTGTCAAAAATGTTTAGTTTAGGTAATGAACTTACTATTGAAACAGTTTCTGGCTCACCGATCATGCTTTTGCCACCTGTAAAAGGTTGTTCAGGTTGAAAAACAGGACCAACATTTTCATGAATAACTTTGCTTGGCAAAACTGTTGAAGAAGCAGTTTCTTGAGCAGGCGTTGTTGATTTTTGAGTTGTTGCTTTTTCTTTCAAACTTGTAAATTGCTTTTGAATTTTGTCTAATTGTTTGTTTCTGTAGTTATTTAAATCGTGTTCTTTGTATCCCGACAAAAGATATTCTTTTGTGCTGGCATAAGTTTTTTGTTCGGAAGGTTGAGTTTGTTTAAAATAGCGACTGTTGTCTTCTTCGTCTTGCCTTGAAGATGCCAACAATCCAAGTTTGCGTTTTGCACTCTCTTCTGTTGTTTCTGCCTCTTGTTTTGCATCCAATGTTAGTTTGACCTTTTCAGGCTTTTTTTGTTCAGACATGTTTGATACTGCACGTGATTTTTTTAAGTTGTTTTCTAATTCTCTAACAGTAACAGTTTGCTTTTGAATTGGCTCAGATTGCTCTTGTGAAATTTTTATTGCATTTTTTAAGTTTTCGTTTTTGCCAAGATAATGAATGTAGTCCACAGTTAAAGCAATAAAAACTAACGACAAAGCAATAAAAACAATATATGCCCCCAAACGATTAAGAACATACAAAACAGGAGCAACAACAACACTTAAAAGAATTCCACCAGCTGTAAGTTTTTTTGTGTAAGAAGCAGCCAAAAACTGCCAAAATGTTAAATTGTTGTTTTGAACTAAAATAAGCTGAATAATGCTTAAAACACATATAACAGACAAAGATAAAAATATGCCATATTTTTTTGGCATTATATATCTCTTATGCCCAACGAGAGCAAAGCCAACAGCCATTAGAGTTATAAAGAAAGGATAGCAAAAAAGACCTGCAATACCTAATAAAAAACTTTTAATAAATGGCACAAAGTGTGTTATTAAACAAAAAAGACAAACAATTGAAAAACCAACAAGAAAACAACCAACAATTTTTTGATAGTCGGTCTTTTTTTGTTTTGGTTTTTTATCTTCAAAATTATAAACAGCCATATTCAATCCTTATTTTTTTCATTTTTAGTATACCATTAATTTATGTTCACTGCAACAAGAAATTTAGTTTTATAATTAAAAATAATGACTAATAAACAAGCATTGTTGATTTTTTGCTTGAAAATTTATAATTACTTTAAATTGATAAGGTTTATTGCAACATACAAATTATTGATTAATTTTTATAATTTTAGAATATATTTGACTGAATATTGTAAAATTTAAACAAATTATCAAGTTATTTAATGAATATTACATTAAATTTTTGCTTACAGTGTCCACATTTAAACCTTTTTCTTTATATATTTTTATTATTGAATTTAATGCTTGAGCCGTTGCTTTTGTTGGGTGCATTAATATTAAATCTCCGCTGCAACAATTGTTTGTTGCTCTAGATATTATTAAGTTTTCGTCTTGGTCACGCCAGTCTATTGTGTCTTTGCTCCACATTATTGTTTTATAACCCAAATTTTGAGCAATGTATGCTGTTTGTTTATTAAATGAACCACTTGGCGGAGCAAACAATGTCATTTTTAAGCCAGTTAGTGTTGAAACCAACTTATCAGTTAACATAATTTCGTTTATTTGAGATTCGTCATTTAGTTTGCCGTGGTCTTTATGCCAATAGCCATGAGAAGCAATTTCATTTCCACTGTGATAAATTTTCATAAAACAATCTTGGTTTTTTTCTATCCAAATCCCACCAACAAAAAACGTTGCTTTAACATTGTTTTGCTTTAAAACTTCTAAAATTTGCTCAACATATTCATTGCCCATATAAACATTAAACATCAAAGAAATTGTGTTGTTTTTGCTATTTCCTGCATAATAAATTTGAGCATTATTTGTGCTAAACGTTCCAACAACTCCGCCCTGAAAAGTTAAAAAACCCAAGCAAAAAATTGATAAAACGATGATTGCATTTGCAACATATTTTCTAAAAAAACAACAAGAAATTTTTTTCATAAAATAAAATATGTTTCAAATGAAAAAATTATGTTATTTAATGTTAATTGTAAGAAAATGCTCATTTCATTCGCATTGTTCTTGCGTGCCTAAAGAAAATGCTCATTTCTTTTGCTTTATTCTTACTTTCATAAAAAAACTTAATTTTTGTGTTTATTTTACAAAAATTAAGTTTTAAAATATTAATTATTTTTAAGAATTTTAACACATAAAAGACTGACTATGTTTTTAACATTTTTTAATTAATTTAAAATCACATCTGTTTTTATCGTCAATTTTTATGCACTCAACAACAACGTCATCACCAAGATTAAGAATATCTTCAACTTTTTCTACCCTTCTATCACAAAGTTTTGAAATATGAATCATTCCTTCTTTGCCGGCACCCAAATCAACAAATGCACCAAACGACATTATTCTAGCAACTTTCCCTGAGTATTGTTTTCCAACCTCAATGTCTGTTACAATGTTTAAAATTATGTCTTTAGCTTTTTGAGCCATGGTTTCATCTTTTGTTGCAATAAACACCCTTCCGTCATCTTCAATGTCAATTTTAACACCAGTTTCTTCAATAATTTTGTTAATTGTTTTACCGCTTTTTCCTACCACGTCACCAATTTTTTCTGGGTCAATGCTGAAAGTGATAATTTTTGGAGCATATTTTGAAAGTTGTTTGTTTGATTCAGGAATGCATGAAAGCATTTTTTCCATTATAAACATTCTACCCTCTTTTGCCTGATTTAAAGCGGTTGAAAGAATGGCTTTGTCTATTCCTTTAATTTTTATATCCATTTGGATTGCTGTTATGCCTTTAGAAGTGCCTGTAACTTTAAAGTCCATATCTCCAAGAAAATCTTCAAGACCTTGAATATCGCTCATAACTGCAACTTTGCCAGAGTTTTCATCTTTTATTAAACCCATTGCAATTCCAGCAACAGGGGCTTTGATTGGAACACCTGCATCCATTAATGCAAGAGTTGAACCACAAGTTGAAGCCATTGATGAAGAACCATTTGAAGAAATAACTTCACTAACCAAGCGGATAACATATGGAAAATCTTCTTCAGAAGGAATAACAGGAACCAAAGCTCTTTCTGCCAAAGCACCATGACCAATTTCTCTTCTGCCTGGTGATTTTAAAGGTTTTGCTTCACCAGTTGCATAGCCAGGCATGTTGTAATGGTGAATATAACGTTTTTGCTCTTCTTCTTCGTCTAAAATTTCTATGCTTTGAGCATCACCAACCGTGCCTAATGTGCAAGTTGTTAAAACTTGTGTTTGACCACGAGTGAAAACACCTGTGCCATGAACACGAGGCAAAATGCCATGTTCGCACCAAATTGGTCTGATTTCTGTAAGTTTTCTGCCATCTGGCCTAATGCCATCATTAATAATTTTTTCTCTAACAATTTCTTTTGTCATTTTGTATAAAACATCACCAATTTGACGTTCGCAATCTGGGAATTGTTCTGCAAAATGATTTTTAACGTCTTCATCGACCCTGTCTTGCGCAGCAGAACGTTCTTGCCTATCGAAATGAGATAATGCATCTTTTAACATGTCTGTTGCATATTCTCTAACAGCAGTGTCAATTTCGTCTGCAACGTGATAAACTTCAAAATTGCAAAGAGGTTTGCCAATTTCTTTTTTAATTTCTAATTCAAAAGCAACTTGCTTTTTAATTTCTTCATGTGCAAACATTATTGCATCAAGCATTTCATTTTCAGTAACTTCGTTAGCACCTGCTTCAACCATTAAAATGGCTTCACTTGTTCCGCTAACAGTTAAATGCATTAAACTGTTTTTTCTTTCTTGTTCGTTTGGATTGCAAATATATTTTCCGTCTACATATGCCACTTGAACTGAACCAGTTGGACCTTGAAATGGAATGTCTGAAATTGTTAAAGCAATTGAAGAACCAAGCATTGCAAGAGGTTCAATTGCAACATCTGGGTCAACAGACAACGCAGTTGCAATAACTGTTACATCATTAAAGAACCCTTTTGGAAACAAAGGACGAAGTGGTCTGTCTATAAGCCTAGATGTTAAAATTGCTTTATCACTTGCGCGACCTTCTCTACGTTTATATCCACCAGGAATTTTTCCAACAGAATACATTTTTTCTTCAAAATCGACACTTAAAGGAAAAAAGTCAATTCCATCTCGTGGTGATTCTGACATGCAAACGTTTACCATAACAACAGTTTCTCCACATCTAACAATGCATGAACCGTTGGCTTGTTCGCAATATTTTCCAGTTTCAACAATAACTTCTTTGTTACCAATTTGTGTTTTAAAAGTTTTACCTAAATTATTCATATATCTCCTTAAAATTTAAGAACTAAAGCAAACATTGTTTTTAAAAAAAACGAGAAAAAGGGCAACAAATCGCCCATTCTCCCGTAAAAAAAGATTATCTAATTTGCAAATCTTTTTTAAGTTGACGATAAGCCTCAATATCTCTTTCTTCTAAATATTTTAAGAAAGATTTACGTTGACCTATAAGCATTGAAAGTCCGCGTCTTGAATGATTATCATTATGATTTTTTTTCAAGTGTTCAGTAAGTTCTCTAATTCTTTCTGTTAAAAGAGCAACTTGAACTTGTGCAGAACCTGTGTCATGTTCAGATTGTTTGAACTGATCAATTATTTCTTGCTTTCTAACTTTATCCATTTAATTTTACCTCCTATGGAATTTTACGCTAAAAACAAAGCAAAACGTTGAGGATTCGATTAACTTTGTTTAAAGACTTTGTTATGATATCATATTTATTGCATTTTGTCTAGTATTTTAAAACAAATATTGTTTAAATTGTTAATCAATTTTAAATATTTTCCTGTTTATAAATTATTATTGTTATGATTATAAAAAAAAAGAGTAACATTTTTTTTGCTACCCTTTATTTTTTTAAAATAAGTTATCTACAAAATCTTTTGCATTAAATGTTTCTAAATCATCAATAGATTCACCCGTTCCAACAAAAACAACTGGGAGTTTTAATTTGTTTGCAATTGTTATCACAACTCCACCCTTTGCTGTTCCGTCTAATTTTGTTAAAACAATACCATCAATGCTTATATATTCATTAAAATGCTCAATTTGTGACAAAGCATTTTGCCCTGTGGTTGCATCTAAAACAATTAAGTTATATCTATTTGCCTCTGGATATTCCCTTGTGATAATTCTATCTATTTTTTTCAACTCTTCCATTAAATTAACTTTTGTATGAAGCCTTCCTGCAGTGTCTACAATTAGAACATCAGTATTTTTAGCTTTTGCAGAAGATATGCCATCAAAAACAACTGCGGCTGCATCGGCACCTTCTGAATGTTTTACAATTTTTACCTTGTTTCTTGAAGCCCATTCAGAAAGTTGGTCACTTGCAGCAGCACGAAAAGTGTCGCCTGCTACCAAAGTTACATCTTTTTTATTATTTTTAAAAAACTTTGTGATTTTACCAATGCTGGTTGTTTTTCCGACTCCATTAACACCTATAACAGTGATAACTGCTGGGTAGTTAAACTGTTTTGTTTCTATGCTTAAAAGCATATTGGTTATTATTTCTTTTAATGCATTTTTAACATCATTAGCTTTTCTTAGTTTGTTTTTTCTTGCATAAATTCGCAACTCATCAACAATTTGTTCGCTAGCCTCAAATCCAACATCGCTAGAAACCAAAATGTCGGTCAAATCTTCATAGAACTCATCACAAAGTTCACCTTTGCTAAAAATAGAATCAAATTTTCTTGCCCATGCTTCTCTTGTTTTTTTTAATGCTTCACCTATTTTTTTAAACAGCCCCATTTTTGTTCTCCTGTTCTAAATTTTTTATTGCATCTGCAAGTTTAACACTTACTGTTCTAGAAACACCTTTTTCTTCCATTGTTACACCATACAAACTATCTGCTAGTTCCATTGTTGGCTTTCTATGGGTTATAACAATAAATTGAGTTACTTTTGAAAAACGTTTTAAATATTGAGCGAATCTTTCTACGTTTGAATCGTCAAGCGCTGCTTCAATTTCGTCTAGCAAACAGAAAGGCATTGGTCTTAGTTTTAAAATACTAAATAATATTGCAATTGCAGTTAATGCCTTTTCTCCACCAGAAAGCAATGTTATGTTTTGTAATTTTTTGCCCGGTGGTTCTGCAACAATGTCAACACCTGCTTCTAACGGATCTCCGCTTTCGGCTTCAATTAATTCTAACCTTGCATTTCCACCACCGAACAACTCTTTGAAAGTTACTTTAAAGTTTTCGCTAACTTTTTGGAATGCAGTGTTAAACCTTGTTGTCATTTCTGTGCTTAAATCTTTTATTATTTCTGTAAGTTCGTTTTCTGCTTTGCTTAAATCGGCAACTTGGGCAGATTTTTCTTCATATCTTTCTAGCAAAACTTTAACATCATCTATTGCATTAATGTTTACTGCACCTAATTTTTGAATTTCTTTTTTGATTCTATAAATTTCAGGCATTGCAACAGAAATGTCAAAATCTGGCCTTTTAAACTCTAAACAGGTATCATAAACCAAAGAATAATCTTCATAAATTTTTTCTTGCATGGTTTCAAGTTCTGTATCAACCTTACTTAAGTGCATGTCTTCGGCATATTTTTTATCTGTAATTTTTGCAATACTGTCGTTAAGCTCTTGTTTTTTTATGTCTAGTTCTTTTATTAAAGATTGAGTTTTTTGCTTATCCTCATCCAAAGCAGATTGTTTTTGTTTAACAGAATCAAGTTGCTGTTTTTTTTCAGAATTTTCTGTTTTTTCAAATTGGCTTGAAATAATTCTTTCGCCCTCAGAAATTGATTCATCAATTACTTCAATTTCATGATTTAAGTTTTTCAAAATTTCAGATTGTTTATCTATGTCCAAATTAATTCTGATAAGGTCTTCAGAAACAGCCGAACTTTCTGCCTCTGTTTGGGCAATATCAATTTTTATAAGTGTCATCTGTTCACTTAGTTTTTCTCTTTTTTGACGAAGTTCATTAAAAAGCGCTTGCTTTTCTGAAATATATTTGCTTGTTTCTGCTTTGCTTGATTTTGCATTTTCTTCCAATTGGTCAATTCCAGACAATTCTTGAGTTATAACATCAATACGTGACTGAATATGAGCATTTGTTGCATCCATGTTATCAATTTCGTCTTTTAAATCTTCTAGAGCGACTTTAACTTGTTGATATTTTTCGTTTTCTTTAACAAAATCAATTTCTGCATTGTTCTTATCGTCTAAAAACTGATTTATATTATTTTTTAAAAACTCAAGTTCTTTTTGCATTTGCTCGTATGAAGTGTTTTTTTGCAAAAGTTGTGCCTTAAATTTTTGAATTTCCACACTTAAAGTTTGAATTTCTCTTTCTCTTGAAATTAAATTTGCAGTGTCTTGCTTTCTAGAACCACCCGTCATTGAGCCAGCTGGATTAATTATATCGCCTTCTAAGGTAACAATTTTGTATGAAAGTTCTGTGCTGTGAGAAACGTCAATTGCTGTGTCTAGATTGTCGACAACAATTGTTGTTCCAAGCAAATTAGAAATAACATTATCTATGTCGCTTGAATAACTTATTAATTCACTTGCAACTCCAAAAACACCTGTTTTTGAAAGAACTTTTTTATCTTCATAATATAAATCTTTTGCTTTTATAGAATTTATTGGCAAAAAGGTTGCCCGACCATATTGATTTGTTTTTAAATAGTTGATTAAATCTTTAGCACCTTGTTCGTTAAACGTTACAATGTTTTGTACAGCATTACCAAGTGCAACTTCAATTGCAGTTTCATACTTTTGAGGAACAGTTATAAGCGTTGCCAAAGCACCCATCATTTTGTTTCTGATGTTTTCATTCTTTTTCGCATCCAACAACAATTTTTTAACCGCTTGCTGATAGCCATCAAAGGCATTTTGCATTTCTTCAAGCATGCGTTTTTTATTGTCGTAAACCTGAAGTTTAACGTTTATGTTGTGCCTTTCGTTTTCGATTTCTCTCATTTGAGAATATAAACTATCTTGTTTAAACTTGCTGTTTGCATATATGTTTGCTGTTTCATTTTTCTTGTCAAATAAAACCTTACAACTTTCGGCGAGTTTTTTAAACTCTAACTCTTTGTCTTTAAGAGATGATTTTGCCTCGGTTATTCTAGAACTTGAATCTTTAAGATTTTCTTCCAGCATTTGTTTTTCTGCTTGATATTTTGAAAAATTGACCTTTATATCTGACAATTTATCCATTGCATCAAACATTTTCTGTTGACTTGATGATGCTTCTTCTTCTTTTTCCGAAAGTTCATCTACCAAGGAAATATACTCTTTTGACATTTCGTCATAAGAAAGATGAAGTTGCCCAATTTTTTGTTCTAACTCAATTTGTTTTTGTTTTTTAAAGTCTAGTTCTGCATTGTCTTTTGTTAAAGCATTGTTTGCATTTAAAACATCAAGATTAAGCTTGTCTTTTTGCACGTTTAAATTGTTTATACGTTCTCTTATAACCTTAATTTCACCTGACTGTTGTTCAATTTCAATTGTTAAACGCAAAATTTCGTTGTGAACATTTTCAATTTCTTTGTCAATTTGATTCAATCTTTCCATGCTTTGAGAATAGTTTGCATTTGTTTCTTCAAGTCTTGCAGTTTCTAGGTTTAGTTCTTCTAATATTGCTTTAATTTTTAAATTTATTTGGTCTTTAACATTTTTGGCATTTTCATATTGAAATATGTAAGCATTAATCTCTAAGTCTTTCAACTGGTCTTTAAAAGCAAGATATGCTTTTGCATTTTCCGCTTGTTTTTTCATTGGACCCATTTGCCTTTCTATTTCTGATACAATATCATTTACGCGAGCAATGTTTTCACGTGTTCTTTCTAACCTGCGCTCTGCCTCAACTTTTCTTGATTTAAATTTTGAAATGCCAGCCGCGTCTTCAAAAATAGAGCGTCTATCTTCCGGTTTTGAAGAAATTATTTGTTCAACCTTACCCTGACCAATGATTGAGTAGCCGTCTTTTCCGATTCCGGAATCGTATAAAAGATTGATAATGTCTTTTAAGCGACATTCGTTTCTGTTGATAAGATATGCACTTTCACCAGAACGATAAAGTTTTCTTGTTATTGCAACTTCGTCATTTTCGTAGTTAAAATATCTATCTGTGTTATCAAAAGTTAAGGTTACTTCACAATATGATAAACTTTTTCTTTTTTCTGTTCCGTTAAAAATGACATCCTGCATGGAAGTTCCACGAAGATTTTTACTACTTTGCTCACCGAGAACCCATCTTATTGCATCTGCAACATTGCTTTTTCCACAGCCGTTTGGCCCAACAATTGCAGTAACACCAGAATCAAATTTTATTTCAATTTTATCTGCAAAAGACTTAAATCCTGCTAGTTCTATTTTTTTAAAATTCATTGTTTTATCCTATTTAATAAAATTTTTTAATGCAATTTCTGCACAATTTTTTTCAGCCTGCATTTTGTTTTTTGCACAAGAAGAAGAAACAACTTGGTTGTTTACAACCAAACTGATATAAAACGTTAAATTGTGAGCAGGCCCTTCGGTTTTGTCAACTTGATAAAAAAATTCCAACTTGTGTTTTTGAGCATATTCTTGAAACATAGTTTTAAAATCTTTTTTTTCGCTAACTTTTAAGTTGAAGTTGTTTTTTATAAAATCTGTGCAAGCATTTAAACCACTTTCAAGATATATACATGCAATAATGCTCTCAACAACATCACACTTTATTGCTTTTGTAACACAATGACAACTTTTGCCAAGTTTAACCATGTTTTCTAAATTAAGGCTGTCAAAAACCAAACTTAAACTATCCTCGCTCACTATGCTAGCCCTTGCCCTTGTTAATTCGTCTTCTTTATAGTTTTCCGATTTATAAAGAATGTCAGCAATTAAAAAGTCTAAAATGGAATCACCTAAAAACTCAAGTTTTTCATAGTTCTTTTTAGAAAATGATGAATGAGTTAAGGCAGTGCTTATAAGATTGGACTTAAAAGTGTATCCGCCAACACTAATCATTTTCAGACTCCTCAAGGTTTGGCAAACAAGCAATTTGTTCGGAAATTTTTTCATTTATTTGTGCTGATTGATATTTATATGCCTGATTGATGCAAGCATAAATTGTTTCTGCTTTGCTTGAGCCATGTGACTTTATGATTGTTTTGCTACAACCTATAAATGGTGAACCACCATATTTATGGTAATCAAGACGCGTTTTAACTTTTTTGAGTGCTTTCATGGATAACCCAGCACCAATTTTTGCAATAAAACTCGATTTATATGCCGATTTTAATTCTCCCATAACAAGGCCAACTGCGCCTTCTGTTGCTTTTAAGAAAACATTTCCAGTAAATCCGTCACAAACCAAAACATCATAGTCGCCAGATAATGCATCTCTTGCTTCCATGTTTCCAACAAAATTAATTGGCAATTTTTTCATTAAAGGAAACGTGTTTTTTACAAGTTCATTGCCTTTTGAATCTTCTGTTCCATTTGTCATTAATGCAACTCTTGGGTTTTCTTTTCCAAAAAGTTCTTTATAATATATGCTACCCATAACAGCAAAGTGGCAAAGATTGATTGGTTTGCAATCAGCATTTGCACCACAATCTATTAATAGAACATTTCCGCCCGTTTTAGTTGGAAGTGCTGGACAAAGTGCAGGCCTAGAAACACCTTTAATTCTGCCAATTTTCATAAAACCGCCTGCCAAAATTGCGCCAGTGCTTCCAGTTGAAATTAAGGCATTTATTGATTCGTCTTTTTTTAACATATCAAGAGCAACAACAAGTGAACTATTTTTTTTTGTTCTGATTGCCTGAGTTGGAACATCGTTGCATGTTATAATTTCTTGTGCATCAACAACTTCTAAATTTTTAATGTTGTATTTTTTTTGACTAATGTAGTCAGTTATAATATTTTTATTGCCAGTTACAATAAAATTTATATCAGAATGTTCTTTTTGAGCAAGAACAATTCCATCTATAATTGCTTGGGGGCAGTTATCGCCACCAAAAGCATCTAATATTATTTTCATATTATTCTCCAAATTAAATCGCAAAGTGTTGTTATTAAGCACAAATTGCAAAATAACAAAATACTTATACACGTTTAGTTTATCTTATAATAACAAAAATTGCAAGAAAAAAGGCAAAATTTTAACCAATCACTCTTTATTAAAACTGAATAAAATAATATTTATCAATTTTTGCTCATTTTTTTCAAAAAAATTGGTCTACAATTTTTGTAAACCAATTTTTTAGTTAATTTAACATTTTATCTTTCTAGTTTGCTCATTGTTCCAATCATATAAGCACTATTAAGTGTACGCGTTTTGGTGCTTTCATCATACAAAAACTCATTTTCCCATGTTATGTATTCATGGTCATTTTTTGTGGCAAAGGCAATATATCCTAAATATGAAACTGAAGATATACCCGGAACTGCATTGTCGACATTGTTGTAATACATTATTGTATCTTTTCTATTTTTAGCATCTTTTACTGCAATACAAACAACATTTGCCCATTTTTTGTTAAGTTTTTTTACTGCCATTCCTGCATCTTCGGCTTTGTTTATGATTATTGATGAAGTTGCTCCTATCCCGCCAATAACTTCGTTCAAACCTGAAGAGTCTTGAAAATTATAAACATCAAATATTCCCGAAACATACACCTTATCACCTGACCCTTGGATTTCAATTGCACGTTGTCCCACATCAAACATAATAACATTTTCTAAATAAATATTTCTTGTGCCATCATTAGACGCGTTGATTGATGAATGTGCAAAAGACCTAAACATTGTATTTTTTATGTTAACAGTTGAATTTCCACCAAGTTCAATTGCTCTATACATATCATGTAAATAACAATAAGCAATTTTTGAAGGACCAGAAATTTGAAGATGGTATAAATCTCTAGTTTCATCAATTTTACAACCTTGAATTTCTAGGTTTATGGCATTTGTTAAAGTGGTGGCAATATAATTATATTTATTAACAGTTGCTGTGCTATTGTAATAAGCAAAGTTGATTAAATTACCATTTCCATATATTGTAGTTTTAGCTACATATGCTTCTAACCTTGAATATTCGCCTTTTTCTATTAATGCGGCTTGGTCATCATGCCCTAAAGATTTTTGCAAAACAATTTCTGCTCCGCCATTTACATAGCCATCTTGCTCCCAAACATTGACAGCATTTACAATGTTAAATGTATATGTGTAAAGTTGTCTGCCTGTTTTGTTGAAAGCTGTAAGTGTAACCTTGCCATTTTCAAAATTATCATCATAAACATTTTGCATGGTTGAATAATCTGCATTGTTAAAGTAAATTAACAAATATTTAACACCATCAATTTCAACAAGTTCTGGGTCATAAGTTACTTTGTTATAATTTTGGTTATTTTTTGTTATTTGCCATACAATGTTGCTGGTTAAAACTCCTGCCGGTTCAACCTTTATTGGCAAACGATAGAATGTTTGAATTCCGCCATAATATGACCTGTTACCAAAAACTCTAATATTTTGCAAGCCAAGAGTTGAATCTTTAGTGTTGTCATGACCAATAAATTCAACAGATTTTATTCCATCACGAAATACATTTACAACAATTTCTTTGTCATTTTTATATTTTACTGTTATTGTTTCACTAAATGTTGGACTTGTGCTTGCAGAAACAAGACTTATGTTGATTTTTCCAGAAATAGTGTCCACACTAACAACACTTCCATTTGTTGTTTGAGCTGTGAAATATTGATAGTATATTGATCCAGTTAAATTTGTTGGCAAAACTTTTATGTTTAGTTCTAGTTTTTCAATTTGATAATCCACATAAATTGTTTGGTTATTTGTTAATGTTTGGCTGTTATATTCCAAACTATAGGCATCTATATCTTTTAAGCGTTCAATTTCGATTGTTGTTTGAGTGCCACTTTGAGCAAAGTCATCAGTTTTTAGCAAAATTGTTGCTTTGCCAAAGTCGGTAAATGTTACTTTACCATTGCCATCAACACTTGCAGGACCATTTGAAACAAACCATTCAACATTTCTGTTTGTAGCATTTGTTGGAAGAACATTTGCAACAAGAGATAATTCTTGCAAGAATGTTACAACACTTGTAACTTTTGTGCCGTCAAGATATATATCTATTGATTCTGTTAATTGAACAACTTTAACAGGAATAGTGCGAGAAACATCACTGTTTAACAATTTAACAACAACATTTCCGGTGCCTCCATAAATTCCGCTAATTTTAAAACTTGTATTGCTTATAACTGATAAAGAAATTGCCTGTTTGTTGTCGGTTTCTAGTTGTATTGTTCCTTCATAATCTGCTGGAATAATATTGCTTATTGTTAATGTAACATCATCACCAACAAGAAGTTCCTTTTGTGTGCAGTCAACGTTAAAAGATTCAGCTTTTAACATTGAACTTCGAATTTTAAAGGTTTTAGAAGACTCTACCTCATTGTTATATATAACTGCAACGGTGATTTCAACTTCTTCTGCTTTTTGGAAAGTTATAACACCTGTGTTGCTAACTTGTGCAGCATCTTGCTTGTTTGAAGAATATACAAATTGTTTTCTATCAAGTGTGTCTTCACTTTCAAACAAAGCATTAACATTATATGTTAATTTTGATGTTAAAATTGATGAATTATTGCTTATTGCATTTTGAATTGATTCTGGAAGAACAATGTTTGTGCTTTTATGAACAAAAATGTTTATTGTTTTAACCCAAGCATTGCTTTCTGATATTTCACTTATTTGAATGGTTGTTTCTCCACCAGCATTCAATGAAATTTTGCCCAAAGAATCTACTGTAACACTTTCGCCATTTGCAGTAAAACTAAAGTTTTGAACTTGCTTGCCTGGCATTGGATACAACACATAGTTATTTGTATCGTCAGATTCAATAACATATTCAACACTTTCGTCATTAACTTTTAAAACTTTATAAGCACCGTTGTTTAAAATTCTTACACTGGCAGAAGCATCGCAAGCATTATCAAAATTGTTTATAACTGAAATTGTCACAACTGTTTCACCATTGCCAACAAAAGTTAGTATGTTTTGATTTATGTTGTTAAATTTTGCAACCGACTGGTTAGATGATTCAAATTGTAAAGTGTATCCTGAAAGAGCAATGCCACTTGAGGATGGAATTATTTTATAGTTAAGTTGCATGTTTAAATTTTCTGAATAATTTTTAACCATGTAAGATGTTAAAACTTCTTCATCATAAATTTTTACATCACTTGCCCTATGAATCACTGTAACTTTTCTTGTTATTGTTTGAACACCAGTTGGCGTTTCCAAACTTAAATTAAGCATCGATTCACCACCACCAACAAAAACCAATTTGTTTAAGTTTTGATTAACGGTAAACACGCTGTCATCTTGTGAAGAAATTGTTGCCGATGTTTTATAATAGTCTGTTGGAATTGCAGTAAACAATGTGTTTGGCAAAGAATATTCCAAATCTGAGTATTGCACAACAATGTCTGAGCTATCTACCCAGTTAAATGACTTAACATAACCAAAAGTGCTTTCAATTGTTCTTGTTTCTGTGACGTTTGCAACACTAAACACAAGATTAACCTTTCCTGCTTTATTAAAAATTAAATATCCGTCTTGAACATAAGCAATGTCTGAGTTATCTGTTGAACAATCAATGCTATAACTGCCTTGTTCTGTTCTTGATGTTAAAGGATAAACCTTTGGAGCATATAGTTCAGAAATTGATATTTTTTTGTTATCTTGCTCACTACCTAGTGCTGTTAAAAAGTTGTTGTTTGGTGCAGATTCGGCAAATGTTATGCCTGTTGGTTTTTCTGTTGCAATAAAGTTTATTGTTTGATTGTTAGATAAAACAATTTGACCTTGTGAGCCACATGTTGCAACAAAAGTATCTAAATTATTGTTTACATTGATTACAGAATTTGCATTGTTTATTGAAATTGAAGAGTTGTTAAATCTGTAATCAAAAATGTTAACAACATCTTTTTCAATAACAATATTGTTTAATTCTGAGTTGCACGATATTACATTTACGTTATTGTTAACCTTTGTAATGAATAACGTATTAGATGCTGACCCTTGTTTTGCTTTAATTGTTACGCTAAATTTTGAATTTGATTGGTTAAAAGTTACAAGCCCATTATTATCCACAGTACAATCGCCTGTTGACAAAAACTCAACATTTGTTATTGTTGGTTGTTTTGAACTTTCGTTAACAGAAAGATAATAGTTTAATTGATATGTGTTTGATTTTGTAACAATTTGGCTAACAACTTCTCCACCATCTAAAATGGTTATGTTGTCTATGTATTTATCAACAACAATTTTTGCAGTTTTTTGTGTTGCTGTTCCCCAACCAACAGTAACATTGCAAACACCAAAGTTGTTTAAAACAATGTTGTTGTTTGAAACAGTTGCCATGTCATTGTTATCAACCGCAATAGTCAAATTGTCAACAACGCCATAAAGTGGTGCTAGTCTTATTGCATTGTTTGCAAAGTTAATTGTTTTGTCTGACTCAGACATTGTATCTAAAACAAAATTGTAGTTTGATTGTTTTAGTGCAAATTCTGTTACATTTCCAAATGTGGATTTAACAGAAAAAGAATAATTTATTGAGCGAGTTTGATATGCGTCTTCATATAAAATGCTGATTGTGACTTCAACTTCACATACTGATTTAAATTTGATGTTATTGCCCTCAACAACCGCATTAGAAGGATTGTTTACACTAATTGAATAATCGATTAATTCACCATATTTATCATAACCTATTGGAATATCATAGTTGACTGCAACAGTTTTGGATGCTGTTGTTAAAGAAAGAGAATCTTCTATTGTTGGAATTGTAACATTAGAGCCATTCATGTCTATGTCTGATAAAGAAACATTTGAAATGCTTTGAATGTTTGATGTTACAACAATTAAAACAACTCTAGTTTCACCTTTGTATGTTATTTTTGCAGTGATAACACCTGAAACAGAAATAACATAAACATCTGAACCAATTGTTGATACGATTTCAGAAGCATCTATAAACTCAATTGAGTAGTCTGAAATTGATGTGTTATTTTCAATAAATGTGAATGGTTCATTAACAGGAACAACATAACCATCATCTAAAATGTTTACTTCATATGTGATTGTTGTTGTTTGGAAATATACCACATAAGAAATGCTTGACATTGTGAATGTAACTTTAATTTTTTGATTTGCTTGATTAAACACAATGTTGCCCAATGTTTGGTTGACTGTTGCAATGCCTTCATTTTCTGAAACAACCCAATTAATTTCGTTGTTTATGTTTGCATCAGTTGGATAAAACTTTGGTGCTAAATATATTGTTGATTTATTGATTATTATTGTTTCGCCATTTACTAATTCTTTATTGTTAAGATAAATTGCTGTGGCGCTTCGTTTAACATCAAAATTTATTGTTGTTCCGTTGGCTGAATATTTTGATTCTTTAATGTTTACATTAATAGAAACTGCACCACCCTTAACAAAACATACTTCTGTTCCATTTATTGTTGCAATATCACTCGACAAAGATAACTCCACATTGCTTGAATTGGCAGAAAGTTGTGTTGGAAATACAGACACTAAGTTTGCAATATCCAAAACATTGTTTTGGCTGTTTTGGTTGTCTATTGTGAAAACTTGATTTGTGTTGTTTGCTGTTAGGCTTGTGATTTGTCCAAATGTGCTTTCAATATCAATGTATGCAGTCATTGTTACATTTGCAGCACCAAATATTTCTGCTTTATATTCAGCAGTGACAGTTATTTTTGCCATGCAAGCAGAATCAAAAGAAACTTTTCCGCTAGCATCAACAGCAGCATTTTGTGTGTTTGAAGAATAAGATAATGCTTTTAAATATGAAGAATCAACACCAGTTACACTTGTTGAAAGGTTTATTTCAGTTAAACCTGTAATATAAGAATTTTCAGATATAAAATCTACCGTGTTTGAATTTGTTGGAAAAACAGAAATGCTATTTATTGTTTCTACACAATCAATTATGTATTTTTCTCCGTTAAATGAAATTTCTGTGTCACCGGTTATTGTTAAAACAACACCATTTTCAATTGTTGCATTGCTGTTGTTTGCAACAAACAAGCAATCGAATGAAGCAGTTGATAAAACTGTTGTGTTTGGTTTTATAATGATTTTTGTTCCTGTTAAAACTTTAAAGTTTTGTTCGTCTTGAACAACAAGTGCGTCACCAGTATAAACAACTGTTATACGTTTTTCGTCAATGCCGTCAATTCTTGCAATTATTTCACAAGAACCTACAGCTTCAAACGTGACGACCCCAACACTTGATATTGTTGCAATTGCATGATTATTTGTGTCAAAAGTTATTGTGTTGTTTGTGTTTGCGGTTGCTGGATAAAATGCAAACTTGTTTTTTAAATCAATTGAGTTGGAATCAATATAAATAAATTTTTGACCAACAACAGTAATGCTTTCTGCAGATTCAGTTATATTTATTAAAATAGTGTTAACAACAACGTTTGTTGATGTTTTTACGTTAACAAAAACTTTTGCTGTTCCACCATGAAGTGCTTTAACATTGCCAGTTGAATCGATTGAAATTGCACTACCTTCTTTTGTAAATGATATATTATTCAAATTTGCATTGGCAGGAGAAATTGATATTTTATCCCACAAATTAAATTGTTCATTTTTGTTTAAAGAAACACTAGAAACAACTGTTGTGTTTTTATCTGGGTGAAGATTTGTGCTTTCAATTTGAACAAATTCAGTTGCATCGTCTGCAAAAATTTTAACCTTAACTTTTCCCGCGCTACTAAATATTATTGCATTGTTGCTCACAGAAGCAATGTTGTTTGGTTGCTGTTCAACAATTTCAATGTTTGCAGAAGTTTTTGTTGTATTATTTGGAAAGATAGAATAAGAAATAACAAACCTATTGCTAGAAGAATATATGTTGTCATTTTGGTTATAAACAAATGAACTCAAACCTTCCCACTCGGCTGAAATATTTATGTTTTCAATTTTTTCAACAAGTCGGTTAATTGTTAAATTAATGAAAGAACTTGGTTCAGTTTGACCATTATATTTTATGCCAATTTTTGCGGTTCCATTGTTTTTAAGAGTAAAAATACAACCATTTTGAGAAATATTACTTTCTCCATTCACAATGCAAAAATCTAAGTTTGTAATGTCTGCTTTGTTTGAAATTAATGCAAATGAATATTCAGCATTTCCAAATTTTGGCATGTTGTACGTTAAATTTTCAAATTCGTCAATGTTAACCTTTGGCAATCCCTCATCTACATAAACAATCGTTACTGATTTAAACACCTCATTGTTTGTGTATGCTTTTAATGTAACTTTGCCATGTTTGTTGTTTATTGTTCCAGTTGTAAATGATAGTTTGTTGTTTTCAAATGTTGCAATATTTGAATCTGAAACTTGATATTGAATTGATTCATTTGCATCTGCTGGCAAAAATGAACATGCAACATCAATCTTTTTATTTGTTGTGTAACTAAAATCAGGTAACGACAAAGAAATGCTTTCAACTTTTCTATTTATTTTTATAAGTTTTGTGACAGATGTTTGTGTTCCATCTGGTTTTGTTGCTAAAAGTTTGATTGTTGCTGAGCCTCCACCAACAACCTTAAATTCTCCATTTTCAATTTTTACAACTGCAGAATTATTGCTTTCAAGACTTATGTTGCTTATGTTTGCATCTGCTGGTTCAAAAGTCCAATCAATTGGTAAGCACTCGGTTAAATAATCTTCATAGTTAAAAGTGCTTTCTGAACTATCAATAAATTGAACACTATTAACAAACCCGCATGTCGACGTATATTCTTTTTCGATTATTTTATCAAAATCGTCTGCCTTTGCGGATATTTTAACTGTTCCTGGCTTGTTGAAATGAATATTTCCTAAATTATCAACAGTTGCAATTGTTGGGTTAGATGAAGTATATGTTATAGGCTCACTCGCCTGAACTGGAGTGAAAAATATTGTTGGGAAAACAAAATTTGAAACACCAGAAACAACAGAACCTTGGTCTGATGCGGCAATATATATATCATCAACACGATATTTAACAACAACATCAAAAGAATGTTTTACTGAAGGGTCTTGGTCGCAACATACAGTTATTGTTGCCGAACCTTTGTCGATTGCTTTTAACTCACCACCTACAGACACATATAGAACGTTTGGATTTGAAGAAGTATATGTAAAGTTTGCATTTTTTGCTTCTAGGGGTTCATATTTTGTGGTTAGGCTCAATGTGTCATTAACATACATTAAAGAAGCTGGGTTTTCTACCCATACATTATGAACTCTTTCGCTTGTAACAACAACTTTACACATGTCTTGTTTGGTTGAATTCTCTGCGCTGGTTGCATAAACATATGTTGTTCCAAAACCACGACTTGTTATGTTTCCTTCACTATCTACAACAGCAATAGTTTCATCTTCGCTTCTAAATATGATGTTTTTATTGTTTGCCAAAATTGGATAAACATTAACTTTAAGTTGTTGAGAAATGTCTTCATCTGTTTCTTTGTTTAAAATTATTTCGTCATCAACACATTCGATATTTTCAACATACAAATATTTTGACCTATAAACAATAGAGCCACCCAAAAACATAAGCCCTAAAACAATTAGTGGCATTAATATAATGGCAAAAATCATAGTTTTTTTCATCTGACAATTCTCCTTACTCTATTCTAGCATATTTTTTATTTGTGGTAAACACAAAAATTAATGTATTTATAACTGCATAAATTAGTGATACTGCCAACATTATCAAGTAAATATATACAGTTGGAATAAAAAATGACAAAACAATTGCTGCAATGCTTTCAACACCACAAATAACTAAACCTATTAAAATTAAAATTGTTGAATTTGTTTGATTTTCTGAGGTTGCAGAAGTTTTGACATAAGGATGCCTAACATTCAAATTAAAGCCATTCAAAATAACACCAATGGCAAACAATATGCTAACAAAAAAGAGAATTAATGCATCTAGCAATGTAACAAACTGCATACTGCTTAAAATTATAACACTAATAAGCAATGCTCCAAGTGACACAAACAAATTTAAAACACCTTTTGATAAAAGTTGAATTCTATAGTCTGTTGGAATTATTTTTGTAATATAAAAAACTTTTCCTTCACGGCTGATTGCATTTGCTGAAAATGAATTAATCATTACCATAAATGCTAAAACCACCAAAATTGAAATTCCAAATGCAATATTGCCACCCATTTGTGCTTGACCAACCTTTTGAACAAGCTTGTTTGTTAACAAAACCATAACAGGGGTTATTATTGCAATGCCTAAATAGAAATATGCATAGGTTTGCGTTCTTATTATTTCTTTAAACTCTTTTTTAAAAATTGCAACATGTGCTTTATCAGATGTTTCTTGGGACTTTTTAGAAAAAATGCCCACTCTGCCTTCCAATTCATCTTTTCTAACTTTTGAATAAACTGGTTTTGCAAGCAATAAGCCAATTGCCAATATAACTGCAGTTAAACCAATAACCATCAATATGCTAACAAACACATTATTTAAATTAAAAATATTACTTAAATTAACAAAAATGTTCCATTTGGAATTCAATGAGGAAACAAACGAAATAACCATGTTTTGTGTGTTGGAATTAATTTTGTTATGAATATAATATTCTGCGAGAAAATTAAGCACAAAATTGTATAAAACAAAAGCAGCAATTAAAAAAACAATAAAAATAACAAGTTTTGTGATGTTATGATTTTTTAAAATTGAAAGAATATATATTGTTGGAACAACAAAAATTGTAGCAATTGCAAATGGCAACAATGGTAAAAAAAGTGACAACAGTAACAATTTTGCAAAATATGAGCCCGACAAAAGCCCCCACGACCAACCAAACAACGTCATGATTGGCAACAAACTTAAAAGCGAAATCAAAAATAAATACACATAAACAACCAAAATTTGAGCTATAAAAAGAGAAACCGAAGACATTGGAAAACGTGCTGTAATGTTAAGGTCTGCGGGTTTTAACAAAAATTTTATTTCAAGTGAAATCGCAACAAAAACAAGAATTAGTTCTATTATGGTTATTAACAAATTTGATAATTGCTGGCTTGAAACTATGTTTCCAAGTTGGGAGTGCATTATATCAAACAAAAATTTACATAAAAACACTACCACAACAAATGTTAAAAGAGTTGTAGCAAAAGAAATTATTCTGCTTTTATTGTCCACACTTTTATCTTTTTTTAGTTGAAGTTTAAAGTGCAAGCCCAAATATGTTAAAATTTTCATTATTTAGACTCCTCAGTTATTCTTAAAAACAACTTTTCTAGGTCAAATTTAGAGTCTTCCTTTGACTCTTTTAAGTTAACCAATTTAACAAGTGAACCTTTGTTGATTATTCCAACAACATCGCACACTTCTTCAACAATATCAAGATTGTGTGAAGAAAACAAAACCGTGTTGCCTTTTTTAGCATAATCCCTTATACATTTTTTAACTTCATTTGTTGTTGTTGGGTCAAGCCCCATCATTGGTTCATCTAACACCCAAAGTTTTGGTTCATGAATTAATGAACCAATAAGACAAATTTTTTGTTTCATACCATGAGAATAACTAGAAATTTGGTCATCTAGTGCATTTTGAATGTTAAACAATTCAGAATAATATTCAATTCGTTTTATTTTTAATTCTTTTTTTACTCCATACAAACTGCCCATAAAACTAACGTATTCCCTGCCAGTTAATTTATCATAAACAGAATGGTCGTCTGGCACATAGCCAATTGTTTGTTTTGCTTTTGCTGGCTCTTTTAAAATATCAAAACCGTTAACAAGAATTTGCCCTTCTGAAAAAGGCAAAATCCCAACAATACTTTTTATTGTTGTAGATTTACCTGCACCATTTCCACCAACAAGACCTAAAACTTCTCCATTGTCAACCTTAAAAGTTATGTCTTGCGTAGAATATCTTTGTGCTCCTTTATATTTTTTAGAAAAATTTATAACTTCTAACATAAAAACCCCTTAACTTAATTATATTTTATGCGAAATATACACTATTATAGATTATTTTTAACATATACGCATAAAAATGTCAATAAAATGAATGGTTGGTCAAAAAAACAAACAGCAATAATTTGCTATTTGTTTTAATTTAAGTTTTGATTATTTTTAAACTTAGATATTTCATTGGTTGCTAAAAAATCACATCGGTTGTTTTTCTCGTTGTCAGAATGCCCTTTAACTTTATGCCAAGAAACATTATGTTTGTTGCACAAAGAAATTAGTTCGTTCCATAAGTCAGAGTTTTTAACAGGTTTGTTGTTTGCAGTTCGCCAACAATTGTTTATCCAATTTGTAACCCAGCCTTCTAAAAATGCGTTAACAACATAGGCAGAATCACTAAAAATATCAACACAGCAAGGTTCCTTAAGTGCTTTTAAACCTTCTATAACCGCGGTTATTTCCATTTGATTGTTTGTTGTGCATTGGTTAACCCCAGACAGTTCTTTAATATTTCCGTTATATTCTAAAATGCAACCCCAACCACCAACGCCAGGATTTCCAGAACATGCTCCATCAGTGTATAATGTTATTTTCTTCATATTACAACCTTAAATTAGAAAAATTGAAAAAGAAATTGCAATTTGTGCAATATAATATATTGCATGATTGATAATTGTCAAAATTTTATTATTTTGCTTATTCCCAAAATATTGCAAAGACAAAACCAAATCACTGACAAAAATTAAGACAATTCCCAATGCAAAAACTAAAAATATTGGTTTATATAACGCAACTGCAACAGAAAAAGCTGACATAAAAGATAAAACAAATGTATAAACAACAACTTGTATTTTGTTTATACCAAAATTAAGTTTAAGCAACGATTCACCATAAAATCCAATAAAAGTTGTAACAATTCCGGCAAAACCCAAACCAATTAAACTTAAAAACAAAGCTGTGTTGTTTGAAACAAACATGCTGTTGGCATAAAATATTGTTGCAAATAAATACATCACATGCCCTAACGAAAAAGTTGCAATGCCCGCATTTAAATATGTGTTTTCATGTTGAGAATATATAACCTTTAAATCTAGAACAATGTCACCAATCATGCCAAAAACAAGACCAAGAACAACAAACAAAGTAATTCCATTCATTCCTTTAACATAGCAACCATAAAGTGCTAAAACAACAAAAAACAAACTTGCACAAGTTTTAAGCAATAAAGCCGTAACTCCGCCCTTTTTTACTCTAACAAAAACAAACAAGGCTGACAAAATTATTGCAAATGATAATAAAAAATATTTAACCATAATTATCTCCTAAAATGATTCATTTAATATTGAAATAACATTGTTCAAGTCCATTGTTTTTGGATTTAAAATTATTGCACCATCGTTCAACGCACTTTTTGCAACTATTTTCTCATTTAATTTATCATATTTGTTTGTTTGTGTCAAAGAAATTGGAACACCTAATATCAAATTTAAGTTGTTTCTTAAATCATATATTTTTTTAATTAAATAATCACACTTATCAGACATGGACATTTGAGCACACTGGCTTGCAAAAATGATTGAAGCCAAATCGGAATATTCTTTGCATAAAACATCTTTGTTAAACTCCATAACGTGAGGCAACAAAATTGTCATTGCATCTCCATGGCTTATGTGACAAACGCTGCCCAGTGCATGACCAATTGCATGAACCCCACCAACCATACTGTTGCCAAAACACAATCCAGCCAAAGTTGAAGCAATTAACATGTTTGTTCTTGCTGTTAAATTGTTTGGCTCTTTGCATGCAATTTCTAAATTTTCAAAAATTAATTTTATTGCCGTTATAGCATATGCATCTGACATTGGATTTTTTTGTAAACAACTATAACCTTCAATTGCATGAGTTAAAGCATCCATCCCCGTGCTGGCAGTAGTTTTAGCTGGCAAAGTTGTTGTTAAACTTGGATCCAAAATTGCAACATTTGGCATTAAAAAAGGAGTTATAAATTCCATTTTTAAGTCACTTTGTTCATCACGTATTACAGCAACATTGGTTACTTCGCTGCCAGTTCCTGCAGTTGTTGGCAAAACAATAAGCGGCAAATCCACATTTTTAGAAATGCTTTCCAAGCCCATTATTTCTTTTAAATTATCTGTTCTACAAAATGACATTTTTACGCCCTTTGAAGTGTCAATAACGCTTCCGCCACCAATTGCAATTATTCCATCACACTTGTTTTCAATTAAAGTATTTAAAATGTTGTTAACAAGTTTAACTCCACTATCGGCAGGAATATCTGAAACAAGAATATAGTCTTTTATTTTTGCAGTTTTAATAATTTTGTTTATAACTCCCGTTTTAACAAGAGTTGAACCTGTTAAAATCAGTGGTTTTTTTATTTTTAAACAAGACAATTCAAATTCTAAGTGACAAATTGCATCATTTCCCGCACAGATTTTTACAGGATTATAAAATTCAAAATAATTCATATAAATTCTCCTTAAAAAATACAAAGTAAATATGTTTTAAAAGTTGAAATCTCTTTGTTTAGTTTAACATTTGATTTTGGCAACAAATAACCTTCAACCCTTTCAAAAATTCTTGTTATACTCATTGCAATGTTGATGTTACCAAACAAAACAAAAAAATGCTGAGCATATGCTTGTGACATGCTAACCTTTCCGGTTAAAGTTTGATATGCCAAATTGTTGTTTTTAAACATAATGTGCAGATCTGGGTTTTTGCTATTTTTTACACGTTTAATTTTTTCATTTTGCACTTGAAAACAAATGTTTGCCAAGCCAGATAAAGTTGTTGAAATTTTTATTGTGTAGTTATTTGGCAAATTTTTAATTTCTTTGGTTATGACAGAATCTCTGCCATTTAAAACTTTAACTGCTTTATAAACAAAAAACAATATAATTTTTAACACAATTTTTTTCATAAACCACCTATTTAATTGTTGCCATTTTTACGGAATTTGCCCAACCTAAATAAAGATTATTTCTTTCTTCTTCTTTTATTTTTGAAGAAAAAACTTTTTCATGTGATATATTTTTGTTTATATCTTTTATGCTAAAAGCATTTAAAGCCAAACCAGCAAGATATATTGCCCCTAAAACCGTCGCTTCTGATTGATTGTTTTTGTAAACTTTAACATTATTAACATCGGCAAGAAATTGCAACAAAAAGTTGTTTTTGCTACATCCACCATCCACCTTAATTTTTGTAATTTTAACACCACACTCAGACATTTGGTCAAGAATTGCTTTTGTGTTGTATGCCATGCTTTCTAAGCCTGCTCGAACAATATGTTCTTTTTTTGTTTCAAAATTTATGCCTGTTATTAATGCCTTGCAATTTGCATTCCAATATGGACTCCCAAGCCCCGTGAAAGCAGGAACAAAATATACACCATTTGTGTTTTTAACACTTTTTGCCATTTGTTCTGTTTCTGCGGGGTCATCAAAAAAGCCCAAGTTGTTTTGCATGAAATTAACAGTTGAACTAGCACTATAAATGCTGCCTTCTAGAGCATAACAAACTTTGTTGTTAATTTTGTAAGCAACTGTTGTTAAAATTTTATCTATCTTTTTTGGTTGATTACCAATGTTTAAAAGCAAAAAACCACCCGTTCCAAAAGTAACTTTTGTTTTGCCTTCATCAAAACATCCCTGCCCAAATAAAGATGCTTGTTGGTCGCCTACCAAACATGCAAGTGGAAAATTATAATTTAAAACACTGCCAATAATTTCGCTGTTAGATATAACTTTTGGCAAGATGTTTATTGGAATATTAAAATATTTTAAAAGTTGTTTATCATAGTTTAACGTTTCAATGTTAAACAACATTGTTCTGCTTGCATTTGTTACATCAGTAACAAACTTTCCGGTTAACATAAACGAAAGATAAGAATCGATTGTTCCAACGCACAAATTGTTTTGTTTTAACAATTTTTTTGCTGATGGAACATTTTCCAAAATCCATTTGATTTTGCTAGCACTAAAATAAGCATCTGGAATAAGTCCAGTTTTTTGTTTTATTTTTTCTTTAATTTTTTTTGGCAAACTGTTTATATTTTCTGCCGTTCTGTGACATTGCCAAACAACTGCATTATAAATTGGTTTTTTAGTTTGTTTGTTCCAGGCAACAACAGTTTCTCTTTGATTTGCAATTCCCATGCACAAGACATTTTCTTGCCCAACTTTTTGAACTAAGTCGTTTATTGTTTCCAACTGAAGTTTATAAATATTTTCTGCATTTTGCTCCACCCAGCCAGCATGAGGAAAAATTGACTCAAAAGTTCTGCTAGAAACATCAACAATTTTGTGTTGTTTTAAATCGTAAAGAACACTTCTGCAACTTGTTGTTCCTTCGTCCACTCCAATGATATATCTTTTCATAGGGCTTTTCTCCTTGCATTAATTTTATCACATAAAATTCTTTTTTTAAAACAATTTAATGCTGAAATAATTAATATTTTTACAATAAAAAAATACCTACAAAAAAAAAGACTTCTAATTAGAAATTTCTAATCAAAAGTCTTGTGTAAAAATTATTCTTGTTCAGATTTTAATTCTTCAATTTTTGCAACACATTCTGCAATGTCTGCTTTTAAGTTTTCGTTGGTTGAAAGCAAAATATTGTAAGAATTTTCTAAAATTGGGAAACGGTCTTCGTTTTGTTTTAAAACTTCTTCACAATGTTGAACAGATAATCTTAATCCATCTAACAAATCCAAATCTTCTGAAAGTTTTTTTGCTTTTTCTTCGTCAAGGTCAACATAGTTGTTTACACCATAAAGAACAACTTTTTGTTTTGCAACAAGTGCTTCTTTTCTGCGAAGTTTAACTTTGTCTTTTTCGTAAGATTTTTTAATTTTTGCAAGTGGCAAGTATTCTTTTTTAACTGCTCTAAATTCTTTTTCGTTTACTGCTAATCTTTCTTTTAAAACTTCAAGCCTAGCTTCATATTCTTCAAGAGAAAGAGTTGCTCCTGGCATTTTAGTGTCTGTTTCTTGAATTTGTTTTTCAGCTTCTGCCAATTTTCTTTCTAATTCTTCAATTTTTTCGTTTGATTCTTTTTCTCTGGCATTTTCAACGTCTTTAAGTTTTAATTCATATTCTTCTTTTTGACGTGCCAACTCTTCTTCTAGAGCTTTAATACGTTCATCTTGTTCGCTATCTTTTTGTTCTTGAGCAACTTCTTCAGATTCTACAACTTCTTCTTTAACATCTTCAACAGATTCTGTTTGTTCTTCTACTTCAGGTTGTTCTTCAGCTGAATCTTCTGTTTGTTCTTCAACAACTTCTTCTTCGTCTTCTTCAGCTTCTGCAAGAATTTTATTAATTAACGCTTCAATATCTTCATCATCAGGATCTTGACCTTCTGTTTCTTCAACTTTTTCTTGTTCTTCTTCTTGTGTTTCGTTGTCTGAATCAACAAAAATGTCATCTAAATTGATTTCGTCTTCAGTTGGTTCTTCTTGAGTTTTTGATGCAATTCTTTCTTCAATGTTTTTTTGTTTTTCTTTAATAAAGATTTCGTCTTCATTTTTGATTTCTTCAACATTGTTTGCTTGAAGCAATGCAAGTTCTTCTTCTCTAGCTTTAGCTAAATCAACATCTTTAACGTCAGATTGCTCAATTTTTTCTTCTTCAACAGGGGTTGGTGCTGGTTGTTCTGTTGGTTGATTTAAAAGCATTGGTTGTTGATAATAAATTTGTTGATTTATTTGTGTTGGTTGATTTGCATTATCTGCATTTTTTGAAGAATCCTTTGCATGAGGATCTACAATTGCAAGCATTAAACTTGCTAAAGCATAAATAATAAAAGCACCAATTACTACTATGCCTAAAACAATCAATATGTATTTTAAAACTTCTAATATCATACGTTTCTCCTTAAATTTTTGTCTTTTATTGACTTTACAGCACTATTCTAGCACATCATTTTAAAAATTTCAATACCTAAATTGAAAAATTTTTATTTTTGTTGAAAATATGTTAATTCAACAGTGCCATATCTTTTTTTATCTACAACAATGAAATTGGTTTTTATATCCATTCCATAAGGATGTTCACAAACAATGTAACCGTCATTGTTAAGTAGCCCGTTTGTTTCTATAAGCTTTAAAACATTCTCATACACACCACTTGCATATGGTGGGTCAACCAAGATTAAATCAAATTTATCTTTTGTTTTGTTTAAAAACTTGTCAAACGACATGTTAAACACTTCAACATTGCATTGTAAACCTGAAAGATTTTCTCTTGTAAGGCAAATGCTGCTTTTTGCCTTATCTACAAAAACCACCTTTTTTGCACCATGTGAAATTGCTTCAATTCCCAAAGAACCCGAACCACAAAACAAATCAAGAACTGTTGTGTTTTCAACAAAAAACTGCAATTTTGTAAATAGTGCTTGTTTAACCTTGTCTGCCGTTGGACGAATATTTTTGCCCGAAGGTGAATTTAGTGGTTTTCCTTTATATTTTCCTGATATTATTCTCATATTATTCATTATAAAACAATATGTTTAAACAATCAAACATTTTCCCCTAAAAGACTGAAAATTTGTTAAAGTTTCATATGGTGAAGTTTTAACAATATTTGCAATTTTTTGCACATCATAACAAACCAAAACCTTATCTCCAACTTTGCATTTGATGCTTCCAACATCAACCATACACATATCCATGCAAATGTTTCCAATAATTTTTGCTTTTTTACCATTAATCAAAAACTCATATTTGTTTGATAACCTTCTTGACAAACCATCGGCATAACCCATTGGAATTGTAGCCACAAGCGTATTGTTTAAAAGTTGATTTTTTCCATATCCAACAAATTCGTTTTTGTTGCAATTGGTTATTTTAACAATCTTTGACGTTATTGACATTATAGGTTTTAAATTCTTATTTCCATATCCGTACAAAAAAAATCCAACTCTGACCATGGTTATCCAACTAGGCAATTTATAATTTAAAACAAAACTACCACCAATGTGTATTAAAAGTTTTTTTGAATGAGTTAACAATATATACTTTTTAAACAAATCAAGTTGTTGTTTAAAATGATTTTTTTTCAAGTCGGAATCAAAAAAATGAGTAAAAATGCCTTCTAATTGAATCAATTTGTTTGTTTTACAATAATTTATAATTTTTTTAAATTCTGCAAAATCCTTAATTCCAATTCTGTTCATTCCAGTGTTTACAGCAACATGAACATATGCTTTTTTGTTTAACTTTTCACATATACTTGAAATTTCAACAACTTCAGAAAAGGAGTCAATAGCAAACGAAATGTTATTTTTAATTGCTTTACTGAATTCTTTTGTTTTTCCAACAATAATTATTTTGTTTTTAGGAGCATATTTTTTTACTAATATTGCCTCTTTATAGTTTGCAACACCAAACCATTTAACATGGTCTTTTAACAACATAACAATTTGCTTTGTTCCATGTCCATAAGCATTTGCCTTGACCATGGCACAAACATTATTGATTTTAGATTTGCAAAACAGCAAATTAAATAATATATTATTTTTGTAAATAGTTTTAGTATTATACATATGAATATATTATTTAATTTTTTTATATTTGTTACGATTTTAAGAATATTTTTCACTTGATTTGTTATAAAACACAAAGCAGACCTTGTCATCTTTTTCCTTTTTATATACTTTTTGAAATATGTCTTTTGCCTGTGCAAACTTTCCATTTACATATGCCCTAACCCCTTGTTCAAACTCAAGTTTGTTTGCAATCAACTTTTCTCGTTTTGTTCTAGGGTACACATCAAGCGATTCAAAAACCGAAATATATTCTTTGTTGTCAAACATCAAATTTCCAATATACCTATAATTTATGTTTATATTTGACGAAAGACTGTTTAATGTCGTTTTTGAAAAAGTTACCAAGCTTCCAAAAACCTTATTAACTTCTCCAATTTTTGCAGTAAAATTTACCGAATCTGATATAACAGTTATTGATTTTCTTGTTTCGTCACCAACAACACCAAAAACAACATCTCCAGTGTTAAGAGAAACTCCAACATCTAGTTTTGGCATTGAAACATCTGCTATATTTTTTTCTTGAATTGCTTTTATGATTGCAAGAGCACAATCGTAGGCTTGACGACTACGTGTAAAAATTGCCATAATTCCATCACCTAAATATTTATCAATATAACCGTTGTATTTTCTAATTATTGGTGAAACAACATTTAGGTATGAGTTGATATAGTTAAAGTTTTCTTCTAAAGAAAGAGATGTGCTAACTTGAGTTGAATTTCTTATATCACAAAACATTGTTGTAACTTCTTTTTGAACTTGAGAACCAACTTCCAACTCCAAAATTGAGTTTTTGCCCAAAAATTTAATAAACTGTTTTGGAATATATTTTTCATATTCTAGGTTTGTTTGTTTTATTATTGTTTCTTTTCTCTTGTAGTTGTCGTTTATTTTGTTTAAATCATATTCAATTTTTAAGAACTGTTTTCCACCACCCAAACTAATTCTATCGCTAACATTACCATCTGACAACCTTTCTATTGCAACTTCAATCTTCTTTAATGGATTTGTTATAACTTTAAAAATTAAAAACACAACCAATAGATATATGCAAACCAGCAAAAGAATCCAGAGATAGTTGTTAATGTTGTTGTTACTAATTTGCAAAACTTGTTTTACAGCAACAACTGTTGAGTTGTTGTAGGAGTTTATTGTTGCTAAAAAAAATGTTGAAATTGCAAAAACCAAAGTGATTGGAACAACACTAAAAAATAACTTAAATGTCAACTTTTGACTGTTTAAAAACCTAACATAAAGAATAGCAGCAAAAGTAATGTTTAGCAAAAATAATCCAAGAGCAATGTATGAAACAATATTAAAGTTGAAATATAGCCTGCCCGCATTGATTGTTATGGCAGAAAAAATAAATGTTGAAGTTAAAATAACACCAACAAGAGTTATTATAAAAAAAATCATTAACACTTTTGTGCTTGTTCTCATGATTATATTTTTGGTATAACAAAAAAAATTATTCTAAATTGAACCAATAAAACACAAAAGCCTTGTTGTTTGAAAAAAATTTATCATTTGCAAATGTTTTTTATAAATTTACTTGATTTTTGTTAAAATGTGTGTTACATTAATGGTGTTATATGCCGAAGTGCTGGAATGGTAGACGGAGCGGACTCAAAATCCGCCGTACGCAAGTACATGGGGGTTCGAGTCCCCCCTTCGGCACCACCACAACTCAGTCGAACCAACATTGCAATGTGGTAAGCACTTGAGTTTTTTTATTTTACTGGGACGAGAATGGTTTATCCGGTGGATAAACCAGGCATGATAGCATTCGGTAGAATGCGGAGCGAGTCCCCCTTCGGCACCAATCGAGTTTAATCCGAATCGCAGAAAATGTGAGTTCGGATTTTATAATGACTATTTTGAATTGAATATTTTTACAAGCTTTGTAAAAAAACATTCAGCAGTATCAAATTATATAAAAAAATTATCATTAAACATACAAAAAAATTGCAACAAGGTGTTGCAATTTTTTTGCACTTATAATATTTATAAAACTGACAATTCTTTTATTTCAATATAAATATTAAACAAATATATACCAATTCATAATTAGTTAATTTCTAAGTCAGATGATAAAGATTTGTTGTTTTTAGAGCTTCTATCACATTCTAAATTATCTTTGATTACAGAATTAATTTTTGGTTTTTTGTTTGTTTGAATGTTTGCAGATAGAATAACAAATGGACAAAAAACACAACAAAAAGTAAGCATTATTGTTGGAATAAAATTATTGTAAGCAAAGTATGTGGCCACTGCAATTATAAGGCCAAACAAAACAGAACACCACGATGCTTTAAAAGTCTCTGCAAATGTTATATGTTTTTCTTCTTTAGGAGTTATTATAAATTTTGCCTTTTTACCAAAAACACCCAAAACAACAGTTTTTATCATCATTGGTGCCATTGATGCATATGTTATCATGTTAAAAACAAAGTAAGGAATAATCAGCCAAAAATTTTTTGTCCCTGAATAAGTAAAAACATCAGGAATTAACGGTGACAGCAAAAACACAGTTAACAACACAAAGAACCAACTTCCATACACATTTGCGTAACAATTCATAAAGCCTAAACAAATTGAATTTATAACAAGAATTATACTTATTACTGGAATAATTGGCAAACTATAGTGAGATAGTTTTAAATCTAATTTTTCATACCAATGCATTTTGCTTTTTGATATTTCCTTGTTATAGTTTTTCATGTATTCAACATTGCCTTGCGTCCATTTACATTGACGTTTTTTTAATGCTAAATAGTTTGTTGGAAATTCTTCTAAACAAACAATGTTTTGAGCGAAAACAATTTTTAAGCCAGCATTCCTAATTTTTACAGAAATTGAAATATCTTCTGCAACAACTTCTGGAAAGCCCTCAACTTTTTCATAGCAATCTTTGCTTAACATCATACCATGACCAAACAAAGCACTTGAGCCATAAAAATTTTTCATTATTTGGCAAATTTTACCATTTGACTTAACACTCATTCCTAGCAAATGCTGGAAGACATTTCCCCCCCCCTTAGCAATATGTGCTGTTTGAACAGCCCCGATATTGTAATCACTTTCAAAATAAGAAAGAGTTTTGCTGATAAAATTGCTAGGAATAACTTCGTCGCTATCTAAAACAACAAAATAGTCATAATCGGTTTTCCCTTGCAAATAATTATTAAGGTTTCCGGCTTTAAACCCTTTGTGATTTTCTCTTCTAACAATTTCAAAATTATGCTCTTGAGCAAAGTTGTCAATTTGAGAAATATATTCAGGTTTGCTGCTATCATCTAAAATAACAACCTGAAAATTTTCATAATTTTGTTTTGAACTTTCTAAAAGTGCTTGAGCATTAAAGTCGTTGCATGTGCAATATAAAAGAAGAACTTTTTTTGACCTGTCTTCACATTCTTTATCTATTGTTTTATACTTTTTGGCAATTTTTTTATGAAGAATAACATAAAAAATTGAAAATAATAAATCTTTTATTGCATTAAGCCAAAAATACATAAAAACGGCAAAACTAGCCCAAAGCAATGTTGTTGCAACTATTTTTTTCCACAAAAAAACTGATGTGTTTGAACAAAATGATATTGTTGCTTGTGTTATTTGATATGCAAAAAAAGAGCCAACAGCAAGCCAAATTGCAATTATAAAAACATATACTAAAGAACTTTTTTTCATTACTCACCTAATTTAAATAATTTTAAGCATTAAAACAGAATTGTTTCTAAACAAAAAAACGGCCAAATGGCATCAACTTTGCTTTAATGATTAAATGAACATGTGTTACCAACTGACAATTGCTTTGGCGCTGATAGACAACATCATTTTTGAGTATATCACATATACTTTAAAATGTCATGTGTTTTTGAAAAAAAAGTTTATTTTTGATGTTTTATAATTTTTTTTGTAGTTTTTTGTAAAAAATTTTTATCTCTTCGATATTATTTATAATTTTACATTTTATATTAATTTATTATGTAAATATAAAGAAAAAGTTCATTTTATTCGTTTTGTTCTTGCATGCCTAAAAAAATTAGACAAACAAAAATTTGTCTAATTTTTTATAAACCACAGTCACATTTTTAATTATTTTTATTTAAACGATTCAATTTCTGATTTAATTCTTGCAATAAAATCTTCCAGTTTTAAATCCGACACATTTTCGTTTCCTCTACCACGAATTGAAATTGTTCCTTTTTCTTTTTCACCGTCACCAACAATAATCATGTATGGGATTTTTTGAGAAATACTTTCTCGAATTTTGTAACCAATTTTTTCGTTTCTAACATCCAATTCGCATTTTATGTTGGCATTGTTTAGTTTTGCAAAAATATCTTTTGCATAGTCTTCACTATTTTCTGAAATATTCATAACCCTAACTTGAACTGGAGACAACCAAACGGGGAAAATTCCAGCATAATGTTCTGTTAAAATTCCAATAAATCTTTCAAAAGAACCAAAAATTGCACGATGAACCATTATTGGACGTTTTTTCTCACCATCGGCATCAACATAAGTTAAATCAAAACGTTCTGGCAATTGAAAATCTAACTGAATTGTTCCCATTTGCCATTCTCTTCCAAGGCAATCCTTCATTTTTATGTCTATTTTTGGACCATAAAACGCTCCATCACCTTCATTAATTCGATAATTGTTTTCACCACACAAGTCATTTAAAACTGATTTTAATTCTGTTTCTGCCATGTTCCAAGTTTCAATTTCACCCATATAATCTGCAGGACGAGTTGAAAGAGTGAGTTGATATGGCAAACCAAAAACGCCATATAGTTTGCTAATTAAAGCAACAATGCTTTTTATTTCCGAACCAATTTGGTCTTTTCTTATAAAGTTGTGTGAATCATCTTGCCTAAACATTCTAACTCTAAACAACCCATTTAGCTGCCCAGATTTTTCGTTTCTATGAATTACATCAATATCATTTAATCTAAGTGGCAAGTCTTTATAGCTTCTCATTTTACTCTGGTAAATTCTTATTGAATTTGGACAATTCATAGGTTTTAATGCTTGTTCGTTGCCATCTGCATCGGTTAAAACAAACATGTCTTCTTTGTAATGGTCCCAATGCCCTGATGTTTTCCACAATACACTACTGTTTAGTTGTGGAGCAGAAAACTCTAAATAGTTTCTTTGTTTATGCTCTTTACGCCAAAAATCTATTAAAGTGTTCATTAATGTAAAACCTTTTGGCAGCCAATACGCCATGCCTGGAGCAGTTTCATCAAAAAAGAACAAATCTAATTCTTTGCCAAGTTTTCTATGATCACGTTTTTTTGCTTCTTCTATCATGTTTACGTATTCGTTTAATTGTTTTTTGTCTGGAAATGCATAAACATATATTCTTTGAAGCATTTTATTTTTTTCGTTGCCTCGCCAATATGCACCGCTAACACGATTTATTTTATATGCATAATTTTGCAACTTGGATGTGTTTTCAACATGAGGGCCACGACAAAGATCAACATAATCATCACCTAAATAGTAACAAGAAATTGTTTCACCTTCTGGCAAATCGTTGATTAATTCAACTTTATATGGCTCATTTTTAAACATTTCAAGTGCTTCTGCTCTAGAAATTTCAACACGTTTAAATTCTTCGTTTTTGTTTATTATTGATTTCATTTCTTTTTCTATATCTGAAAATTTTTCTGGAGTTATGCTTTGCATGTCAAAGTCATAATAAAAACCATTTTCTATTGCAGGTCCAATTGCAATTTTTACATTTTCTTCCCCAAAAACATTTTTTACTGCTTTTGCCAAAACGTGCGACAAAGAATGTCTGCACATTTGAATTTTTTCTTGCTTTTCTAAATCTTCCATATCTTCACCTACCTATTAATTTTGTTTGTTGCAATGTAGTTTTACAAAAAAAGTCCTTTGCAAAACAATTTGCAAAGGACGATTATTAAAACCGCGGTTCCACCTTTGTTGGAATAACATTCCCACTCTTTAAAATTACAAAAAATCATTATCAAAGTGGTTTTGTAACTAACCTATCTTAAGTCTTACACCGACCGACTCTTCTCTGTGCGAATTAATTAGAAACTACTTGTCTTTGACTATTTTTATAAAATCTATAATTATTCTAATTCTACAAAAAACATTTGTCAACTATTTTTTTGAACATGATTTTTTATTTTTTAATTTCAAAGCTCGCAAACTGTTAACAATTGCAACCAATGTAACACCAACATCTGCAACAACAGCACTTAACATTCCAGTGATTCCAACTGCTCCTAGTGTTAAAAACACAACTTTTATAACCGCCGACATTATAATGTTTTCAAAGACAATTTTTCGTGTTTGTTTTGAAATTTGAATTGCCTTATAAACATTGTTTGGGTTATCATCCACCAAAACAATGTCCGATGCATTAATACTAGCTTCGCTTCCATTTATACCCATACTAATTCCAATATCAGCACGAGTTAGCGAAGGAGCATCATTTATTCCATCACCAACATATGCAACAAAATTATTATCGTTTTTTAATTTTTCTATATACAAATATTTGTCTTCTGGCAGCATGTTGAAAACAAAAGTATCAATTTTTAAATTTTTTGCCAAATTTGTAACGGTTTCCTGTTTGTCGCCAGAAAGCAAAACAGTTTTTATTCCTGCTTGATTTAAGTTTTTTATTGCTTCTTTAGACGTTTGTTTAATTTCGTCACATAAATATATGTTTGCAATTTTTTCTTTATTTTCGAAAATTTCTACAACAGTCGAATTTAAACTATCATCTTTTTTACCAACAAAATATTTATTTTTGTTATATGAATAATAAACGCCTTCACCGGCAATTTCTTTAAAGTTTTTTGCAGTGTTTAATTGTTTTTTGTTTTTGTTTACTATTGCTTTTGCAAGTGGATGATTTGAATATTGCTCACCAATGCTTGCAAGAAAAATAACATCATCTTCTGAATAGCGGTCACATAACACATCAACCTTGTCAATTACAAATTTTCCGTTTGTTAATGTTCCAGTTTTGTCAAAAGCAACAACATCAATTTTTGATAATGCATCTAGATAGTTTGAGCCTTTAATCAAAATACCATTGTTTGATGCATTACCCAAGCCAGAAAAATATGATAGAGGAACAGAAATTGCAAAAGCACATGGGCAAGAAACAACCAAAAAAATCAATCCCCTATAAACCGCAGTGTTTATGCTTTTTGTTGCAAGAAAAACAATTCCAAAAACAACAACAGCCAAAGCCATAACTGCATATGTGTCCCACCTAGCAATTTTTGAAATTATTGTTTCTGTTTTAGATTTTTTGTCTTGTGCATTTTCAATTAAGTTTAATATTTTTGCAATTGCACTATCTGAATAAACATTTTTAACTTTAAGAGTTAATGTTCCATCAATAACAATTGCACCAGATAAAACACTGTCTGTTTCCTTAACAAAAACAGGCAAACTTTCACCGGTAAGGTTTTGCATGTTTAGGGAAGATTTTCCTTCAACAACAACAGAATCAAGAGGAATTCTTTCACCTGGTTTAACAAAAATTATATCACCAATTTTGACATCGTTTGGTGAAACAATTTCTTGCTTGCCATCGACCAAAATTGTTACACTTTCTGGTTTTAAACTAAGCAAGTTTTCAATTGATTTCTTTGACTTGTTTAAAGCAATTGACTCTAGCAATTTCCCAATTGAATATAAACCAATAACCATTAATCCTTCTAAATATTCACCAACAAAAGTTGCTCCAATTGTTGACAACAAAATTAAAAGGTTTTCATTTACAACTCCTTTAAAAATAAGTTTTATTGCTTTTATGTAGGTTTTGTAACCAACAACTATTGCACTTAAAACATATAAAATCCAAAACAAATATCTTTGCATTGGAACAGTTAAAGTGATTACAGAAAGAGCAAGCCCCGAAAACAAAATCAAAGTTTGAACAAGTGTTGACTTGTTTACTGGCTTTGTTTCAGTTTCCGAATCAAAAATTTTTGCATCTGGTTCAATATTGTTTGCAACACAAATTGCTTGTTTAAAAGCAAGTTGTTGATTATTGCTTTCAATTGTTAAACTTTCTTTAACAAAATCTATTTCTGCATTTATTATTGCAGACTGTTTAGAAATTTCTAACTCTAAGGTTTTTGCACAATTTGGACAATCTAACCCAACAATTTTATACTTTTTTATCATAATATTTCTCCATAATATGCTCTAAACTTATTTCAAACACTTTTTTAACATGCTCGTCTGCCAAAGAATACCACACTTCTTTGCCAACTTTTTTGTTTTTTATTAAATTTAACTCCCGCAAGTTTTTTAACTGATGAGAAACAGTTGACTTTGTTAAATTTAAAATTGAAGAGATGTCACAAACACACAATTCGTTATCCTTTAACAAATTAACAATTTTTATCCGTGTTGAGTCAGACAATGCTTTATAAAAATCTGAAATATCTAACAACAATTCATCTTTTATTAGAGATTTTTTTGCCATAACAACCAACTCATTATGAATTATATCACAATCGCATTCTAGTTCTGATTTTCCCATTATCCCCCCTGTTTAAATCTGCTTGCTGTGCAAATCAAAAAAGCAGATTGATTTATCAAACAAAATTGCAGCAGCAATTTTAACAATTTTGAAAAAAGCAAAATTGTGTTTTTTTTGAGTTCTTGATAGTATTATAGTTGAACAACCATTCAACTGTCAAGCAATTATTTATATTTATGAAAAAAAGTAAAAAATTGTTAACAAAACAATAAAAAACCTCATTTTAACTAATCAAAAAATGAGGTTTATAAGTTTTTAAAATAAGGTTATCTTTTTTTTGAATCAACTTTTGCCATGTGACAAATAAGGTCAACAACTTTGCAAGAATACCCCCACTCATTATCGTACCAAGCAACCAGTTTAACAAATTTTGGACTAAGCATTATGCCTGCCTTTTCGTCAAATATGCAAGTTCTACTATCACCAATAAAATCAGACGAAACAACCATTTGGTCAGTATAACCTAAAATTCCGTTTAAATCTCCCAACGATGCTTTTTTGATTGCTTTACAAATTTTATCGTATGTTGTTTCTTTTTTAAGTTTGCAAGTTAAATCAACAACAGAAACATCTAATGTTGGAACACGCATGCTCATTCCAGTAAGTTTGCCAGCAAGCTCAGGAATTATAACACCAACCGCTTTTGCAGCACCAGTTGATGAAGGAATTATGTTGTAAGAGGCAGCCCTTCCGCCACGCCAATCTTTTTTTGTTGAACCATCAACGGTTAGTTGTGTTGCTGTTGTAGAATGAACAGTTGTCATTAGCCCTTCTTCAATTCCAAATTCGTCGTTTATAACTTTTGCAAGTGGAGCTAAGCAGTTTGTTGTGCAACTTGCATTTGAAACAATTTTCATATCACTTGAATATGTGTTTTCGTTAACACCAACAACAAACATTGGCATTTCTTTGCCTGGAGCAGACACAACAACCTTTTTTGCACCAGCATTTAAATGTGCTTCTGCTTTTTCGTATGATGTAAACACGCCAGTTGATTCAACAATATATTCTGCACCACACTCCAACCAAGGAATAAGTTGTGGGTCTTTTTGGGCATAAAACTTTATTTTTTTGTTGTTAACAACCAAACATTCATTAACAACTTTAACAGTTCCATTAAATTTGCCATGAATAGAATCAAATTCCAAAAGATATTTTGCATAGTTAACATCTAAAAATGGGTCATTTATTCCAACAACTTCAACATCTGATCTTTCACATGCTGCCCTTAAAACAAGCCTGCCAATTCTTCCAAATCCATTAATTCCAATTTTTATTTTTTTCATTTTTTCTCTCCTTTAACTTTTGCTTTAATAAAATTATTTTCACCAATTTGGCATTTTATAAACCAGTTAGTTCCAAAAATTATTGTAATAATAAAGCACAAAATTGATGTTATCCACATAATCACTTTAAACAAAGAACCAAGTTTTGGTTTTAACACAAAAAACAATGTTATAAGAACACCAGCAACAACCAATGGAATAAATGTTAAAAGCGAATTTTTTAAAACATTATTTTCCATTTTGGTTTTAACACCACCTTCAATTCCAACAAGTTGGATGCCTTGCCATTGATTTGATCTCATTAAATTGGATGGATATTCCAATTTTTTTAAAATGTTTGTTGCAATTTCACCATAACAAACACAACAAAAGTTTACAAAAACAATTTCTTTAGAAAATAAAAACTTTGCAATATAAAAGAATATTTTCCAAAAAAATGAAACAAATGACGATGCTTGTTTTTTGTAATAAACAATTTGGTTGTTAAGCAACAAACTTTTTGTTTGTTTAACAATTTGGTCAACCGAAACAAATTTGCGAACAACCACCATGTTGACCTTGCTAACATGTTTAACAGCATCATTTATAACACTTTCTTGATTTTCTGCGGAATTATATTCAAGTGAAACAACGTTGTTTAAATTACATTTTTTTGAAGAACAATATATTATTTCATAATCTAAAAAATGATTACCAAGTTCCGCATTAACACTAGAAATGTTCACTTCGTTGTTTAAATCTAAAATTAAAAAAGAATAAGACATTAAACCTCCTTTAATTTTTTAACTCTTCTTGCATGACGCCCGCCTTCAAAATTTGTTGTTAAAAAAACCTTTATAATTCTGATTGCTTTTTGTTTGGAGACATATCTGCCGGGCAAAACTAAAACATTTGCGTTGTTATGTTTTCTAGCAAGCGCTGCAAAATTTGTGCTATCACACAATGCAGCACGAATTTTTGGATTTTTGTTTGCCGCAATAGACATTCCAATTCCAGTTCCACAAATATAAATCCCAACATTGTTGTTGTTTTCGACAACTTTTTGATTGCCCGCTTTTGCATAATCAGGATAATCTACCATTTCTGTGGAGTATGTTCCAACATCTATTGTTGTTATGTTCTCTTTATTAAAAAATTCTTTTATTTGTTCTTTTAGGTTATAACCAGCATGGTCACAAGCAAGAATTATCATTTTTTAACTCTCCTTATAATTATTATTAGAATAACACATATTTTAAAAAAGTTAAAACATTTTTAACATTTTTATATTTTTTATCATAGTGTAATAATGAAATTTACATATTTGGAGGTTAAATTTATGTCTTTTTTTATAAACAATAATAATCCTAATCGTCCAGGGCCAATTTGTGGCAACCCAACGTCAGGATTATGCGAAAAAGTTTTAATTGAAACTGATAAAGTTTTTGATGCTGCTCTTTTGCAAACAACAGAAACAGGTTTGGTTTTAACAACAGATAACTACAATCCGGCAAGTCCGGCTTTGCCACTTACCTATATTTCTACTGAATCGGATTCAAACAACCCAGCAACAATCACCGATGTTGTTATAACAAGGCTTACCGACAGACCAAATTTTGCAACAGTTACTGGAACAGTTACAATTCCATTGATAGTTACCTATAGAGATACAAATGGTATATTAGGCACAGCACAATCATCAATAAGTTATCCAATTAATGCAATGTTGTATGTTCCACAACCATCATTAAATCCAATCAGAATTGAAGTAAGTGCACAGTTTAGAAGTCAAATCGGAACATATACTGCAGAAAACACATTTACAGTTACTGGATGTTTGCAAATTATAATTAAAGTATTATCAAAGGTTATTTTGCTAATTCCTAGTTATGGCTACCCTGTTATTCCACCAGTTCAAGTTGGCGAAGCAAGTGTTTGCCCAGGAATTTTTGAACAACCCATTTTTCCAACATCATTAAGACCTGGAAATATTAACATTACAACAAATTAAAGAAATAAAACCCCAAAAGCTTTTTGCTTTTGGGGTTTAAAATTATCACCAATCAAATATATGAAAGGAAACAAAAAAATTAAAAATAGTTAAATCCAAATCCATCTTGACACATTTGTAAAAGTATGATATATTTATGTTCAAATTAATTAGGAGAAAAAATTATGGAAACAATTGAAATGTATGATAATGAAGTTTTAGAGTTAACAAACAACATTCTAAACAAAACAAAAGAATTAAACAAACTCAGAAAAAAAGCATCAATTTTTAGAGATAAAAAAATTAGCCTTACACAATTTAGTGTTTTAAGTTCATCAACAATTCTCGGTTCAATTATTGTCTTTGCTTTAAACCCAGCATCATTGCCTTTTATTTTAACCGCTTCTAGTCTTTTTGCATTGGGTGGTTCAGGCATTGTAACAACTGCTTTAAAAAACAAATCTTATAATAATAAAATTAAAGAGTTAAATGAAAAAATTGAATCAATGGAAAATGAAATTGATAATTTAAGAATTGAGTTAGACAAAAAACATGGTCAAATTGCAACAGAAAACAAAAAAAGACTTTATTCATTAAAAAAACTAACTTCTGTTAAAAAAGACGAAAAAACAGTCAATGTGCAAAACAACAATAATGATTTAATTAAATCTTAAATATCATCAAAAAAACACTCCTTTTTGAGAAACCAATAAGGAGTGTTTTTTATTTAAAAATTTGAAAAACAAACTGTTAAATTATCTAGGATATTTAATGTTTGCTTGTGCTGCAGCAAGTCTTGCAATTGGAACACGGAATGGTGAGCAAGACACATACGTTAAGCCTGTTTTATGGCAGAATTCGATTGATGAAGGGTCTCCACCATGTTCGCCACAAATTCCTAATGTGATGTCAGGACGTGTTTGTTTGCCTAGTTTTGCAGCCATGCCTACCAATTTGCCAACACCGTTTGTATCCAAACGAGCAAATGGGTCAGATTCATATATTTTGTTTGAGTAATATGAGCCTAAGAATTTTCCAGCATCATCACGGCTAAACCCAAATGTCATTTGTGTTAAATCGTTTGTTCCAAAAGAGAAATATTCTGCTTCTTTTGCAATTTCATCCGCAAGCAATGCTGCTCTAGGAATTTCAATCATTGTTCCAACTTTGTATTCCATGTTAACACCTGCTTCTTTAATTAAAGCATCAGCCGTTTCAGTAACAACCTTTTTAACAAAAGCTAATTCTTTTACTTCACCAACAAGTGGAATCATAATTTCTGGAGTTGTTTTAAAGTTTTTGTTTCTAGCATTAACAGCCAAAGCAGCTTTTATAACTGCAGTTGTTTGCATTTTTGCAATTTCTGGGAAAGTAACAGCAAGTCTGCACCCACGATGGCCCATCATTGGGTTAAACTCGTGAAGAGATGCAATGATTTGTTTAACTTCTTCAACGGTTTTACCTTGAGAATCTGCCAAAAGTTTTATATCTGCTTCTTCTGTAGGAACAAATTCGTGAAGAGGTGGATCTAAAAATCTGATGTTAACAGGAGCACCTTGTGCTTCTTCATACAATTTTTCAAAGTCGCTTTGTTGCATTGGTTCAAGTTTTGCAAGTGCAGTTTCACGTTGTTCAACTGTGTCTGAACATATCATTTCTCTGATTGCTGCAATTCGGTCTGGTTCAAAGAACATATGCTCTGTTCTGCAAAGACCAATTCCTTCTGCTCCAAATTCGAAAGCTTGATGAGCATCTTTAGGAGTGTCTGCATTTGTTCTAACGGACAATGCTTTATATTTGTTTGCCCAAGCCATTATTCTGCCAAATTCACCATCATTAGTGTTTGCTGGAACAGTTGGAATTGCTTGGTCATAAATTTTTCCTGTTGAGCCATCAAGAGAAATAACATCGCCCTCTCTATACACTTTTCCATGTAAAGTAAAGCATTTGTTTTCTTCATCCATTTTGATATCGCCACATCCAGAAACACAACAAGCGCCCATTCCGCGAGCAACAACAGCAGCATGTGAAGTCATGCCCCCTCGAACTGTTAAAATGCCTTGAGCAAAATGCATTCCTTCAATGTCTTCTGGAGATGTTTCTAAGCGAACCAAAACAACTTTTTGTTTGTTTTTGCCTGCTTTAACAGCATCTTCTGCTGTAAACACAATTGAACCACAAGCAGCGCCTGGCGATGCTGCCAATGCTTGTGCAACTGGTTCTGCACTTTTTAATGCTTTTGCATCAAATTGGGGGTGCAAAAGTGAATCTAAGCTTTTTGGGTCTATTTGCATGATTGCTTCTTGTTCTGTTATCATGCCTTCGTCAACTAAGTCACATGCAATTTTTATTGCGGCACGTGCAGTGCGTTTTCCGTTACGAGTTTGTAACATATACAATTTTTTATCTTCAATTGTAAATTCCATGTCTTGCATGTCTTTATAATGACCTTCAAGAGTTTTACATATTTGTTGGAATAGCGCAAAAACTTCGGGCATAACTTCTTCCATTTTTGCAATTGGCATTGGAGTTCTAACACCAGCAACAACATCTTCCCCTTGTGCATTCATCAAGAATTCACCCATCAACTTCTTTTCTCCAGTTGCTGGGTCACGAGTAAATGCAACACCTGTTCCAGAAGTTTCGCCCATGTTTCCAAAAGCCATCATTTGAACGTTAACTGCTGTTCCCCAAGAATAAGGAATGTCGTTTTGCATTCTATAATAATTTGCTCTAGGATTATCCCAAGAACGGAAAACTGCTTTTATTGCACCAAACAACTGTTCTTTTGGGTCATCAGGAAAATCTTTGCCTATTTTTGCTTTATATTCTGCTTTAAATTCTTGTGCAAGTTCTGCCAAGTCTTCTGCAGTTAACTCAACGTCTAGAGTAACACCTTTACGTTCTTTCATTTGGTCAATAAGTTGTTCAAAATATTTTTTTCCAACTTCCATAACAACGTCTGAATACATTTGAATAAAGCGTCTATAGCAATCCCATGCCCAGCGAGGATTGCCAGATTTTTTTGCAATTACATTTACAACTTTTTCGTTTAAGCCAAGATTTAAAATTGTGTCCATCATTCCTGGCATGGATGCTCTTGCACCACTGCGCACTGAAACTAGCAATGGATTTTCTTCATCGCCGAATTTTTTTCCAGTGATTTGTTCCATTTTAGAAATGTATTCTAAAATTTGTGATTGGATTTCTGGATTTATTTGTTTTCCATCATCATAATACTTTGTACATGCTTCTGTTGAAATTGTAAAGCCTTGAGGAACTGGCAAGCCCAAGTTTGTCATTTCTGCCAAGTTGGCACCTTTTCCACCAAGAAGTTCACGCATTGAAGCATTGCCTTCTGTAAATAAGTAAACATATTTTTTTGCCATTAAACTTTCTCCTTTTTTAATACCGATTTATTTTACACATTTTGTGCAAATTTGGCAAATAAAATAGGTGAATATGCAAAAAAATTTAAAATTTTTGGATTTTTACTTAATTACGCTTGATTTATTCAATGCTAAATCGCTCTGAAGAGAAACAAGAGTTTCGTTAAATTTTTGCAATTGTCCAAAAGTTGGTGTTGGATTTAAACTTAAAAATTTTGAAACATAAAAGTTTATTTTATCATGTAATGGTGATTTTTTATCTAGCTCTTTAATTTTGCAAATTGGCAAACTCTGTTCATCTGAAATAAACTTAACTTCGTTATATTTAGATTGTTTAGGTGCAACCAAAACAGCAAGTTCATAAATTGAACCATTTCTGCTTATAATTTTTATATTGTTAATTTCATCGTTTGAAAAAACATAGTTTAAACCAACAACGCCTTTTCCATAATTTCTAAAATCGTTCATAAAAACCCCTCTCATATTTTTAATTTTTATAAAGATAAATCAAATTTTTCAATTTGTCAATAGCAAAATATGTTTATATTTGTCAATATATACCATAACAAACAAAAAAGCAGGCAAAAACCCGCTTTAAAATTATTCAAGAGAAATAATATAGTAATAAACTGGTTGACCACCATATATTGCAGTTACTTCAACATTAGGATATTTTTCTGATAATTCTTGTTGTAAAAGTTCTGCTTCTACAGGTTTAACATCTTCTCCATAGAAAAGTGTTATTGAAGATGTCATGTCGTTTAACAATTTAGAAACCAAATCTTTGGTTGTGTCGCCAATTGCAGTGCCTTTGGACAAAATTGACTTGTCGTCTAAACCAATTATCTCACCAACATTAAGGTCAAACCCATCTACATGAGTTGCTCTAACGGCATATGTTACCGATGCAGATTTAACACAAGAAATTGCGTCAGTCATGTTTTTGGTGTTTTCTTCTATGCTTGCCTCTGGATTGAATGCAATTGCAGCAGAAATGCCTTCTGGAACACTTTTTGTTGGAATAACAATTAAGTTTTTATCTGTTAAGCCGTTTGCCTGTTCACTTGCCAAAATGATGTTTTTGTTGTTTGGGAACACAAAAATGTTTTTTGCAGGAACCTTGTCTGCCGCCTGTGCAATGTCATTTGCACTTGGATTCATTGTTTGTCCGCCTTCTATTATGTTGTCTATTGTTAAATCACGCATTAAGTCTGCTATTCCTTTGCCCGGTGCAACAGAAACCATGCCATTTTCCTTTAATTCTTGCTGTTGTGACATTGCTTTTTTCTTAAGTTCTCTGTTTTGCTCACGCATGTTTTCAATTTTAAGGTTATAAAGTTCGCCCAATTCTAATGCATAGCCAAGAGCAATGTTTGGAGTGTTTGTGTGAACGTGAACCTTAACCAAGTTTAAATCACCCAAACAAAGAACACTATCACCAATTTTCATTAATTTTTCACGAAGTTTATCTATGTCTGCCTCTGTTGTTTTTTTGTTCATGTTGATAATCATGTATTCTGTGCAGTAACCAAATTCAATATCTGCCAAATTTGAAATGTCTGCAATAACATCGTCTGCTGTTTGAACAGGTTTGCTATCGTCAAAAACATAGTCAAAGTCTTCACCTGCAATTGCTCTTAAAAAACCAGTAAAAACAACAATGATTCCTCTACCACCTGCATCTACAACACCAGCCTTTTTTAAAACTGGCAACATTTCTGGGGTTTGTTGAAGAATGTCTTCTCCACGGTCAATAACTAATTTTAAAAACTCTTCTATGTCTGCAGTTTTTTTAGCAGATTCGTTTGCTGCTTCACTCATTATTCTAATAACAGTTAAAATTGTTCCTTCTTTTGGAACAGTAACTGCTTTATATGCAATTCTGCAACCTTCTGTTATTGCTTTGGCAAATGACTTTGTGTTGATTTCTTTACTTGTTGAAAGAACAGAGCAAAGCCCCTTGATTATTTGAGATGTGATAACACCAGAGTTGCCCCTAGCACCACGCAAAGCCCCTTTTGAAAATGCTTCGCACAAGTCAGAAATTTCGTTTCCTATACAATTATTAACTTCGTTAACAGCAGATTTTAATGTTAAAAACATGTTTGTGCCAGTGTCACCATCTGGAACTGGGAAGACATTTAAAGCGTCTACAAGCTTTTTATTTTGATCTAAGAGCGCAACACCACCTATAAACATCTTGCGTAGGGATGCTCCGTTAATTGATTTTTGCATTATATACTCCTATATATTTACACCAACAACGTGGACATTAACAGTGTCTACAATCATGCCAGTAAAGTCTTCAACAGTATATTTGATTGTTTTTTTAAGACTTTCTGCAATGGCACTTATTGAAATGCCATATTTAAATTTGCAATATATGTCGATGAATATTCTATTTTCTTTATTAATATTAATAACTACACCTTTTGTGTAGGCTTGTTTTTTAAAAAGATTTGCAAAAGTGCTTTTAAAACCCTTTGGGATAAGGTCTACAACACCATAAGTGTCAAGCGCAGCAAAACCTGCAACAGCAGCAATAGCGTTTGCAGAAATTTCAATATTACCGTAATAATTTTTTGTTGAAACTGCCACGAAAAACCTCCTAATAAAAGATTTTGCATTAATATAATATATCATTAACAAAAATATTTCAACTATTTTTTTTGATTTTTTAGAAATTAGTTAAAAACTCTTGCAAAAGTGAAAAATTAGTGATATATTACAAAAGTATTTTTTTGAAAAAAACGTGTTTTGAAAAAAACATAACAATATTTAGGAGGACAAAATGAGCAAAGTATGTGAAATATGCGGAAAAAGCAAAATGGCAGGCTGCAATGTTAGCCACTCAAACCGCAAATCTAATAGACAATATGCTGCTAATCTTCAAAAAACAACAATTGTTGTAGATGGCAAAGAAACAAAAGTTAGAGCATGCACAAAATGCATTAAAACTGCTAAAAAAGCATAAGTTTAACATAAGCAAAAAAAACAAACAGCATTATTGTTGTTTGTTTTTTTATGCTTTAAATTTGCGATGTTTTCATTAAAAGAATATGAACATTTATTCATGTTTTAGATTTATTTTTATAATGTTGTATAAAACAACCAAACCATTATAATTAAAGGGGTTGACCATTTTTACAATATGAAACAATCTTCATATGTTTTAGAACTAAAAAGCGGCAACCAAATGAGTGATTTTTCCTGCCAAAATTTCTATAACGTCAAATCTTATAAGTTGGTCTTTAAACCTGTGTGATTTTAAATACCAATCTGCAACATTTCTTATTGTTTGTTGTTTTTTTAAATTAACCGCTTCTCTAGGGTAACCAAATCGGGCAGTTGCACGCTCTTTAACCTCAATAAAAACAATCCTATTTTCGTGCCTTGCAATAATATCGACTTCTCCAATTTTGGTTGTGTAATTTGTTTCTAAAATTTCATAGTTGTTGTTTTCAAGATATTCTTTTGCTTGTTCTTCTCCAATTTTACCCTTGATTTTGTTTTTGGTTTTTTCAGACTTATATATTTCCAAAATGCCCTCCTATGTTTTTTAAAAATGATTTTCTATGTACTTCGCTTATCCCATATTCTTTAATTTTTTCATAATGTTGCTTTGTTGCATAGCCTTTGTGCTTATCAAACATATACATTGGATATTTTTCAGCCAGGTCATGCATGTAATTATCTCTTGCAACCTTTGCCAAAATAGAGGCACAAGCAATGCTATAACTTTTAGCATCACCTTTTATTATTGTTTTAAACTCACAATTCAAATTTAGGTTTGCAACATAGTCTACCAAGCAAAAATCAGGTTTAACACTAATTTTTTCCAAACAATTTTGCATTCCAAGTTTTGTGGCTTCCAAAATGTTTATTTTATCAATCACTTTTTCATCTACAGAGCAAATTGCATATGCAACAGCTGTGTTTTTGATTTTATCAAAAAGTTCTAATCTTTTTACACTTGTCAACTTTTTGCTATCGTTTATTCCTTCTATTATTTTATCTGAATCAAGAGGCATTATAACCATTGCGGTATAAACAGCGCCAGCAAGCGGCCCTCGCCCAGCCTCATCCATCCCTGCGATAAAATTATATCCACTATTTTGCAATTCTTTTTCAAACTCAAACATTTAACAAACCCTTTATTCTAAAATTATTTTTCCTAGTTTACCTTTTCTAAAATCATCAATAATGGCAACACAAGTTCTATCATAGTCAAATTCACCACCTTTTAGAAGATAGTGTTTAAACTCAGCAATTTGTTCAATTAATTCTACTGCAGAAGAAGAAGCGTTTTGAATTTTATATTTTGACTTTAAGTTTTCTGAATATTTGACTTTGCAAAAATTAATAAATTCTACAGCAAGTTCATTTAAATCAACAACTTCGTTTTTTATTGAACCAATAAAGGCAAGATTTAATGCTGTTTTTTGATTTGTTATGTTTGGATAAAGTGTTCCTGGAGTATCTAACAATTCAAACCCGTTTTTTAATGACAACCATTGTTTTCCACGAGTTACACCTGCTTTGTTGCCTGTTATTGCTTTTTTAACCCCACAAAGATTATTAATTAAAGTGCTTTTGCCAGAATTTGGCACCCCCAAAACCATTGCTCTTAAATTTATTTTAAAACCTTTTTGCTTATACTTATCTAGTTTTTCTTGACATAGTTTAACCATAAGCGGTTCTATTTGTTTTATTGCACCCGATTTTGTGCTATCAAGCATTACAACACTAGATACGTTTGTTGTGTGCTTTTTTATAAACAATTGCAAGTCTGATTCGTTAACCATGTCTGACTTGTTTAAAACGTATAAAATTGGCTTGCAACCAATAATTTTTATAAATTCTGGGTTTATGCACGAGTTTGGCGCACGAGCATCCAAAACATAGATTATCATATCTACATTTTTGGACTCAATTTCCATTTCTCTTAATGCTTTTGTCATATGCCCCGGAAACCAATTTATTTTTGCCATTTTCTCCCCCCATTGTTTAATATATTTGTTAGTTTTTGATTAATTTAATAAATCAGGCCTGTTTATTTTGGTGATTTCTAGCGATTTTTCTTTTCGCCAAGTTGCAATGTTTGCATGATGACCTGAAAGCAACACTTCTGGAACACAAAGACCATTAAATTCTTTAGGACGTGTGTATTGAGGATATTCAAGCAAATTGTTTGAAAAGCTTTCTTCACTTAAAGACTCTTTTGTTATTGCTCCATCCAACAACCTTATAACAGCATCGGAAAGAACCATTGCCGGCAACTCACCACCAGTTAAAACATAATCACCAATAGAAATTTCTTCATCTATGCAAAGTTCTATAATTCTTTCATCAATACCTTCGTAATGCCCACATACCAAAACCAAGTGTTCGTGTTTGCATAACTCTTGAGCCACTGATTGCTTAAAAACTTTACCTCTTGGGCTTAAATAGATTACATGCGAGTTTGTAGTTTTTACACTTTGAATTGCATCATATAGCGGTTGTGGTGTCATGACCATTCCTGCCCCACCACCATATGGCACATCATCTGTTTTTTTGTGAATATCTTTAGAAAAATCTCTTATTTGAATTATGTTAATTTCAACCAGATTTTTGTCTGTTGCACGTTTTATTATGCTTTCTTTTAAAGGAACAAACATTTCTGGAAACAAAGTTAAAATGTCTAATCGCATATTTTTGCCTCATCATATTTTTGTTTATCAACAACAATTATACCCAAAGTTGTGTTTATTTGTTTAACAACGTCTTTTACAAACGGAACCATGTATTCACGCTTATATTGTTCAATTATTAAAATATCTGTTGCTCCAAAATTTTGAACGTCTTTTAAAACACCAATTGTTTCATTGTTTTCAGACACAACATTTAAACCAATCATGTCTGAAATAATGTATTCATCTTCTGGAACAATAAGTTGATTTCTTAAAACATATATCTTGGAATTTCTAAGCAAATCTGCCTTATCTCTTGAATTTACAGTGTTGAATTTTAAAAACAAATAACCAAACCTAAAAGATTTTTTCGCTATTTTTGTAGGGACATCTTTGTTGTTTAAATAAACCTCACTAACACCATTTAATAAACTTTGGTTTTTGTTTTCTAGTTTGCATTTAACTTCACCTAAAAGGCCTTGTGGCTTTAAAATTGTTGCAATAAGTATTTTTTCCATACAACTCCTTATTTATCAAATTTTATCAAAACGTGACCAAAAAATCAAGGCGGATAAAACATTTATAAAAAATTTTGTTCTCTTTGCGAATAAAACAAATATTGCTGTGCATAACCTGACAAATTACCAAACTCTTTTAACAAACTCTTTCTTATAATATTTCGATTTGTCTGCATTTCAAAATAGCAACAATAAACCTTTTCAATCCACGTATCAACAGGAAAAACATCTTGTTTGTAAAAAGCAAAAAGCATTATGCAATCGGCAACCTTTTGCCCAACCCCCATAAGACTAAGTAAAAAGTTATTCAATTCAAGTGTTGACAAATTTTTTAATTTTTCCAAATCAACATTTTTTAATTGTTTTATTACATTATATAAATATTTTGACCTGTACCCAAGCCCTAACTGTTTAAACTCTTCAATTGTAACATTTTCTAATTGTTTAAGAGTTGGAAAAGAAGAATAAGTGCCATTTTTGCAGCCATACTTTTCTCTAAGTGAAAAAAGAATTTTTTGAATTCTTTTAATATTGTTGTTTGCAGAAACAATAAAAGAGATAATTGTTTCAAAAATATCTTGTTTTAAAATGCGAATACCTGCCCCAAATTCGATTGGTTTTTGCATGAATGGATGATTATTTATTAATTTACTTTTTATTTCTTCATAGTTTGTTTTTAAGTCAAAAAAATTAACAAAGTATTCCACATTTAAAGTTTCCACAACAACACATTGTTCTTGTTCAAAAACCTTACACATTTTATCAGCCGAATAAACTTCGTAGCAGTTTTTATCTATCTTTTTATACGAAAAAATTTGCCCACACTCCAAAATGTGTTTTGGGACAAAATCTTTCTTATTGTATATGACAATTCTGTTGTTTTCTATTGTGTATATCATTTTAATTCCAATTAAACTTTTTTTCGCAAAATATCATATTTTTTTAGTGGCAACGAAGTATACAAATATATTTTTTCTTGAACATTTTTTGCGTCGGTTATGCTCTCTCCTTGCATATTTTCCATTTTTTCTATTGTTATAAGACTATTAAACGATTCATTTGGTGTTAAAACCTCTAACACATCGCCAACTTTAAAGCGATTTCTTTGCTCAATTAATGCTTTTTCGCCGTCTGAATCTTCAACAACAATTGCCATAAACTCGTGTGTTTGAACAGGGTAAGAACTCTCTAAACATTCTTTATCTTCTGCACCATAATAAAAACCTGTTGTGTATTTTCTGTGGCTTGTTTTTATAAGTTCACTCTTTAAAGCTTTAATTTCTTCTTGTGAAATATTTTCAATTTTATCAATTGCTCTTCTATATGCATTAACAACGTTTGCAACATAATATGGTGACTTCATTCTACCTTCAATTTTAAAACTAAAAACCCCAGCATTTTTAAGTTCGTTTAAGTGTTCAATCATGTTTAAGTCTTTGCTGTTTAAAATATACGTACCACGTTCGTCTTCTTGAATAGGGAATTTATCATCTTTTCGGTTTTTCTCGCTAATGCAATATTCCCACCTGCAGGCTTGAACACACTCACCACGGTTTGAATCTCTGCCAGTTAAATAATTTGAAAGCAAACATCTTCCAGAATATGAAATACACATTGCACCATGAACAAACGCTTCTAACTCTATGTCTTTTGGAATGTTTTGTCTGATTTTTTTTATTTCTTCAACAGAACATTCACGCGCAAGAACAATTCTTGTTGCACCCAAATTTTTTAAAACCTTTATAGCATAACTATTTAACACACTCGCTTGTGTTGAAACATGAATGTTTAACTTTGGTGCAACCTGTTTAACAAAACTCATCACACCTAAATCTGAAACCAAAACAGCATCAACTCCAACTTGTTCTAAAAATTTCAGATAGTCTTTTAGACCGTCAAAATCATTTTCGTGTGCTAAAATGTTTAAGGTTATATAAACTTTTTTGCCAATGCTATGCGCATATGATGTTGCTTTTTCAATTTCGTCATTATCAAAATTGCCTGCAAATGCCCTTAAACCAAATTTTTTGCCTGCCATATATACAGCATCTGCTCCATAATTAAAAGCAATTAACATTTTTTCATAATTCCCCGCAGGGGCTAATAATTCAACCATAAAAAATCTCCGTGACCTTATTATATCACAGAGATTTTATTTTTGCAATCGTAGTTCAGTATATATTAGAACGGAAAGGTTTATTTAATAATTTTTTTGTTAAATTTTATTCTATAGCAAGATGCAAATAATTCCACCCTTACCTTCGTTAACAATTCTTCCTAAAGTTTTACGCATTTTACGTTGTGCCTCCGCCGGCATTTGATATACTTTTGAATGAATACCATCACAAACCAAACTTTGCAAACTTTTTCCAAACATGTTTGTTTGCCAAATTGCATTTGGGTCTTTTTCACATTGTTCATTTAAATAAGAAACAAGTTCTTCGCTCTGGCTTTGGGTTCCCACCAATGGACTAACCTCTGTTTCCACATCCACAGCCATAATGTGCAAACTTGGTGCATTTGCTTTTAATTTAACACCAAATCTTCCGCCTTGTTTTACAATTTGTGGTTCATCTAATTCAATTTCATCCATTCTTGGTTCAACAATTCCATAACCAGTCTGTTTCACTTGCTCCAAAGCACTAGAAATTTTATCATATTCTTGCTTTGCGTAGGCTAAATCTCTTAAATATGTTACCAGTTCGTAATCATCTCTTATGCAATACCCACATGAGTTTGATAAAACTTTATAAAACAGTCCTTGTTTTGGCATGATATTAAAATATACTGTGCCCTCACCCATTTTTATATTATCTACCGAAATTGGCTCAAAATCTGAGTTTTCGTTAAAAGCAACTGCAGTTCTATCCACCTGCCCAACCTTTGTTGCATTTTGACCAAATTTTTTTATTTCTTCAACAATATTTTTTATTATTTCGTTATCGAATGGAAGCGCTTGCAACCAATCTGGCATTTTTGCCTTTATTGACTTTATTGGAAATTCCAACAAAACTTTGGCAAATATTTGTTCTATGTCTTCAATTTGCATTTCTTTAACATTTAAAGCTATTGCTGAACAGTTATATTTTTTAGATAAACTATTGGTTAAATTTTGTGTTTCTGAATCATTTGGATGTGTTGAGTTAACAATTGTAACAAAAGGCTTGCCATGATTTATTAACTCACTTGCAACACGTTCTTCCGCTTCTAGATAACTTGACCTAGGAATGTCAGAAATTGAACCATCTGTTGTAAGCAAAATTCCAATTGTTGAATGGTCTTCTATAACCTTTTTTGTTCCTATTTCAGCTGCTTCTTCAAAAGGCATTTCTTTAGTGTCCCAAGGGGTTTTAACAAGTCTTGGTTTTTCGTTTTCTTCATGACCCAAAGCGCCATTAATCATGTAGCCCACGCAATCAATCAATCTAACATTCATTTCTACATTATTTAAATTAATTTTTACTGATTCATTTGGCACAAACTTTGGTTGTGTTGTCATGATTGTTTTGCCTTCTGCACTCTGAGGCAATTCATCAACTGCCCTTTCTTTTGAAAATTTATTAACAATGTTTGGAATAACAAGATTTTCCATGAACTTTGTTATAAACATACTTTTACCTGTTCTTACAGGGCCTACAACACCAACATAAATGTCGCCGCCTGTTCGTTCAGATATCTCTTCGTATATATCATATTTTTCCATACAACCTCCAAATCAAGATTGCTATATACTATGTTTGTAAACTTATTTTTATTACAATTAAAACAAATATTTTTTTTAATTTACAAATTGATTGTTTTTTAGAATTTATCTTTTTGAAACAATTTAGAACAAATTAAAAAAATGCATAGAAGTTGTTCCTATGCATTGAGAATAAGTTTTAGTAAAAAACTATTTATTATTCTTTTTTGTATCTATGTTTTGTTGCTTATTTATATTATACTCATTAACAAACCTGCACAATTTTTTTAAATCCACTTCATTTTTCAACTTTAACAATTTTTTTCTTATGCTACCTTTTGTGTTTTCAATCCAATAATCCCAATATGCTTCACCAGAATTTTTTAAAATGTTTATTGAATAGTTGACTAGTGCCAATTCTTTTGCTTGAGAAGGCTTTAAAGAAATGTTATTATACAAATCACCCCACAAATAATTTTTAACTTCTTCTTTCTCTTCGTCTGGTGCCATAAAATAATAATATACTTTGTTATATAACTCAATTATTGAACCAGGTAAGTCTTTTTTTATTTCTTCATCTTTATATGAAAGTTGCCCAGAAATCAATTTTTTTTCTAAACTTATTATTGAAATTTGTTCAATCAAACTTAAACATTGCATAAGAACCAACAAACTGAGTGGCAAGCACACTAAAATGATCATTCCAATTGGACTAGCACAATAAGAAACCGCTCTTCTAAAAAAAACTGGTGTGTTTATATATTTGCCAACAACCAAATCTGAAGGAGCCAAAGTTGAATCTGAACTGCCATTGCTTGAACCTTTTGTTTTATAAAATACATTGCCATCATTATCCACAAAAATGCCAACAACAGTATGGAAAATAACCGACGCTTTTGCATCCTGGGCTTTTTTTAAGTTTTGTTCACGGTTGTCTTTTGTTTTTTCTATTGAAGAAATGTCTAATTCTTTTTTAATGTTAGAAGAATCATTGTCAAGCGGAAATGAAGAATTAATATATTTTACAACCAAATGGATGTTTGAATCTGATTCATGTTTGTTTGAATGCGAATAAAAAGCAATGATGTCACCAAGTTTAACATCTTTTTCATTAACATTTTTTACAATAACTGTGTCACCTTTATAAAAACCATCATTTTCCATGCTTTTAGATAAAACATTACAAAAAGAATAACCCAAAAATGAAGTAACTTTGTTTTGCTGGCGCTGAACAAGCATAAAAAAACTTGAACAAAAAGCAACAATCAAAACTGGCCACAATAATATATCGCCAATTTTTCCAATTATAGCATAAAATGAAACTTTATGAGTTTTTTCAATTTTTGACATACCTATATACTACAAAATTTAACAAAATAAAACAAACATTTTTTGAAATTAAATTAAAAAATATAAACTTGAATATTTGGTGCACAGATAATAGCTGTTGTTTTCTTTTATCAATCCCTTATAAAAGACCATTGCCGATTTAGACACACCATGGTTGTCTATGTAATTAATTTCATAAAAACTATAGCCCAAAATGTTTAATAATGGATTAATGAAATACATATCGTTTTTTATATAAACAATTGCAATCATAGATAGCACAATAAAAAACACAATTGCCATGCTATACATTTCAATTTCAAAACTTATAGCAAACAGCACAAACAAAGAAAAATATCCCAAAAAATGCTGGTCGGTTGTGTTCTTTTTGTAAGTAACTTTAACCAGATTTTTTTTACAAGATTTAGCATCGTTAAGCATTCTTATTAAAACAAAAACCCCAAAAAACAGCATAAAACTTAAAAGAATAAGCAAGAAACTATTTAAAAAATTCATGCTCCAATTTTTGTTAACAATTTCAACAATTTCTTTTATTATTAACAATAAAAAAAGTGGCGAAAAAGAAGATAAAAAAAGCCCAATTTGTTTAATTTTTTTCATATTATTATTTTAATTTTAAATAAATTTTTTATACAGTAAATAAATAATTAATTTGTTGATTATATCTCAAATATATTTTTTTATTTTTAAGCAAAAAACACAAAGTAACACTTGAAAAAGCCTCTTCAATTGAGTTTTTTATTCTAAACAAAAACAACTTATCTTCAACATACAAAAAGTCTTTACAACAAAAAAATTGTGCTTCTAAAGGAAAATAGGTTATTTTGTTTAAGTCTATGCTTCCCTCAAAACCTTTTAGTTCTAAATATTTAAACTTTCCATTTTCAACAACATTGAATAAAATTGACGATATTTCTTCAGGAAGTGCATCGTCTTCAAGAATTCCTTCAATCCAATCTTGCAGTTTTTTTATCATGCCACACCCCTTAATAACACAATAAAAATTAAACAAATTATGCTTGCAATTAAAAAAATAACAGCAAAATTAAAATATAGAAATTTAATATGTGCAAGTTTTGCCACAGAAATTATTTGTTTTGCCAAGTGATAGTCCAAGTTGTCCGGTTTATATATTTTGGTGAAATCATATGTTTTTTTTATTGCTTCAATATATGATGACTCGTCATAGCACATTATATCTTTATAGTAAATTAAATTTGCATTTGGTTTTAAATGCTTTTGTTTTATTTTTATGCTTCTTGCAACAAGCGCAACAAAACTATAAAAAATCGCGATTAGTGCAAAAACAATGCTTGCAATTGAAAGAATGTTTTGAACATTATTGCCAGAAAAAAAAGTTGTTGCAAATGCCAAAACCGCACTTGCCAAAGTTAAAATTAACGTGTGTTTTGATTCTGCAAATTTAAGGTTATCAAAAACAATACCATATATGTATTTTAAAGTTTGCTTCATGCTTATATGTTTTGCAAAAAATAATCAATTATGTGACTTGATTTACAATTTCATCTATGCTAAGAGTTGGTGAATACTTTATTGCTAAATTGTTTATATTGTTTTCTGATAACACTTTTACTGCGCCATTTGGCAAAATAACGTAAACAATGTTATATTTAAATGTTGAAAATTTTGCCATTATTTTATAAAGTTTAACACAACTGCTTATGGCAATGATTTTTACTGGGCACCCTTTTTTATACAATTTATGTTTGTTGGCACTAACAAAAAGATGTTCGTAATTGGAAAACTTTTTTGGATTTATTGTCCCGCTGAACAGGAAAATTGCAATAAAAATGTAACTATAATTTATATCCTTGAAAAAAGAATAAACAAACAACCCAATCAAAACAAAACTAAAAACATAATTTAATACCAAAGTTATTTTTATAGCTTTGTGCCTATCAATATGTTTGGTTAAAAAACAAACTGCCATTCGTCCACCATCAAGTGGAAAACATGGCAAAATGTTAAATGTTGCCAAAATTAAGTTGCAAAAGCAGAAATAGTCCAAAACATAATACGTTTCTGGAAACAACCACCAAATTGCAACACAAAAAATGCACATAAAATAGTTGGTTAAAGGACCTGCAAGAGCAATTAAAAACTCGTCATTTCCACTAAAAACATTGTTGGAATAGTTCAAACATACACCATATGGCATAATATAAAAATTACTCAACTTATAACCAAGTTTTTTTGCTGTGTAATAATGAGCAAATTCGTGAATTGAAACTGTAATAAAATATATAACAAAACTTTTAAAACTACTAAAAAAAATTAGCCCTAAAAAAAGAACAATAAACAACCAACTAAATTTAAACTTAATTTTTCTTTTCATATTGTTCCTTTAAATAAAATTCTTATTCCTAACAAAAGCACGCTTAAAATTGTTGCTATTGTTAAAACACATAAAAGTTGCATGCTTAAATAACGTACCAACGTTTTTGTGTTTGTTTTGTACTTATATTTAACATTATATATATTTTTAGCATTGACACATTGAATTTTAACACCATATAACTTATGTGAGTTGTTATCCATAACATAAATTATGATTTTTTTAAAATTTTTATTACATAAAATATTGAAAAAAGCACATCAAAGTTTTGATGTGCTTTTTAAGGGACCCCCCCTATTTAGAAGCAATATTTTTTATTTCTTTTTTTACAGCATCTTCGGCTTGATTAACCAAATCCTTTGCTTGGGGATTATGTTTATAAAGCAAAGCACCAGCCATTAAACCGATTAGCATGCCGCAAAGTAAGCAATCTTTCATATAAAAATACCCTCCTACACATATATTGTGTAACAAAAGTAAAATTATTCATTTTATATATCAAACAAAGCATCAAAAGCGGCTTTTGCGGCGCTAACATTTCTTCTTTCTGAAATTTCAGGAGTGATTTGTGGTTTTTCTTTGGTTAAATTTTCTGATTGTTTGTTTATTTGAGATTTGCCTTTTTTTAACTCTTTTTCTAAATGTGAATAATAGTTGTTTATTGCATTTTTTACTGCTTGAACAGAAAAGTTTATAGAATACAACTTTTCTTTTGGAAGAGTGCCGGTTACTTGACAAATTCTTTCTTCATCAATATGTAAAGCTTCTTCCAATGTGCAATCTAACAAGCAACTGCACATGGCGCTAGCGCAAACAATTGTGCACACACCACCAACAGCTTTAAATCTGGCCTCTGAAATTGTGCCATTTTCTATTTTTAAATATATTTTAACAACATCTCCACAAGCTTCGTCAACATATTTGCCAACACCATTGGCACCTTGCAAACCACCAGCATTTATTGGATTTTTAAAGATATCTAAAACATTTTCACTATACATTATTTAGCCCTCCCTGTTTTTGTTATTGGACTAATAGAGCGCAATTTTGCAACAATTTCTACCAACTTTTCAATTGTGTAATTAACATCTTCTTTTGAAATGTTTTTGCCAAAAGAAAATCTGATTGAACCTTTTAAGTATTCTTCAGGAACACGCATTGCTGTTAAAACATGCGATTTTTCAGCAACACCAGATGTGCAAGCTGAACCAGTTGAAACTGCTATTCCTTCTAAATCTAGCATGGTTAACAAAGCTTCGGCATCTACCATTTCAAAACTAATATTTACAATGCCTTGAACTTTTTGATATTGATGACCATTAACTCTAACATATTGAATTTTTTCAAAAATTTGTTTAAGAAAATAGTCACGGATTGTTTTAATTTTTTGCTGATTAATGATTATATCCCTTGTTGCATTTTCAACAGCCTTGCCGAACCCTGCAATTGCCGGAACATTGCTTGTTCCTGCTCTACGTTTTCTTTCTTGTGCGCCACCATCTAACAAATCGGCACATTTTATGCCATTTTTGATATATAATGCGCCACAACCTTTTGGCCCATAAATTTTATGTGCAGAAATGCTCATTAAGTCAATTTCCATGTCGTTTACGTCAAGTTTTACTGCGCCCAAAGCTTGAACTGCATCTGTGTGAAAAATGATGCCGTGTTCGTGTGCAGTTTTTGCAATTGCTTTTATGTTTTGAATTGTGCCAACTTCGTTGTTAACAGCCATGATTGAAATTAAAATTGTATCTTTACGGATGTAATGAAGAACATCTGCCAAACTAACCAAACCATTTTCGTCTACATTAAGATAGGTGACTTCAAAGCCTTCATTTTCTAACGCCTTGCAACTTTCCAAAACAGAATCGTGCTCTATTTTGCTTGTGATTATGTGTTTGCCTTTGTATGAATTTGCTTTTGCAACACCTTTTATTGCCCAGTTGTTTGCTTCTGACCCACCAGATGTGAAATATATCTCATTAGATTTTGAAGAAATTGCTTTTGCAATTTTATCACGTGCGTGGTCTACAATTGCAGCGGCATCTCTACCAAATGAGTGCAAGCTGTTGGCATTGCCAAAAACAGCATTGAATGCTGGAAGCATTTCGTTTAAAACTTCATTAGAGCAAAAAGTTGTTGCTGCATTATCTAAATATACTTTTTTCATTTTAACTAGTCCTTTTAAAAATATCACAATAAATATATCACATTGAAACAAAAAAATCAATAGGTAAATTAATAAAAAACACCTACAAAACAAATTGTAGATGTTATTTTAATGTTTAAATCTTTTCTTCACCATAGTAATCTGAATAACTTGAGAATTCGTTTTGTGATAAGTATTCAGAAAACTTGTCAATTTGACTTGAAGAGTTTATGCAAAAAGATAAATCTTTTGCTTCCTCCATTTCATTAACTGTCATTATTTTTTCTATTGTTTCTAACAAAAACCACTCATTTCTAAGTTTGTTTGTTTCTGAGTTGTATCTTGTTTTGCCTTGTTGTAAATTTTTTATATGCATTTTTAAAAATTTTTTTAAAGTGCTTGTTTCCAAATCTCTTATTTCAGATATAGAAACACCGTCTGGGAACTTTTTGGTGAAATACTCATTTGCGCCCATAAAAATTTTGTTTATTTCTGATTTAGAAAACTTTTCCATTTACTCTCCTACAATAGATATTTATATGTTAACTTTTCAAACAAATTATCTGTGTTCTCTAAGTTTTCTTAAATATGGTGGAATACCATCGTCTTCAACTTGCAATCTTGAAGTTGCCACACCATCATTTTTCACAAAGTCTGACTTTGGTTCTGAATAATGGTTTTGAGATGGTTGCTCAAATTGTGAATTGTTTGTTTGTGGATTGTTAAAAGATGACCTACCAATTGGGAAACCTTCATATCTTTTGTTTGCAAAATTGTTTACTGCTTCAACGTTTTGTTTAACTTTGTTCAAGTTTTTGTCTTCTAAAACATTGGCATCAGATTGGAAACCTGTTGCAATGATTGTTATTTCAACTTCGTCATTCATAGATTCATCAATTCCAGAACCAAAAATGATGTTGCAAGATGGGTCAACAACTTCCTTAACAAGGTCTGCTGCTTCGTAAACTTCGTCAAGAGGTAAGTCTAAACCACCCTTAACATTTATTATAACACCTGTTGCACCTTCAATTGTTGTTTCTAGCAATGGGCTAGACACTGCTTGTCTAACCGCTTCAATTGTTTTGTTTTCTCCTTTTGAATGCCCAATTCCCATGTGTGCAAGACCACGATTTTTCATAACTGAACGAACATCGGCAAAATCCAAATTGATTAAACTTGGTGTTACAATTAAATCTGAAATGCCTTGAATACCTTGACGCAAAACATCATCAGCATACATAAATGCTTCTATAATTGGAGTATGTTTTGGAACCAACTGCAAAAGTTTGTCATTTGGAATAATAACCAAAGTATCTACATATTTACGTAAATTTTCTAAACCCTTTTCACTGTTTTCCAAACGAGTTCTACCCTCAAACCCAAAAGGTTTTGTTACAACAGCAATTGTTAAAATGCCCATTTCTTTTGCAATTTGAGCCACAACAGGGGCTGCACCTGTTCCTGTTCCGCCACCCATGCCTGCTGTAATGAAAACCAAATCACAATCTTTTAACATTTCAGAAATGCTTGCTTTAGATTCTTCTGCTGCTTTTTGACCAACTTCTGGGTCTGCACCGGCACCCAAACCTCTTGTTAACTTTTCACCAATTTGAAGTCTATGTTCTGCTTTTGACAAAAGCAATGCTTGTTTGTCTGTGTTTATTGCAACAAATTGAGCACTTGTTATGTTTGCATCAATCATTCTGTTAACGGCGTTATTTCCACCGCCACCAACACCTATAACTTTAATGTTTGCTACTGAACCAACGTTTAAATTATTATACATAAATATCTCCTTTATCTTTTTGTTATTTTTTTAATAAAATCTAAAAATTTGTTTGTTTTACGTTTTTTTTCTTGATTTATAGCCGAATTTAACAGCCCAAGAAGCGCTGAATAGTTTGGCTTTGACATTTGAAGGTTTGGTGGTGAAAGAATTTCCACATTAACACCAAAGTACTTAGACAAATAGTCTTTTGCACCTTTTATAAAACAAATTCCTCCGCCTGTCAAGTAAAAAGGCATTTTATATAAATCTTTTTTTTGAGATGCTGTTAAACATTTATTAATTAACGAGCATAACATTTCCAACCTTGCAGAAACAATTTCATTTGCCTCTGTCATGGAAATTAGAGAAGTTTGATTGGCTTTTTTTAATTCGTAACCATCTGACAGTTGTGGAACAACAGATAAAATTATTTGTTTTTTTAACTCTTCTGCCTCTTTATATGTTATTTTTAAGCACTCGCTTAAATCGCTTGTTATTTGAGCACCGCCAACAGAAAAACTATTTAACGACAACAAACCATTACCCTTAACAATAGAAACGGATGTACTAATAAAACCGCAATCTATAACTATTGATGAATTTTGCCTTGCATTTTCAGAAAGCAAATAAACGTTTTCAGACAGAGGCGTTGAAATGTATTCCACTGAACCAACACCAAAGCTTCTAAGAGCAACATTTATTGTTGAAATAAATTGTTTTTCGGCATATATATAACTTATTTCACCGCTTATTCTTGAAGTTTTTTCTCCAATTGGGTTTAAAACTTTTCTGCCATCATCTAAAACAAAACAAATTGGTGAACAACTAATTAAAACATACTTTTCGTTATCTTTAAGTTCGTTTGCATGTTGATAAATTTCTAAAACATCAGTTTCATCAATTTTTAATTTGTCGTTAAAATTTTGCATAAATTGTTTGGTTTTGCAAATGCAAAAGTCCGCTGGCACCCCAACAAAAACCTTCTTAATTTTAAAACCTGCATTAATTTCCGCTTTTGCCAATGCATTGTTAATGTCATCATTAAGTTTTTCTGGTTCAACAAACTCACCATTGTAATAACCCGAATATTCTTGAATAGAAGATGCAATTATATTGAGAGAATTGTTTATTCCTTGATTTCCAATTAAAACCGCAATTTTGCTAGTACCAATATCAATAACAGATACAGAATTCAATCATCACCCCTCCTTTTTTGAATATTTCTTTAAATTATGTCAAACATTTATAACACGTATTCATTTTTATGCATTTATATGCTTAAATTTTCGCATAATTATAAGTTATATGTTATAATTATAAACAATCATTTCAGATATGTCAATTATAAAAATTAATTTTTTGTTATTTATTTTATAAAAATTTTTCGCAACAAAAATTTTTTGAAATAAGTTGTCATGTTTTGTAGAAAATGGTATAATTTTGTTGCAAATAGAAAAAAACTTGAATATGTTAACTTTACTTTTATCGAGGTGAACCTATGAGAGATATTTCAGAATATAAACTTTTGGGGTATTATCTTTTAAAGATGTACGAAAAAACCGGAGTAGATTCTTTAAAATATGAACAAGCAAAAGCAATAACATATGGTGTTTTTAAAAAAATAAACAACTCACAATATAACTTGTTGCCTTTAGATAACAAAATGAATTTGGTTAAATCCATGATTAACAAAGGCGTTTTTAAAACAACTGTTGTAAACGGCAATCACACTTTTACTCAAGTGTATAACTTTGAAATTTCAAAGCATATTTTTGCAAGTTACAACAATTGTGGCTCTTTGCTTTTTAAACTTCCAAAAGAAATAAAATTGGACAATGAAACAGTTTTGCAAAGTATTAAAAAAATTTATGAGAGCAATTTGGGGTTAGATTTGCAACAAGCAATAAATTCCGAAATTGACAAAATAAAATCTCAACAAACAAAAAACAGAAGTTTTGCATAAACTTCTGTTTTTTGTTTACTCCTCTTCAATCAACCTAAATTTGTTTTTATCTAAGTATCTGTTTATCAATTTGTGTGCCTTTTGTGGCATATACCTTATTAACCTATCCGCCAAAAATGCATCAAATCCAATCACCGCCCTGTTTTTTCTTTTGTTTATTGCCTTAATAATTTTTTTGCTTGCATCTTCAACAGACATTGCTCTTTTGTTTAGTTTGCTTTTAACAACCTCTTCTTGATTTTTCCAAAAATTTGATTTAACAAGCCCTAAAATAAACAGTCCAACATAAAACCCTTCTAGTTCTTGTTGCAAAACTTCTGTGTAACATTTTAATGCCGATTTGCTTGCTGAATATATGCTTGTACCTTTAATTCTTGTTGTTGCACTTGAACAGCAAATGTTGATTATTGCTGGTGTTCTTGAATTTTTTAACAAGTTGTGTAATGCTTTTACAGCAAAAATGCACGAATATAAATTAACCGACATTATGTTTGTTGTGTCTTTATGTGTAAAATTATAAAAATGATTAAACTTTGGTGATTGACCAGTAGAGTTTATTAAAACATCTATTGCTATCTTTTTTTCAACTAAATTTTCGGCTAGTTTTGTCCAATTTGCCTCAACTTTGGCATCAAAGCAATAATAATCAAATTCGCCTCCTTGATTTGTTATGTTTGTTTTTAGGTTTAACAAAGATTCTTCATCTATATCTATTCCAATTACTTTGCATCCATATCTTTTAACCAAATCAAACGACAGATATTTTCCAATACCGTTTCCTGCTCCAGAAATAACAACTGTTTTTGCCCTTAACCATTCTTTGTTCATAATCGCTCCCTTTTCCCATCTTGCACAAATTAGCATATGTACTTATTGTGTTCTTTTCTAAAATAAATATTCAATTTGAGAAACCTTTAAAACCAAAAATGACCCGTTTGTAATGATTTATATTATTATATCTGGTTTTATTTAAGTTAGTACTTGCACTTTTTGCTTATATTTGTTATAATAAAAATATGGAGCAAAAAAAGAAAGAAGATTCGCCTGTTATATATGACCCCATGATTTGCAAACTGATTATTCTTTTCACATTAGACAAAATGGAGTTTCCACTAACAGAAAAAACAATAATTGACATTTGTTATCATCGCAATAATTGGGTTTCGTATATGGACTGTAAAGACTATTTATATAAACTAGTTGACACAAACCTTATATATAAGGCTGTTGGCAAAGATGGCGAAGAACGTTTTAACATTACATATGACGGACGCAATTGCCTTAGTCATTTTTATTTAAAAATTCCAAGTTCTTTAAGAGAGTTAATAACTGAGTACACAAAAGCAAACAGAATGCATTTTAAACGTTCACAGGAATATGTTTCCACTTACTTTAAATCGGAAGATGGCTCATATATTGTTGTTTTAAAAATTCGTTCAGACACTTTTCAAGATGAACCCTTGTTTGAAGTTAAAATTAAAGCACCTTCTAGGCAAAGCGCGATTGAAGCATGCAAAAAATGGCAAGAACAAGCACACTCTGCATATGAAAGTGTTTATGAACTTTTGATAGAAGAAAATTAAATGTTTCAAGGAGTTACAATGTTAAATAATGTTTTAGAAATAAGAAATCTAACAAAAAAATTTGGTGAAAGAATTGCCGTTAACAATATTTCTTTTGTTGTTAGAGAAGGTGAAATTTTTGGTTTTTTGGGTGCAAATGGTGCCGGAAAAAGCACAACAATTAAAATGATTACCGGTTTAACAACAATAACAGGTGGCGATATTTTTATTAATAGCAAGTCCGTTAAATATCAATTTGAAGATGCCATGGAAAATGTTGGAACAATTGTTGAAATGCCTGAGTTTTATAACTATTTAACCGGCTATCAAAATTTAAAATATTTTGCAAAACTATCAGACATTAAAGACAAACATCAAATTGATAAAGTTGTTGAAATTGTTGGTTTAACAAATCGTATTCATGAAAAAGTTGGGAAATATTCCTTGGGCATGAAGCAAAGGCTTGGTGTTGCACAAGCATTGTTAAACAATCCAAAACTTTTAATTTTGGACGAGCCAACAAATGGTTTAGATGCAAACGGAATTAGAGAGTTTAGAATGATGCTAAAAGACCTTGCTCATAAAGAACGCATTGCCATTTTAATTTCTAGCCATATTTTAGGTGAAATGCAAAACCTATGTGACACAATTGGAATTATTGATAATGGAGTTTTGCTTGAAACCAACACAATGAGCACAATAAAACAAAATGTTACAGAGAATGGTTCGCAATTTATTAAATGCAATGCACCAAACTTTGCCGGAAAGATTATTGAACAAGACTATAAAATCCCGGTTAAAATTTGTAACAACAAAGTTTTGTTCACTGCAGACGAAAACACAATCGCAAAAATAATTATTGATTTAACCAAAAAGAATATTGCAGTTTTTGGTGCTGGCGAAGTTGATGCTTCTTTGGAAGATATTTTCTTAACAGTTGTCAACGAAGGAAAAGTTGGCACAGGAATTAATTAGGAGTTTTTATGAAAAAAATTTTTAGAATGGCAAATGCAGAATTATCAAAGATTTTTATGAGACCATCTATGTTTGTTTTAACAGCAATTTTGGTTTTGGCTTTAATTTTTTCTTTCTTTTTCTTTTCGCCTGAACAAGTTAACACAAAATATACTTCTTCACAAGTAAACACAATAAACATCAACCTGGAATTTCAAGAAAAATATAAAGAATGGGAAAATGAAATTGTTTCTGAAAAAACATACATTGAAAACTATTTGGCTGATACTGAAGGCACATATGAAAAGTTTTCTAACGATTTTCATTCTTTATGCACATATTTTTCTGGTGACTTTTATGAAATAATAATTGATGTTACTGGTTCTGGCAACGACAATTATCTTTCTTCTTCTAACTATGCCAAATGCGAAACTGCTTTTAACACTTTAAAAGCAAAAACTGATAACCTTTTAATATATATGTATGACAATATAAGTGATGGAAAAATAAACTTTGTTATAACACAAAGTTTTTATGATGAGGTGTATAGCACACTAAAAGCGTTTTATGAAAATTTGCCTAGCAGCAGTGATTTAAAATCTTTTTCTACAGAAATGGTTAAAGATAGATATAACACTTTAAAGTCAACCTATAATCTTCAAGAATTGGATGTTAAAATTAACAAACTTGAAAAAATTGAAATTGACACAACCAAGTTGGAAAGCTTTTTAAATGAATATTATTATAGCAATATTACAGAAAAAGATTCTGGATTTGAAACAGTTTATATTTATAAAAACAAACTTAAAACTTTATACGATGACGTTGAAAATTATTATAACTTAAATGTGGACACAACACAAGAAGACATTGTTGCTGAATTGATTGAAAGAATTGCAAAATTTCGTGACTATGTTCAAGTTTGCAAAACACTTATTTCTAACAATTTTGAACTTTTAAGAATTGGCAACAAATCTGATGATCAAATTGCCACATATGTTGGTTTTAGTGGTGTTTCTAGATATAACTTAACAAAAGAAATCACAACTTATAAATACTATTTTGAAAACGACACTTTTGGTTATGAATATTTGACCGCATTCAACTTTAACAAAAACAGCGGAACAGAAACAAATGCCTATGACTTCTGCTTTTACTCTATGCAAATTTTATCTTTGTTTATTATTGTTTTTGTTATATATTTTGCAACAAGTGCTTTGTGTGGCGAACAAAGTTCTGGAACACTAAAAATGACAGCAACAAGACCATTTACAAGAAACAAAATCTTTTCTGGAAAATTTTTGGCTTGCTTTAATGTTGCATTAATCTTGTTATGCGTTTCTTTAATTTCTTCACTTGCCATTGGCTTTGCTTTTTATGGATTCTCTTTCCAAAAAGTCCTTATTGTTATGAATGCCGACACGTTGTTTATTACAAACCCAGTTGTTGTTCTGTTGATATATTTTGCAAGCATTTTGTTTGATGTAATTTTTTATATTGCACTTGCAATTTTGATTTCTATGATATTTAAAAACACAACAATTTCAACAGGAATCACAAATGCAATTTTCTTGGTTTCTGTTGTTATGTTAGGAACAAGCACAAGCAGTTGGATAAGGTTTGTTCCATCACTCAACTTGCAACTATATAAATTCTTTACTTCATCCAACACTGGGCTTTTAAGTTTTTCAGTTGTTCCAAACACTTCACTTATAACATGTGGATGCATGGCAGTTGTGTTTACCTTGGTTATTGACATTTTTGCTAGATTCTTATTTACACACAGAAGTATTGATAAATAGATTTGCTTTGCAATTTGATATTTTCTCTCAGAGGTTTAAGCCACTGAGAGATTTTTTACACTTTTTTGTTTTTGTTTAAGTATTCAACCAAAAGATTCTTATTTTTATATGCATAATCAACACAAGATTGGTGGTCTGGGTCTACCTTTTTTGTTCCATGAGTTTTGCTCATTAAAAAGTGTATGCAAGTGTGCCCGCCCTCCCCTGTTTGCAAAATATCAAAGCCATGTGGCATTCCATTTGTTGAACCTGCATAAAATTTGCCGTCAATCTCAACCCAAACTGGACGTCTTGCCCAACTCCAAGCACCACCATATATTTTTTTAAAAGTTTCCAAATTGGCTTTATCAATCACTTGCACATCTGCATGATTATATCCTCCCAAGCGTTGAACATAATATTCTTGCATTGCATATACGTCAATCACCCTGATTGTAACATATTTTGTAAAGTATGTGTTCATATAATCAAACCAATTTAAATTTAAAACAGGCACATCTTTTTTGTTAAGAGAAACAACAGGTTCTTCTTCGTTAACGTCGTTTATTTCCTTTTGTTCTGCATTTGACAACAAATATGAATTGCTTGTTGGCAAAGGAACAGCAAAAGATAGTGTTAAACTAAAAATTAGGCAAGTAAAAAAAATTGCAAAGCGATTTATTCTCATGAATATATGCTATGCAATAATATTTTTTTTAACAAATTTACTTAAATAGTTGACGTTTTTTTTCAATCATTTCGTCAATTCTTGAAATATAATCAGTAGCAAATTTGACATTTGCTTGTCTTTCTATTCTGTTCTCCAAAAAGTATATTCTTTTGGAAATTGCATTTGCCCCACAAGCCAAAATTGATGCTGTTTCTTCCATGCTATCTATGTTAAAAATACACATTTTTTCTCTAAAAAAGCCAACATTTTCAAGACCTGCGTTTTGATTTTTAAGTTTGTACATATAATAAGGTTTATAACCATTTGCAATCAATTCACTTTGCCCAAATTGAACCATTTTTTCTGTAACTTCATTTTCGTTTGACGTTGCATTTTCAACCAACAAACTACCCTTTTTTAATGCCAAAGTGTGAATTGTGATGTTATCTGGATACAACTCTAAAACAGTGTTTATTGTTTTTTTAAAGCCTCTAAAAGACTCCCCTGGCAAGCCTGCAATTAAATCCATATTTATTGAAAAATCGTAATCAATTGCCAACTTATATGCTTCTAAAACATCTTTTGTTGAGTGATTTCTTCCAATTCTTTTTAATGTTGATTCAACAAAAGTTTGTGGATTGATTGAAATTCTGGTAACTCCATACTTTTTTAAAATGTCAAGTTTTTCTTTTGTTATTGTATCTGGTCTGCCACATTCAACAGTGAATTCGTTTACTCCAAATGTTAGTTCTTGAAGAATTTGTTCAAGTTGTTCTGCAGATAAAACAGTTGGCGTTCCACCACCAACATATATTGTTTTAACAATATATGCCTTATCCACAATAATTTTTTTTGTTGCCCTTATTTCTTTGATTAATGCATCAATATAACTAGGAATAAGTTTTTCAACTGCTTTATATTCTGCTGATATAAACGAGCAATATGAACACTTGCTTGGGCAAAAAGGTATGTTAATGTATAGGTCAACCAAATTGTCATTTTTTATTATGCAAGTTTGATTTTTTATTATTCTGTCAACCAGCCTTGCTTTTTCTGGTGTAACACAAAAATCTGAAATTAATGCTTCTTTAACAAAATATTTATCAACACCACTTTCAAGCAATTCGTAACCAATTTTTGTTGGTCTGATTCCTGTTAAGCACCCCCAAGGCAAAACTCTGTTAAATTTTTTGCTAAGTAATAAATATAACTCTTTTTTAACAGCATGCTTAACATATCTTTTTTTTTCTAAATCGTTGTTATATTTTTTTATTTGAACAACATTTGAATATTGCTCCAAACCATCTTCAAAATCTATTTTGAAATTAATATCCAAATTTAATTCGTCAAGAGTCATGTTAAAATAGATGTGCGGTTTGCAATCATCCAATTCACTATTTTGAATAAATAAGTGCACAAGAGCAAAAATATCTTGTTCTAAAAAAGTTTCATTAGTTATTATTTTCATTTTATTGTTACTTCCAAAATATCTTCTAAATTGTTTAAAGATTTTTCAATTTTTGCATAATTATCGTTGGAATTGGTTTTAATTTTTATGTTACAAATCATTTTATCTGCAACATTTTTTGTTTCAAAACCAATAATGTTATATTGCAAATTAGCCAATGTGAATGTTATTTTTGCAATTAACCCATCAGATTGTTTTGCAATAATGTTTATGTTGCCAACCTTATAGGTAACAGTTTTGTCTGCCCACTCAGCCGAAATTAATCGCTCTTTTTCTAGATATTGAACATTGTGGCAATCGCATTTGTGAATTGTTACGCCACGTCCTCTAGAAATGTAACCAATAATGTTTTCGCCAAGAATTGGATTGCAACAGCCAGCAAACCTAACCATTATGCCACTATCACCGTCAACAAGCACTCCATCTTTGTTTTTCTTAACAACAAGCGATGTTAAAATTTTTGGTGGCATTTTTTCATTTTCACGTTTTTCATATTCTTGAATAAGTTTGTTAACAACTTGACTAGATGCTAAACTACCATAGCCAACAGCAGCATATAATTCGTCTTCATTATTGAATGCATATTTATATAAAACAGATTCCATGTTTTCGCGAGTTAAAACATTTGAAATATTTTGACACTTGTTTTTTAGGGCAAGTTCAATAATCTGTTTGCCGTTTTTTATGTTATCATCTTTTAGTTCTTTTTTAAAAAATGCATTAATTTTTTCTCGTGCCTGCGATGTTTTTACAATGTTCAACCAATCACGTGATGGACCTTTTGATGTTGGCGAGGTTATTATTTCAACAATATCATTATTTGAAAGTTTTGTGCTTATTGGAACCATTTTGTTGTTAATTTTTCCTCCAACACAAAAATTTCCAATGTCTGAGTGAATTGCATATGCAAAATCAATTAAACAAGAACCTTCAGGGAACTCCAAAACCTTGCCTTTTGGAGTTTGAACAAAAATGCGTCCAGAATATAAATTAACTTTTAAAGTTTCTACAAACTCTTCAGAACTAAGGTTTGAAGAACTATCCATTATTTCTCTAAGCCAAGCCATTTTTTTATCTAGTTCGGTGGTTTTTGATTTTTCTTTATATATCCAGTGAGCAACATCAACACCAAATTCTGAATTTCTGTGCATTTCGTATGTTCTGATTTGAATTTCCATAGGCCTATCATTTTCTGTTATAATTGTTGTGTGAAGAGACTGATATCCATTTGGTTTTGGGTTGGCAATGTAATCTTTAAACCTACCCTGCATTGGTTTGTATATTCCATGAATTTTACCCAAAACAGCATAACATTCTTCAACAGTGTTAACAATAACACGCATTGCAATCAAATCATATATTTTTGCAAGAGGAATGGACTTTGTTTGAATTTTTTTATAGATACTACTAAAGTGTTTTTGCCTTGACATTATTGTTGCATTTTGCAAGTTTAGATCATTTAAAATTTGTTGCAATTTGGCTTTTGTGAGTTCAATTTGTTTTTCATTTTCACTTTTTTTGAGCAAAACATTATGCTCTAATTCGCTATAAATTTCAGGATCTAAAAATTTTAAGCAAGCATCTTCTAATTCGCTTTTCATCTTGTTAAAACCAAGACGTTCTGCCAAAGGTGCATATATGTTTCTTGTTGTTGCAAGCAATTCTTTATCTTTTGTTGACAACGGAAAAGAACAATGAACAACATCATAGTTAACAAGGCACAGTTTGATTATTATCACCCTGATATCTTTGCACATTGCAATAAATTGCTTGCGCAAAATCTCCGCTTCTTCTGGTTTGCCATAATCAATTTTGTTGTTTTTTAAAACACTTAAGCTTTGCACGATTGTGTTTATGTCGGTGTCGTCAATTTCTATGTTTATGTTATGTTCAACAATCAAATAAGCACAAATTGAATTAAAATCTAATTTATTTGAAATTAAATTATCAATTAAAACCCCATCTTTTTCTGTTAAATTTATGGAGTTTAAAATTGTTGTTAATAAATTAATATTTTTTTCATTTAATTTATAAGAATTTAATATTATATTTTTTATTTTATTCATTTTAATTTCCTATTGTTTTTTTAATTAAATTTAAAGAATTATATATGCTTGACTTGTTTAAATTAGTTTTAATTTTTATGTTAACACTATAAACAAAAGCGGATGTTGAATTGTTTTCTTGAATTATTTCTAATTGTTTAAAAACATAAAAAGGAACAATGAAATTGTTAAAGTTTAATTTCATTTTTTTATCTTTAACAATTGCAGTATAAACACTTAAAAGGCTTACGAATTCAATGTTTTGATAATTTAAAAGTTGTTTATATATATTGGCAAAATGCTTTCTATCTAAATATAAATTTTCAACCAAACATTTTGAATATTTTAAATTGTCGGTGATATAAACCTTTGCACTTGATTCTTCATTTATTTTTGCAATATATGATAAATCTAAAACATTATCCAAAAAAACAATTTTTGAATATTTTTTTGCAAAAGTTATATCTACCGGTGCCAAAATAACAGAGTTAAAACCAGCAGAACAAGCATCTACAATGTCTACAGAATAGATGTTTGAAAGGTCAAATTTATTTATAAACCAATTGTATGCTTTTACTGTGTTTGCTACAAACAAAGTTCCAAAAACACTTTTTGAGCAATCTAGCACAAAATTTATAAGTTCTTCTTGTTTATAAACTTCAAAAACTGGCTCGTTTTTTGAAATGTTTTGCAACTGATTAACACAATAACACTCTAAATATTTGGTTGCAGAAGGTTTTAAAGAATAGTTAAAATCAAATTCTTTAACAATACCCTTATAATATTTACCTTTTAAGTTTTGGAATTCAAAAATAAACTTAAAACCTTCACCAAAGTTAAGTTTGCTAGATTCTTTTATATAATTAAAAAATATCAAACTTAAGTTTTTGCCAATTATGATGTTTGCGTGCCCACTAGATTTTGACAAGGGTTGAATGTTAATTTTATCAGTTTCAATTAAAAACCTTGGTTTTGAATTTTCTGCACCGCATGGTTCCAAAACTTTTAAATCTTCCACCAATTTTGTATTTATCTCTCCAAGTGTTATTTCAGAATCGTAATATTCAATTGGCTCAAATGCTTTTGGGCTGATGTGTTCTACAATATAAGAATTTACACGTTTAACAAACTGGTCAAAATTTTCGAGTTTTAATGTTAAACCAGCCGCCATTGTATGCCCGCCATAAACTTCAAGAATGTCTGAAACGTTTGTTAAAATGTTGTGAATGTTTATATCATTCAAACTTCTTGCCGAACCATGCAACATATTCCCTTCTTTGGTAAACAAAAAAACAGGTCTGTTATATTCTTCCAAAAGTTTTGAGCTTTCAATACCCAAAATGCCATGGTCCCAACTTTCGTTCCAAAGAATTATTGCCGACATTTTTGTAATGTCTGTTTTGTTTAGAATTTTTTTGCAATCTTCATAAACAATGTTTCCAAGTTTTTGCCTTTTTGTGTTGTGTTCCAATATTTTATCAATCTGCATTTTTATGTTTACTGGATTGGTTTCAAAATATAGTTTTAAAGAATCTTCAGCATCACCCATTCTGCCACTAGCATTAAGTTTTGGTGCAATTTTGAACGCTATATCACTTGAATCTGGTTTTGTGTAAGACACTTTGTTTTCTGAAAACATTTGCTTTAAACCAGCAGGTAACAAATCCATATTGCTAAAACCAAGTCTGATTAATGCTCTGTTCTCATCAACAAGCGGAACAATATCTGCAATGGTGGCAATTGCAACAATAGGAAGGAATTCTTTACAGTTTTCCGCCCCTAGCAATGCTTCTGCCAACTTATATGCAACACCAGTGCCACACAACCCTCTAAAAGAATAGTCTTGGTCTTCAAATTTTGTGTTGATTATTGTTGTTTGTGGTAAAACATCGCCTATTTCGTGGTGGTCGGTTATAACAATGCTTATCCCTAACGATTTTGCATATTCAACTTCCTTTACTGCAGTTATTCCGCAATCCACCGTTATTATTAAATTAGGTTTGAATATATTGTTAATTTTATCTATTACTTCAATTGACAAACCATAGCCATCAACATATCTATTTGGCAAAAAATGTTCGGCGGACACTCCTAATTTTTTTAATGCTTTAACCATTATTGCTGTTGCACTTATGCCATCAACATCGTAGTCACCAAAAACCAAAATTTTTTGTTTGCTATTTATTGCGTTTGTTATTGTGGCAACTGCTTCGGACATTCCTTTCATTTTAAAAGGCGACTGGAGTTCTGTTTTTTCAGGCCACAAAAAATCTGAAATTTTTTGTTCAGTATCAAAACCTCTACTCATTATTATTTTAATGACTTTTTCACTAAGCCCAAATTTTTTAGAAAATTCTAGGACATCGCTATTTGCAATTCCTCTATCAAAATATTTTATAAATTTCATAATTCTGTTTACATGTTATGATATTTAAATATCAAACAATATCCTTATAGATTTATTATATTACATTTTTAACAATCAAAGCAAACTATTTAAAGAACAAAAGCAAACATTTTATTATGAATATTATTTTTTATCAAAATAATATATGAAAACAAAAAAAGCAAAACTTCAAATTAAGAAATTTTGCTTTTAGATTTGTTGTTTTTAGTTTGACACAAGATTATCTAAGTCAGTTTCTTCCAACACTTTTTCGTCTAGTGAAGAAGTTTGTGTTGAGTCAGTTTTTTGAGGTTTTGACTTTTTGATTTTTCTAACAAAAGTTCTTGCAAAAAGCCCCGGAAGAAGCAAAACATTTGTGTATAAAACACAAGCGATTGCAGTAAAAACTGCCAAAGAAACAAACAAAACTGAATTACAAACATTAAATAACCCCAAAACTATTGAACCAACTGCAATTACAGAAGCAATGATTGTTTGCTGTTTTAATGTTTGTTTTGTTGTGTCGTCTGCCAAAACAAAGTTGTTTTGTCTATCATATTTTTCAGTTGTTTTTAAAAGATTTCTTGCCTTTCTGACAAAAATAAACGAATATAGCAAAGATGCAATTGTTACAAATGGAACAATAATTATGCTTGCATATGTTATTTGCACACGGGCAATCATTACAATAGCAAGTGCAAATATGTTGTTAAACACAGCAGAAACAAAAGAAATAACACTAGCATTCAACCCCATTCTAAAGAAAATGTATATACAAACCAACAAAGCACAAACAATTGTTGCGAGTGCCGTGGTAACAAAAACTCGATTATCTACACTGCTACCAAATTCGGAAACAATGATATAGTTTCCGTTATCTAAATCATCTAAAGAAAGTGATGGATAAAACTCTGTTTTTAAATCTGATTTAACATCTTGCAAAATTTCTTCAGAAATTTGATTTGAGTATGACATTTTTACAACAAGAGTATATTCTTGCATATTGTTTATTTCAACAGAATAAACTTGCCCATATAAGCCATTGCCTTCTAAAACAGAATCTAGTCTGTTTTTAAATTGGTTATATGCATCATTTTCATAAAGGTTTGTTTCTGTGCCTGCAACAACAGAAACTAAAACACCACCAGAGAAATCAATTCCTTTGTTAAAGCCCAAAGTTAAACCAAACACAACAGCCAAAACAACAGCAACAATTGGAGCGATTAAAGCCATAAAGAAATTTTTAGAAAACTTATAATTGTTTGAAAATTTAGATTTTGTTTTCATGGTTCTCTCCTTTTGTAAATTTTACTTTTTTAAAATTTTTATTGTTTATTGTTACATACCATGTTACAAAATCTTTAAATATTACAACCACGTTGAACAATGCAACAAATGAGGCAACTGCCAAACCTATTGCGAATGTTGAAACATATGGTATGTTCCAGAAAGTTAATGAAACTGCACCCAAGAAAACCATTGTGCAAATATCTAAGTTTATAAGCCATGACTTTTTAAAGCCTGTTCTTGCAGCAAGTTGAAGTTTGTGAAGATATGAAAACTCAGACTTTATTTTGTTTAGATAAACAACATGAGTAATAACCAAAATACCCATTCCGATTAAAGAACCAAAAATTGTTGCAATTGAACCTGTTGTGAATGGAAGCGCTTGCAAAAGCAAAATGTTAAACACTCCACCAAGCAAAACTGATAAATCTGCAACAAGACCCAATTCCCCAAAGAATACTGGAAATAAAACTAATGCGCTTAACAACAATAGAGCAGTTGCAAGCATGCAAAGCATTAAAACATTTGAGCCAAGAGTTGCGGTTGAAGTGTTGTTTGAAACTGTTTTAAGTTGAACACCAGTTGAAGACATTAAAATTTGAAGAGCATATTCTTGTGCTGTTTCTGCTGAATAGTTATTGCCTTTTGAATAAAAAGATAAAAAGTCGTTTGTGGTTGCTTCTACTTCTAGTTCAGTTGATTTTTTGCCATCAATATAAAAATACACTTTTGATGAATCTGTTGCACTAACTTGTTTTGTAAGTTCAGCATATTTTTTTGCGCCTTGTTTTGTAAACTGAATTGTTACACTGTTGTATTCATCTAAACCTTGAAAAATTGTTGAAGAATAGGCATTTTTAACGTCTGTGCCAACAATATCGTATGAATTTAGTTCTGACTCAGTTATTTCTTCTTGGCTTTTGCTTGAAATAAAGAAAGATTTTGAATCACCAATTATAGACAAAATTGAAGAAGCGTTTGATTTTGATTCTACTTCTGCTTTAATAAATTCACCTTGCCTATAAACTTTTGAACCAACAAAACCTTGTGCATTTAAAATGTCTCTTATTGTAACAACTGCACTTTCAATGTTTTCGTCTTCTGTGTTGTTTGAAGTGATTTTGTAAACTGCATTGTTACCATATGTGATTTCACTTGTTGCACTGATTGAATTAAACATGCCGTTGTAAAAATTTGATGATGGCAAATTAAACTGTGCAAAGCAAAGAAAAATTGCACCAACAAGCAAAATGGTTGTTAAAATAAAATTAAATTTTGCTCTCTTTTTGTTCATTTATTCTCCTAATGTTTATAAAATGTAATTTTTATGGTTCTAAAGCAACTCCTGTTGGCTTTATAACCACTTTATAACAATACTTACTTAGTATAGTTAATTTACATTTTTAAGTCAATTATTTTTTTAATTTATTACAAACTTAATTAAAAATATATATTGACAATTAAATTTGAGAATAAACAAAGATTAAGAAATTTTTGTTTTTTGCCTATTTATCTTTTCTTTTTGAAATTAACAGCAACAACTCCCGCAATTGCCCCTGCAATTCCACCAAAAATGAAGTCGTTTATTAAAGACCTTTCAAAATTAAACCCACCATTTAGAATTGAGAAAACAACAAATGCCAACAACGTGTATGCAAGACCAATAAACAAACCTGTTATTAGCCCCATTTCTGTTGATTTTTTAAGACCATAAAATGTTCCAATTAAAATGCTAACAATCTTTATTACTTGGTTTATTGGTTTTATTGCTTCTGTTTTTATGTCGCAAAATCTGAGCAAAAATGCAAAAACACAAATTAGAATTAAAGAAATGGAAAGTGCCATTAAAGACCCTTTTAGCAAACTTATAAAAAAATTGTTTCTTGTTTCTTTTCCATTAATTGTTTTTTCTGCGTTCATTAAAAAAACCCCCTTTATGTTGTAAACATATGAGAGTTTCTTGTTTTTTATAACCATAAAAAGTTTTGCTACCGAAGCAAAACCCCAAACAGAAATACTAATAAACACAAAACCAAAATTGGTAATGCAATTTGTTCAAATGATGCTAAAATCATGAGTTTCCTTTTTATGTTTGAATAATAAATAATTTTTAATTTGTTTAAATTTTATAATCTTTTAAATATTCATCTCTAAAATCTAAAAGCCTATCTTGCATTATTGCTTCTTTAACTTTGTTTGTTAAGTTTATTAGATGATATAGGTTATGAATTGAAAGGAGTTCTGCTCCTAACATTTCTGATGATTTTATTAAATGATGTATATATGCACGAGTAAAGTTTTTGCATGCATAGCAATTGCAATCTTTTTCAATTGGATTAAAATCTCGAGCAAAAGATGCGTTGCGAATAACCAATTTGCCATATCTTGTGAATGCTGTTCCATTTCTGGCAATTCTTGTTGGAAGAACACAATCCATCATGTCAATTCCACGTGCAAAGCCTTCTACCAAGCAATCTGGACTGCCCACCCCCATTAAATATCGTGGCATGTTTTCAGGATATAACGGTTGCAAAAAGTCAAGAATTTCATACATAACCTCTTTAGGTTCGCCAACCGACAACCCACCTACTGCAATACCGCATTTGGCATATGGAACAACTTCTTTTAAACTTCTTTCTCTTAAATCTTTAAAAAAGTTGCCTTGGATTATTGGAAAAAGCATTTGATTTTCATTTTTTTGAACTTCGTAGCAACGTTTTAACCATCTGGTTGTTCTTTCAAGTGCTTGTTCTGCATATTTATGGCTAACTCCAGGTTTGCTACACTCATCAAAAGCCATAATGATATCCGAACCCAAATCGTTTTGAATTTTCATGCACTTTTCTGGTGTCATGTAAAGTTTTTCACCGCTTATATGTGAACTAAATTCTACCCCATCTTCGGTTATTTTGTTAAGTTTTGCCAAAGAAAAAACCTGAAAGCCACCACTATCAGTTAAAATTGGTTTATGCCAATTCATAAACTTATGCAATCCGCCTGCCTGTTTAACAATGTCATTTCCTGGCCTTAAAAACAAGTGATATGTGTTTGACAAAATTATTTGTGCACCAATATCTTCTAAATCTTCCGGCCTTAAACCTTTAACTGTGCCAAGTGTTCCAACAGGCATAAACACTGGTGTTTCTATGTCGCCATGTGGAGTATGAAAAACACCAATCCTTGCCCCAGATTGTTTGCAAACATGTTTAACTTCGTAAGAAAATTTTTCCATATTATTCCTTTTAAAAAGATAATGCATTTTTTTGTGTTGTTTTTTTACAACAATAACATTGCATCTCCAAAACTAAAAAATCTATATTTTTCCTGAACAGCAATGTCATATATTTTTTTTATTTCTTCAACCGATTCAAATGCAGAAACCAACATCATTAGCGTGCTTTCTGGCAAATGAAAGTTTGTTATAAGCCCATCAACAATTTTAAATTTGTATGGTGGATATATAAATATTTTTGTATCTCCATTATGTGCACAAACCTTTCCAAAATCTGTTGCTGCACTTTCTAGAACTCTAACAGATGTTGTTCCGCAAGCAATAACTCTTCTACCTTCTTGTTTTGCCTTGTTAATTTTGTTGGCAACTTCTTGTGTGATTTCATAATATTCTGAATGCATTTCGTGATTTGCAATGTCGTCTTCTTTAACAGGTCTAAATGTTCCGAGCCCAACATGCAAAACAACTTCTAAAACTTCCACACCCATGTTTTTAACTTTTTCAAGCAATTCATCTGTCCAGTGTAAGCCCGCTGTTGGTGCTGCGGACGACCCCTCGTGTTTGGAATATATTGTTTGATAATCTTCCTTGTTCTCTAGTTTTTTTGTTATATATGGTGGAAGAGGCATTGAACCAACTCTATCTAAAATTTCTTCAAATCTGCCTTCATAAATAAATTTTATTTTGCACACACCATCGGTTAGCAATTCCAAAACCTGCATAGACAACTCATTGTTAAACTTAACAATTGTTCCAACTTTTAGCCTTTTGAATGGTTTTGCAATTATTTCCCAATCGGTTAGGTTTAATCTTTTGTTTAACAAGACTTCAATTTTTGCCCCAGTTTGTTCTTTAATTCCATAAATTCTTGCAGGAATAACCCTAGAATTGTTTAAAACTAAAACATCACCCGGTTTTAAATATTCAACAATATCCTTAAAAATTTTATGATCAATTTGTTTCGTTTCTCTATTATATATCAAAAGCCTAGCACTATCACGTGGCTCAGCTGGACTTTGAGCAATTAATTCTTCTGGCAAATTATAAAAATATGTGGTCTTTTTTGTAAACTCAGTCATCTTGCACCACCTTATAAGCAGCTAGTTGTTCTTTTTTGTCGTCACTAAGTTCAACACCAAAATGTTCGTATGCTTTTGCCAAAGCAACTCTTCCTCGTGGGGTTCTTGCAATAAAGCCAAGTTGTAACAAATAAGGCTCATAAACATCTTCAATTGTTGTTGAGTCTTCTCCAGTTGAAGAAGCCAATGTTTCTAGCCCAACTGGTCCACCAGAAAATTTTTTTATTATTGCCAACATAACTTTTCTATCTATAACATCTAAACCCAAGTTGTCTATTTCCATAAGTTCTAGTGATTTTTTTGCCATTTCTAGGTCAATGTTTCCTTCGCCCAAAACATCGGCATAATCTCTTAGTCTTTTTAAAAGACGGTTGGCAAGCCTTGGTGTTCCACGGCTTCGCCTTGCAATTTCAGTGCAAGCATCATCGGTAAGTTTTACGTTTAAAATTTTTGCTGAACGATTGATGATAATTTTTAACTCGTCAACAGAATACAATTCAAGCCTGCAAATAACCCCAAAACGATCACGCAGTGGACCAGTCAACATGCCCGCTCTAGTTGTTGCACCAATTAATGTGAATGGTTGAATTTTTAAGCGCATATTTCTTGCAGATGGACCCTTTCCAACAATAAAGTCAAGAGCAAAATCTTCCATTGCTGGATAAAGAACCTCTTCAACCGATTTGTTAAGTCTGTGAATTTCGTCAATAAACAAAACATCATTTTTGTTTAGATTTGTTAAAATTGCAGCAAGGTCTGCAGCGTGTTCAATTGTTGGACCGCTTGTTACTTTCATTTGGCTTCCCATTTCGTTTGCAATTATGTGTGAAAGAGTTGTTTTTCCCAACCCTGGCGGGCCATATAAAAGAACATGGTCTAATGTTTCGCCACGGTTTTTTGCTGCTTTAATGTAAATTGCTAAATTGTTTTTTATTTTATCTTGGCCGACATATTCGTCCATTGCTCTTGGTCTAAGAGAGTTTTCAATTTCTAAATCGGTAGCATTTTTTGTGCTTGTTATAAACCTATCTAAGTCTTCCATTATCTACTCATCCCCCTTAACACATTTGTGATTATTTCTTCTAAAGTCATGTCTTTTTTTGCGTTTTCTTTTACCAATTTATATGCTTCGTTTTTTGAAAGCCCTAACCCAACCAATGTGGCAATAGCATCGTTTAAAATGTTATCATCTAAAACTTCAACTTCTTCATTGTTTCCATAAGAAAGTGCTTCTAACGGATTAACCTTGTCTTTTAACTCAAGAATTAACCTTTCGGCTGTTTTTTTGCCCAAACCTTTAATTTTGCACAATCTTTTTAAATCTTCACTTGCGATTGCATTAAGCAATCCAGAAATTGAAATTTCTGACAAAATGCCTAATGCCATTTTTGGACCAATTCCACTAACAGAAATTAGTTTTAAAAATAAATCTTTTTCTTCAAGTTTTAAAAAACCGTAAAGAGACATTTCGTCTTCTTTAACATTAAGATATGTAAAAACCTTAACTGGCTCGTTTTCACACGGTATTATATCTAAAGTTTGATTAGAAACATATATTTCATAACCAATTCCATTGTTTTCTAATGAAATTCTGTTTGTATCTTTTTGTGTTACAACACCAATAATGTATGAATACATAAAACATCTCCTTTAAAAATTTGTGCAAATTATTTTTTTATTGCAACTTGTTAAAATTTATTCGTGGATTAATTTGAGAGTGACACAATGCTGCGGCTACAGCATCGGCTGCATCATCTGGTTTTGGAATTTTATCTAACCCCAACAATGTTTTAACCATAAACTGAACTTGTTGCTTTTCTGCCCTTCCAACTCCTGTTAATGCCTGTTTTATTTGCAAAGGAGTGTATTCAAACACTTCAACTCCACACTCTTTGCAGGTTAACACAATAACACCTCTTGCTTCTGCAACTGGAATTATTGTTTTTTGATTTTTAAAATAAAACAATTCTTCAATTGACACAACGTCGGGCTTGTATAATTCAATAATTTTTTTTAATGTTTTATGAATCACAAAAAGTCTGTTTGACAATGTTTCTTCTTTTGGAGTTGAAATAACACCATAGTCAACAATTTTTTGAGTATATGAATCGGAATCTATAATTCCATATCCAACCAAAGCATATCCTGGATCTATTCCTAAAATTCTCATTATATCCCTTCAATTTTTATTATTCTTCACACTCTGGAAGATTTGCATTGTGAATAACCTCTTGAACATCATCGTTATCTTCCAACATATCCAACATTTTTTGGAATGAAATAATTTGTTTTTCATCCAAATCTATATAGTTATCAGGAACAAGTGTGTTTTCGTAAGATACAACAACATAGCCGGCATTTGTAAGTTTTTCTGCAACATTTCCAACTTCACTTGGTTCGGTTTCTATTGAAATGCAATCGTCTTCTTCAACAACATCCAAAGCACCAAAATCGAGTGCTTGCATCATTATTTCATCAACATCTGAATCTATATTTTTTTCTATAATTATTATGCCTTTTCTTTTAAACATGTATGAAACACAGCCGTTTGCACCTAAATTTCCTGAGTGCTTATCAAATGCATGTCTAACATCCCCACTGGTTCTGTTGATGTTGTCGGTTAATGTTCTAACAATAACCGCAGTTCCACCAATTCCATAACCTTCGTATGTTTTTTCTTCATAGTTAACAGAATCAGTTTCGCCTGCTGCTTTTTTAATGCTGCGTTGAATTGAATCGTTTGGCATATTGTTTGATTTTGCTTTTGCAATTAAATCTTTAAGTTTGTTGTTAACATTTGGGTCTGAACCACCTTGCTTAACACACACAGCAATTTCACGACCTATTTTTGTAAAAATTTTACCTCTTGCGGCATCAGTTTTTCCTTTTTTTGCTTGAATATTGTGCCATTTTGAATGACCTGACATATTTTTATCTCCTTATTTATTATTTTTTTATTATTATTTTTTAGCATTGTTTATTAAAAACATAACAATGCTACCGCTAACCCCTGCATTTAAACTTTCCAAATTGTTTGACATTGGAATTTTTATTGTTTTTGTGGCAATGTTTTTTATTTCTTGAGAAACACCATTTCCTTCGTTTCCAACAACAACGCCACAATTGCCCCATTGGTTAACATCAAAAACATTTTGCCCGTTCATGTCGCAAACAACAAGTGGAATGTTCCAATTTTTAAACTGCTCTAAAAAAGTTTGTTTTGACAATTGATATATGTTAAGTTTAAAAATTGCCCCCATTGAAGAGCGAACAACTTTGCTGTTTGTTATTTTAACACTATCCAGCAAATATACATCCAAAAAGTTTGAGCCAAGAGCAGAGCGAAGAAGTGTTCCAACATTTCCTGGGTCTTGAAGTCCATCTAAAACCAAAAAATTTCCAATCGGTTTTTTAAAATTTGGCTCTTGAAAATGAACAACTCCAATTAAACCTTGAGAATTTACTGTTGAAGAAAAGTTTTTAAAAACATTTTCTGTAACTTCTACAACTTCTCCACCATAGTCGGTTTTGCCGACATACCCTTCCTTTTTGATTATATAAATAATGTTATGACCGGCATCAAATGCTTCTTGAATTAACTTTGGATTATCAAAAAACATTAATGACTTGTCAGCCATTAATTTTTTTAACATTTTAATTTTTTCATTTTGCATTGAAGCCAAAATCATACAACATAAAGTTTACAACAATCACACATTTTTTGCAAGCAAAAATGTAAGTGTTCAAAAAACACAAAAAAATTAGAAACTTTTTAGTTTTTCGCCACCTAAAACATGAATATGTAAATGTGGAACTTCTTGTCCACCATTATTGTCTTGATTGATTATCACCCTAAAACCGCCGTCTAAACCTAACTGACTTTGCAATTCGGTAAGTTTTGCGAACATCTTTGACATAACAATTCTATCCGACTCGGTTTGTTCTGACAACAATTTGTAATGATGTTTTGGAATCATCAAAAAGTGTTTTGCTGCTTTTGGTGAAACATCTGCAATAATAAAAAAGTCCTCATCTTCATAAAACTTTTTAGAATTTATTTCTCCTTTACCTATTTTACAAAAAACACAATCGTTCATATTTGTTTCTCCTTTATACTCTTTTTGCTAATGCCCCGTCATTAAATTTTGATATTATTTTAACATTAACAAATTCGTTAATTTCACATTTGTCGGATATGTAACACTTTACATAATTTTCTGCATGTCCAATAAAATAATTTCCATCAAATTCTTCAACGAGAACACAATGCTGTTCTTTTTTTATTTTTTTTATGTAGTTTTTATTTAATTTTTCATTTACAATTGCAAGTTTTTTTGCTCTCTCTTTTTTCACACTCCCATCAACCTGTTGCATTCTTTCGGCAATTGTTCCTGAGCGCTTTGAGTATGGAAAAATGTGAATGTTATAAAACCCTACTTTTTGAACAAACCTTAATGTTTGTTTAAACTCTTTTTCTGTTTCTTGCGGAAAACCAACAATAACATCTGTTGTTATGCATGCATTTTTAAAATGTTTGTTTATAAGTTTAACAGATTCCAAAAACTGTTTGGTTGTGTACTTTCTGTTCATTCTTTTAAGAACAGAATTGGAACCACTTTGCAAGGACAAGTGAAAATGCGGACATATGTTAACCTTTTTCATTGCTTGCAAAAACCTTTCATCAACAAGACCTTGTTCTAAACTGCCAAGCCTAAACCTTATGTTTTTGTAAGGTTCAAGTTGTTCAATCAATCTATAAAAGCACTTTTCACCATCAATTCTATAATCTGAAATGTCTATGCCGGTTAAAACAATTTCTTTAACACTATGCGAAAGTTCGTTTATTTCCTTCATGATGCTTATCAAATCACGCGAACGACTTCTACCTCTTAAATAAGGAATTATACAATATGAGCAAAAATTGTTGCAACCATCTTGAATTTTAACATATGCACGAGTTTTTGATGGTTCCGTAACAAACTCTTCGTTGTAATTTAAAGGCAAATTATCAATTTCAATTCCTGTTTTATTAAATGATTCAACTAAACTTAGTTTGTTTGCTGTTCCTTTTACAAATTCCACTCCTGTTATGTCTTTAAATTGTTTTGAGTTTTTTTGTGATGCACATCCACAAACATATATTTTTGCATTTGGATTGCAAGATTTGAATTTTGAAATTATTTGACGTGACTTTTTTTCTGCTTCGTTTGTAACAGCACAAGAATTTAAAATATATACATCTGCATTGACAATGTTTGTAAAAACTTCATGTCCTAAACTTTTTAAACTAAACACCAAGCCGTCACTTTCGTACTGATTTACTTTGCAACCCAGTGTGTAAACTACAATTTTCATTTTATCCTTCTATACATTGATTAAGTGGCCAACAATTGCAGACATTGCAATGGATGCAGTTTCCGCCCGTAACACACGCTCTCCCAATCCAAAATTTGTTGCGCCACTCATGTTTATTTGTTCTATTTCTTTATCACTAAAACCGCCTTCACTGCCAACAATAATGGCAATGTTGCTCTTGTTTAAATCGGCATTTAAAATTCTACCACGATTTTTTTCATTTGCAAACAAAACAAGGTCAAACTGACCAAGTTTTTCTAAAACTTGTTTAAAAGTTAACATTTCTGAAATTTTTAAAGGAATGCTTCTGCCGCATTGCTTGCATGCTTCTAAACTTATTTTGTTTTGGCGTTCCAATTTGTTATTGTTTACACTTGCAACTGAAAACTCACTTTCAAACCAAAACAAATTAGAAACACCAAGTTCTGTAAGTTTTTGAACAATAAAATCCGATTTTTCTCCCTTTACAACACCTTGAAAAACAGTTATTGACTTTTTGGGATTTTTCTTGTTTTTTTCTTTTCCAATTATTTTTGCGATTGCTTGTTTTTTTGTTACAGTTTGCACTTCACACAAATAGTCAAACTCATCATTGCCATAACAAACAATTTGTTCTCCAATTTTACATCTTAAAACATTGAAATGAGCAAGTTCGTCGTTTTCAAAAACAAAACAATCATTTTGTTTGTTTGCAAAAAATTTTTTCATAAAAACATGATATCACGATTTAAACCATATTGGCAAATATTATAAAAAAAAATTACAACTTTAATCCATTTTATTTGTAAAAACATGCAAATGTGGTAAAATATTTCTAGGAGTTTAAAATGAAAAATGTTTACGATGTTGCAATCTTTGGTGGCGGAGTTGTTGGAGCAAGCATTTTTAGCAAGTTGTCGCGAATGGGCAAAAAATGTGTTTTGCTTGAATTAAACGATCTGGCTTCTGGCGAAAGCAAAGCAAATTCAGGCATTGTTCATGCAGGCTTTGATGCAATGCCAAACACATTAAAAGCAAAATTCAATGTTGAAGGCAGCAAAATGTTTGAATCTACATGTGCAAGGCTTGGTGTTCCATACAAAAAAATTGGTGCTTTTGTGCTTGGAGATAACATTGAAATTGTAAAAAAGTTATATAATCGTGGGATTGTTAATGGCTTGAATGCCAACGAGCTAGAAATTTTAAACAGAAGTCAACTAAAAAAAACAATTCCAAACCTAAACAGCAACATTTCTTGCGGATTGTTTGCAAAAAACTCAGCAATAACAAATCCTTACCTTTTAACCATTTGTTTTGCAGAGGAAGGAGTTGTTAATGGTGGAATCTGTAAAACATTTTTCTTGACTGAAAAAATTTTAAAAAATAACAGCATTTTTGAAATTTATGGCAATGGTGAAATATTGCATTCTAAAAAAATTGTTAATGCTTGTGGTTTTGGATATAATGACATTGCAAAATTGCTCAATGTAGAAAACTATGATATTCGTTTTAGACGTGGAGAATATTATGTTTTGGATAAAAGTGAAAACAACATTGTTAAAGCAACTTTGTTTCCATTACCTTCCCAAAAAGGAAAAGGCGTTTTGATAACACCAACTGTTGACGGAAATGTTTTGGTTGGCCCAAATTCAGAAGATTCTGACAATGTTACAAAAACAACCGCAGAAGGTTTGGCAGACATAAAAACCAAATCCAACACACTCATTGAAAATTTGAATTTAAAAAACACAATAAGGCAGTTTTCTGGAATTAGAACTTGCACTGGTGATGATTTTATTATTGAAAAAAGCAAAATTGACCAAGATGTTGTTAATATTGCTGGAATTTGCTCGCCTGGGCTTTCTTGTGCTCCTGCAATTGCCGAATATGTTGTAGATCTTTTAAACTTTAAAAATATCGAAACAAATTTTAATAAAATTTCTCCATATTTTCTTGCAAAAGATTTAACACAAGACGAATATAATTTTTTGGTAAAATCAAATCCAAAATATGGAAAAATTGTATGCAAATGTGAAATGATAACCGAAGGTGATATTGTTTTTGCATTATCTAGACCCATTAAAGTTGAAACGGTAGATGGTATTAAAAAGCGAGTTAGAGCCGGAATGGGCAGGTGTCAAGGCAGTTTTTGTTTGGATAAAGTTGTTAAACTTATTGCTCAAGAAAACAACATGTCTTTGTTTGATGTTAAAAAAGAATATTCACAAAGCAACATTTTTATTGATAACATAACGGGGGTGCAAAAATGACAGATTATCATTTTGATGTTATTGTTATAGGTGGTGGTCCCGCAGGAATGCAAGCCGCTATCTCTGCTAGCAAACAAGGAGCAAAAGTTGTTGTTATTGAAAGAAATAATACTCTTGGTGGAATTTTAAATCAGTGTATTCATAACGGCTTTGGATTACACTATTTTAAAGAAGAGTTAACAGGTCCAGAATATGCATTACGATTTAAACAAATTATCGAAAATGATAAAAATATCACTGTAATGCTAAACACATTTGTTACAAAAATTTGCGGAAAAAAAGTTGAAATCATAAATCAAAATGGTCGTTGTTTTATTGAATGCAAGTCACTTGTTTATGCAATGGGCTGCAGAGAGCGTACTGCTGGCAACATTTTGTTGAACGGAACAAGGCCTGCAGGAATTTACACAGCTGGGCTTGCGCAACGAATGGTTAATGTTGATGGAAAACTTCCCGGCAAAAAGGTTGTTATTTTAGGCTCTGGCGACATTGGACTTATTATGGCACGAAGATTAACATATGAAGGTGCAAAAGTTTTGTGTGTCTTGGAAATTAATAAAACAACCAGTGGATTAAAAAGAAACGTTGTTCAATGCTTGGATGACTACAACATTCCCCTTTACACTTCAACAACAATTTTTGAAGTTGTTGGCAAACAAAGAGTGGAAGGCATTTTTTATGGAAATGTTAATGATGATTTTTCTAGAAAAGAAGAAACTAGAAAGTTTTTAGAGTGTGACTGCGTTATTTTATCTGTTGGATTAATTCCTGAAACAGATTTGCTTGAAAATGTGGAGATAAATAAAAAAACAAATAGTGTTTTTGTGAATGATGGTTTGGAAATTTCTGATGGAGTTTTTGCTTGTGGCAATTTTTTACATGTTCATGACCTTGTTGACAATGTTACACAAGAGGCGGAACATGCTGGAGAAAATGCAGGATTATATGCTCTTGGAAAATATAAAAAAGGTAAAAAATTTGTTAACATTATAACAAGCGACAACATTTTATACACCATCCCAACCAAAGTGTGTGTTTCTGACGGGAATTTGAACATAAAATTTAGGGTTAAAAATAAAATTGTTAAGCAAAAAATTGTTGCCTATTCTGAAAACAAAAAAATTTATGAGAAATTTGTGATAGCAATAAATCCTGGTGAAATGCAAAGCATTATTATTAACAAAGAATTAATTTCAGATGACATTTTTTTAACTATTGAATAAAAGGAGTTGTATATGAAAATAACCTGTATAATGTGCCCTGTTGGTTGTGAATTAACAGTAGAAAAAAATAATGACAAAATTATTGTGTCTGGAAATGGTTGTGTTAGAGGTGAAAGATATGGCATTTCTGAAATAACTGAACCAACAAGAACAGTTACAAGTTTGGTTGAAACCAAACAAGGTATTGCTTCTGTAAAAACCACCAATTTGGTTCCAAAAGATAAAATTTTTGATGTTATTAAAGATATTAAAAATTTACATTTATCCAACGTTAAAAATGGAGAAATTATTATTAAAAATGTTGCAAACTTAAAAAATGTTGATGTTGTTGTTACAAGAGAACCAATTAATTAACAATATTTTTTCAATCAAAAAAACAAGACTTAAAAAAGCCTAATTGCTTAAATATGTCTTGTTTTTTTATATTATTCATTTACCGCTTGAGATTTTTCTTGGTTTTCTTCTGATTTTCTAACAATTATTGGAGAAGTGTTTTCGGTTATAACACTTGGGGTTATAACAATTTTTTGAATTGTTTTATCTTCTGGAGCAGTGTACATTATGTTTAACATGTGGTCTTCTAAAATTGTTCTAAGTCCCCTTGCCCCAGTTTTTAACTGAATTGCCTTTTTTGCAACAGTTTTTATTGCTTCTTGGTCAAATTCAAGAGAAATGTTGTCCATTTCTAGCAGTTTTTTATATTGTTTAACAATTGCATTTTTAGGTTCGGTCAAAATTTTAACAAGTGCATCTTCATCTAAATCCTTTAACCCTACAACAACTGGTAGTCTACCAACAAATTCTGGAATTAAACCATATTTGATAAAATCTTGTGGGGTTACTTGTTTAAAGTAGTTCTCTAATTTATCTTCTTTTTGTTTTTTTACTTCGGCATTAAAACCTAGCGAAGAAGTTGAAAGACGATTTTTTATTACTTTTTCCAAACCAACAAATGCTCCACCGCAAATGAATAATATGTTTGTTGTGTCAATTTGAATGTTTTCTTGTTGAGGATGCTTTCTTCCACCTTGTGGAGGAACACTTGCAGTTGTGCTTTCTATAATTTTTAGCAATGCTTGTTGAACACCTTCGCCAGACACGTCACGTGTTATTGAAGTGTTTTCATTTTTTCTTGTAATTTTGTCAATTTCGTCAATATATATTATGCCACGCTCTGCTTGTTTAATATCGTAGTCTGCATTTTGAATGAGTTTTAACAAGATGTTTTCAACATCATCACCCACATATCCGGCTTGAGTTAAAGTTGTTGCATCTGCACAAGCAAATGGAACTTTTAATATTTTTGCAAGAGTTTTTGCAAGCAAGGTTTTTCCGCATCCGGTTGGCCCAACCATTAAAATGTTGCTTTTGTCTAATTCAACATAGTCATCGTAACCTTCTTTCTTTTTTTTGCTTGCATTATCAATTTTGTAATTTATTCTTTTGTAATGATTATACACAGCAACAGACAAAACTTTTTTTGCATCGTCTTGACCAATGATATATTTATCTAATTCGGCTTTTATTTGTTCAGGAACTGGCAAATCAATTTTTCCTAAATTTTTTTCTGGAACTGCTTGATTCATTATTTCTCGGCAAATTTCTACGCAATCATCACAAATGAAGGCTTCTGCATTTGGACTTGAAATAAGTTTTTTTGCAACACGTTGCGGTTTGCCACAGAATGAACATTTCATTTCTTTGGTTGTTGTTTGATTTGTATTCATTTACACTCCTAATCTCTTTTATTAAAAATTTTATCAATCAAGCCATATTCTAAGGCTTCTTCTGCTGACATATAGAAATCTCTATCTGTGTCTTTTTGTACCTTATCTAATGGTTGCCCAGATTGTTCACTTAAAACCTTGTTAATTTTTTCTTTTATTCTTTTTATATGGTTTGCTTGAATTTCTATATCACTTGCCTGACCTTGTGCTCCGCCTAAAGGCTGGTGAATCATTATTTCACTATTTGGCAAAGCAAACCTTTTTCCTTTTGCTCCACTAGAAAGCAAGAATGCCCCCATTGATGCCGCCAAGCCAACACATATTGTTGTTACATCACATTTTATAAAATTCATTGTGTCGTATATTGCAAGGCCAGCACTAACACTTCCGCCCGGACTGTTTATATATAAAGATATGTCTTTTTCAGGGTCTTTTCCTTCTAAAAAAATAAGTTGAGCAACAATGCTGTTTGCCGTTTCGTCAGTTATTTCACCTGATAAAAAAATGATTCTATCTTCTAGCAATCTAGAATATATGTCGTAGGATCTTTCTCCGCTTGTTGTTTGGTCAACCACCATTGGTATTAGCATTTTTATCTCCTTTAAATAATATTAATATTTTTACTAATGGCAAAAGACACTTTTTTGTCTTTTGCCATTAAAGTATACACTATTTTCAAAAATTTACTCTATTCTAAAGTGTTGTTTTTTGTAAGAAAAGCAATAACTTTATCCATAAGCATATCATTTTTAATATATGCCAAATTTTTATCATTTATTGATTTTTTATATTCTTCTACAGATTTTTTATATTTTTCTGCATCGGCAACAATTTTGTTGTCGAGTTCTTCATCTGTAACAAGCAAGTTTTCTTTGTTGATTAGTTCTTCTAAAACCAAACGAGTTTTAACAGATTTTTCTGCTTGTGGTTTATAGTTTTCTCTAAGTGCTTCTTTGGTTGTGTTGGTAAATTTGCAATAATCATCTAAACGCATACCTTGATAAGACAAACGCATTTCTAAATCTCTAATAAACATGTCTAATTGCCTTTCAACCAAAACTTGTGGAATTTCTACACTTGAATTTTCTACAATTTTGTTAATGATTCTGTTTTCGTTTTCTTGATTGATGTGTTTGTCAAGAGTTTCTTGCATGTGTTTTTTGATGTCTGCCTTGTATTCTTCTAATGTTTCAAATTCAGAAACGTTTGATGCAAACTCATCGTTTAACTCTGGCAATTCTTTGTTTTCAATTTTATGCAAAACAATTTTAAAAACAGATTCTTTTCCTTTAAGTTCTTCAGCAGGATAGTCTTCTGGGAAAGTGACTGTTATGTCTTTTTGTTCACCAATTTTCATACCAACAATTTGATCTTCAAAATTATCTATAAAACTATGCGAACCAAGTTCTAAACGATAGTTTTCTGCTTTGCCACCTTCAAACTCTTTGCCATTTACCATTCCTGTGAAATCGATTGTTACAAAATCTCCAAGTTTTGCTGCTTCACCTTCTTTGGCATCTACAAACCTAGCACTTCTTTCACGTGCTTGGTTAAGTTCTTTTTCTACTTTGCTTTCGTCAAGTTCTTCAGTGTATTTTTCAATTTTTAAGCCTTTATATTCACCCAAAGTAACTTTTGGCAAAAGTGGTGCTTTTGCTGTTAAAACCAAACCATTTTCGTCAAACTTGTCAACATTTAAAGTTGGTTGGTCAATTATGTCTAAACCTGTGTTTTCGCTTAAAAATTTGCCGTATTCTTCCGCAAAAGCGATGTCAAGTGCTTCATCGTAAAAAACACTATCTCCATAGTTTTTTTCTATTATTTTTCTAGGAGCTGAACCTTTTCTAAAACCTTGAATGTTAAATTTGCCTTTGTTTTCTTGATATGCTTTTTCAATATAAGAATTCCACTCTTCTTTGTTTAATGATATTTTAACTTCGACTTCATTATTTTCGTTTTTTACTATCTCGTACATTATGTAATTACTCCTTTAAAAAAATTGTACCTTAAAAATATACCACATTTCATTTTTTTTTACAACAAATTTTTTACATTAATTATTTTGTTTTTTTAGCTACATTAAAAAATTGAATTATGAAAGTTAAAACTCTTGTTTTCTAACATGTGAGCAATAAGAAAAAGTTCATTTTTGTTTGATTTGTTTTTGAGTGCTTAAAAAAAGTCACGTTTTTTGCGTGACCTTTTAAATTAAACTTTTAAAATTTCGGTGGTTTCATTTTTGTTGTTGCTTTTTATCGGATTTAAAATGATAATGTTTAATAAATCGTTGATATATATATTGTTTTTATGATAATAATATTTCATATCTTTTTTCAAATCTTTTAGCAGATTAGGTTTCATTTTTATAATGTGTTTCAAACGTTTTTTAATGTCTTTAATGTAATAAAAAATGTTTTGATATTCTTTTGTTTGCCTAAAGTTTTTGTTGTTTATTGCCTTTGCTTTGATTAGTTTTAAAACTTCTATATATTTTTCTATTTCAAGATTGATTTCTAAAATTTTTTTAGCGCTTTCATTTGGTTTTTCTAATATTGACAAGAGATATGAAACATTGCTATTTGTGGTTTGTAACATTTTTAAACAATCAGAGCAATCAATTGGCACAGAATCGTTTTCTAAACGTTTAAGTTGCCTTAATTTTATTGATTCGTGTCTGGTTTTTAAAATATCTTCTAAAGTGTCATTTGGCAAAACAGAGCCATTTACAACAAAAACTGTATCATGTTTTTGGTCTGATTTTTTAAGAATATGCTCCACCATGTTTATTCTTCCAACGTTTATTGGTGCATTATCTGCGCATAGAGGCATGTTTTGTTGTTTATATAAGTTTTGCACACGATTTGGAAAAACATTGCCCAAAGTTTTTTCTGGATGCAAGTGAACTCCATGATAATCACTGCCACACGTTTGATACAAGTTTCGCTCCAAACAAATTTGGTCAATTACCTTATCAAGTCTGGATTCAAAGTTGGACGAATAAAATTTTTCAATTCCACTAATTTTGTAACCGCAAATTTTTTCATATGCATCTATAAAATAATCAAAAACCATTTTTGGTTGATTTAAATGCATAAAATCTGAAAAAGAGCCATGTTTGCTGGTTTGCGAACAAATATCTTTTATTGTGATTTTTTCTTTGTCGGCAAGGTATTTTAACCCAGCACTAGAAATTCTAATTATTGAAGGGTGTGCAATAACCAATTCTCCACCTGCATGTTTAACCAATTTTGCAATGTCGGATAGTTTTAATCTGCCATAACTTTCAGCACTTCTTTCATAGGTTAAAAAATTTGAAATATATGGAGAAATTTCTTCTTTAACACTTTCTAAACTGATGTTTATTGCTTCTTTTTTAAAGTATTCTTCTATTAAATCAATAAAAACATTTTGAAATTTGTCTATTTTTTTGAGAGTGGACATATGTTCTAAAGTAGAAAATGGAATATTGATGTCAAACCTTTCACAAATTGCCCTTCTGGCAGCACAAATTTGCAAGCCAAGATTATCATTATTAGAAAACTTTTTGTGAGTTATTTTTGAATATGCAGAAAGTTCTTTGTCGTTTTCATCAAAGCCATAGGCGAGTGTGTGGCAACGTGTAAAAACTCTTTGCTGGTCAAACAAAGTTGTCATTTCAACAAGGTCGGTTGTAAATTCGATTCCGCTGATTAGTTTTACTTTGGAATATGTGTTTGTGGAATTTAAAATCTCCCTAGCTTTTTGAACACCCAAAATAGAATTGTGGTCAGTTATTGCAATAACACAATCAGCACCACCAGTGCGCTCTGCCTTTTTTTGTGCTTTTTCAAGCACCTCATCAATTGTCATATCACATTTATCTTCGTCTGAATAAATTGTGTGAATGTGCATATCAACAAATGAATAGTTTGACATAATTTCCCCTTTTTTGTTTATCTGTTTGTTTTTATAACTTTCAAAATATATGTTTTTAAATCTTCTTTTAAAATTACTTTTTTGGATAATTTTTCAAACAAAGTTAATGCTTCGTCTTTGTTTCCAAGGTTTGCTAAATTTTCTATGTATAAAATTTTTAAAAACACGTTCGAAGTGTTAAATTGAGTAAAATAAAAGTCAATTTGTTTTCTATTTATTAAAATGCTATCTTTTATTAATGTATCAAGTTTGTCATATAAATCATCATTATCTTCTTCGCCACCAAGTTCATCTTGTGACCTGCGATATTTTTGAGCCATTACAATTTTTAGTTCAATTGCTTTGTTTACTGTTCTGATGTATTTTTCTAAGTCTTTTGCTTCTAAGCAAACAAAAGAATAGGCTTCGTATAGGTTTGCTGGAACTTCGGAAGAATGATTGTTATACAACTCCTTGTCTAGTCCATCTAAATATGCATAGTTTAAAACATTTTTATATTCTAAAGATTTTTTTACATCTGAATATAAAACGCCTTCAATTCCAGTTATGTCGGTTGAAATAAAACCACAATTAGGGCATTTGTACACATATATGTCTTTATATTTGTTATAGTTTGCCAAATCTTTTGTTATTAAACTAAAGTTTTCATCACCAAAGGAATATGTTGCATAATTCCCGCAACAGGTGCAAAAACCTTCATCTTCTAAAATTTTCATATTTTCCCCTATTTTCATTTTTATGATAGCACATATTCTTGTTTTTTACAATATGCAATTTTAACAAATTTTAAAAAAATTACAAAAAGTTATATTTTTTATAAAAAAACAGAATTAAAACAAATAATTATACTAATTTGTTTTGTTTAAAACGGATTTTATTGCATTAACACAGTTTTCAAATTTAACAACATCTTGTTCGCAAAGCTTTAAACTTAAAACTCTTTCCACACCATTTTTACCTAGAACCGCAGGTTGACCAATGTACACTCCATATGTTTCGTTATAACAAGAAACAGTAAAAATTTTTTTAGAATCTTCTAAGATTGCATTTGTTAAGCGTGCCAAACATATGCCTATTCCGTAGCAAGTGTTCCCCTTTTTGTTGATTATTTCGTATGCAGAATTTCTAACATCAAAGGTTATTTTTTCCATGTCGGATTCAGTTAAATATTCACTTGCTTTGTTTAAGCCAATTTGCATATTGTTGAATGGAATAAATTCGCTATCGCCATGTTCGCCAATAACATAACCATGAATGCTTTTTGGATTTATTCTAGTAATGTTGCTCACCAAAAAACGCAATCTGGCACTGTCTAGCAATGTTCCACTTCCAACAACTTTGTTTTTTTCAAAACCGCTGAGTTTTTGAGTTATGTTTGTCATTACATCGAGCGGATTTGTTGCAATTAAATAAACACCATTAAAATTTGTTTTGTTTATTTCTTCAATAATAGATTTAAAAACCTGATGATTTTTTTGAATAAGGTCTGCCCTTGTTTCTCCAACTTCTTGATTTCTTCCTGCAGTTATGCAAACAATGTCTGCATTGTTGCAGTCGGAATAGTTTCCTGCATGAATGTTCATTTTGCAAGGCCCCAAACTTTGAGCATGCATTAAATCTAATGCTTCCCCTTCTATTTTGTTTTTGTTTAAGTCTATTAAAACAAGTTCGTTAACTCTTGAGGTCTTGTTAACCAAACTATATGCATAAGCCATACCCACATTGCCACAGCCAATTATTACTACTTTTGACATTATAAAACACCTTCCTTATGTGTTTTAGTATATTACAACCATAAAAAAATAGCAATTATTTCAATATTTTTAAAAATGAAATAAATTGCCAATTTTGAGATTAGTTTACAGTAACATCAAAAGTTACAACTTTTTTCTCTTTTGCATATATGTTTCCAACAGTAAAACCTGATGCCAAATTGACATTGGAACGGACTTCGCCGTCAACTTTAACCGTTCCAGAAACAAGAGTAACATCTGATGGAAGTTGGTCTTTTAAAACAACACTATTTTGCGTTACGTTGCCAACATTTTGAATTTCTATTTGATAGGTTAATTTTTCGCCTTGTTTTGCTCCTGATTTATCTGATGTTTTATTAACCGACAATTCCCCGCTTGCCAATTCCATTTTTAATGTGTTAGATTTTTCATTTTCATATTGAACCCCGTTTGCCACATAGTTTATTGTTGAAAAAACCGACATTACGCTTGGTGGGTCGCTATCTACCAAAACCTTATATGTTATTGTTGCACTATTAGATGCTTTTATTACATTCTGAAGAGTAAATCCATTTACTGGGTTATAGCCTGGATATGATGTGCCGTCAACATAAACAGAAAGATTTTTAAAACTTATGCCTTGACTTAATGTATCTACAATATATATGTTTGATATATCAAACTGGCTTTTGTTGGTTAAAGTTAAAGTTTGGTTTACTTCGTTGCCTGCCATAACAATATCTGCCGATGCCGTTCTTACCATTGTGAAATTAATTACGTCGTTTGCCATATAAACTCCTTTTTTTCTAATCTACCTTTACATTAAATTTTACAATTGTTTTTTCGCCAGCATTTAAATTGTTTAGGCTAAACCCAGTAATGGGGTTATATTCCGTATAAGATATATCGTCTATTAAAACACTGCTCTCCACAAACCTCATGTTTGGCAAAAGTTCATCTTTAAAAAAGATGTTCGTATTTGCCACTTCACCAGTGTTTTGTATGGTGTTTGTGTATGTTACAACATCACCACTAATAACAGCCGATTTGTTGCAAATCTTTTCTATTGATATTTTGTTGTTTACAACATTTAAACTAAGACTGTTAGATTGTTCAGTTATTGAAGTTCTTTCAACAAAATCATAGGTTATGTTTGAAATTGTAGAAATTGTGCTTGATGTTGGGTTGTTATCAATTGTGAGAAAATATTTTATAACAACAACTTCACCAGAAGCAATAGCATTAGGCAAATAAAACATGCTCGCTTCATATGTTGGATATTCCACATTGTTTATTGTTATTGAACCTTGTTTAAATGTTGCCCCAGCACCAATTGTGTCCATGATTTTTACATTTGTTATTTCTTGTTCGGTATTGTTTGTTAAGGTTAAAACTTGGTCCACTTCTTGATTTGGGGTACAATATTGACTTAAAGATGTTCTTTCTTTTAAAAAAGATGTTGTTAAGTTTTCTGTGTAAGCTTCGTTTGTTTCAATATTGTTTGTTTTTTGTGAACCATCTGGAAGACTATATTTTGACGTTATTTGTGCTTTGTTAACTATTTTAGTCATGCATTTTACCTCAAAAACATACTATGTTTGGCGGCTATTTTATGTTAAATTTTAATATTTATGTAAAAGAGTTGTTCATGTGTTAACCATTTTTATCAAAATCATTTAATTTAAGGTTTACTAACATTAATATTCAAAAATCAAAAAAGTTGAAAACAAAATTCCAACTTTGATGCAAAACATAGATAATCATATATGTTTTTGTGGTTAGATATTCTTATTGATTTATTCATATTGTCGTAATGTATAAACAAGTAAAGCGACTCCGATTTATTGCTTTTGTTTAGGTCAAAACTAAATCCGTGCTTTTTATTTATCACTTCTTGCGCCAAAGTTTCAACTTTATTGTAATCAATATTCATATCTTCCACCTCCTATTTTACCATATAATAACACATTTGAACACCCAAAAAACGGATTTCAAAAAAATATTTTTAAATTTTTCGCAAAAAAATCGCGGAGTTTGTTCTCCACGACTTTTATTTTGATTAAGTTTTAAATATATTTATTATTCTCCTGTTGTTGTCCAAGTGGTTGGAACACCATTTACATAATGCCAATAGTTGCCAGTTGTTGTTGGTTCGTTTTCGCTGTAATAGTATCTTGTTGCAGAAGTTAATTCTGCATTTGAACTATCAATATTAATTGCGCTCCATTGAGTTTCTGTTCCGCAATAATATATCGCACTCAAATTAGAACTATCTTCAAATATATCTTGTCCAATAACAGTAATACTGCTTGGAATTACAATACTTGTTAGTCCAGGATAACAGCAAAATGCGAAATCATCAATACTTGTTGCAGTGTCAGGAATAGTTGAATTTTCAAGACCAGCAAGAACCTTGTTAGTTTCCGTTTCAATCAAACAGTTTCCTTCAACGTGATATTTTGTATTTCCACTTTCAACAATAATTTCTGTAAGCCCCGTGCACCCAATAATAGGGCAACCACGAATTTCAGTTACACTAGCAGGAATAACTATTTTTGTTAGTGCATGACACCAAGTAAAAGAGCCATTACTTAAACTAGTTATATTAGGAAATTCAATACTTAATATTTCTGTTTCATAAAAGAATGCACCCGGCCCTATTTGCGTTACAGGAATTCCATTATGAGTCGCTGGAATTTTTATATACTTAGCCGTTGCATCACCAATAGAGGCAACCGCATAATATTGATCCGCATCACCCCCTCTATAGAGAGTATAGCCAAGTCCTTGTGTTTCTTCAACAAAATCACAAACGCATTTACCATCAACAAATGTATGATTTTCAGCATTAGTAATTGTGGTTGCATCACAAACCGAACACTCTTGCCAGTGAGTTGTATCATTATTTTTGTATTCGTAAGAATGAGTTATTGTTCTTGTTGCTCCACAAACATTACAAGTTGTATCACAATCATTATCGTAAGTGTGAGCTGCTTTGTCTTTTATATCTTCACACCCTGTGCATTTATGCCAGTGGTCAGAACTATCTGTTATCCATGT
>CAZRJB010000004.1:0-102117 GCA_964600435.1 uncultured Lachnospiraceae bacterium
ATCTAAATTAAATACCAATGTGCTGGTGTAGCTCAATAGGTAGAGCAACTGACTTGTAATCAGTAGGTTGTTGGTTCGATTCCGATCACCAGCTCCATTAAAATTTGTTTTATACAAATTTTTAAACATATAAGGGTAGGTTGCAGAGCGGCCAAATGCTACGGACTGTAAATCCGTCGACTTACGTCTTCGGTGGTTCGAATCCACCCCTGCCCACCAATAAAAACCCACCAGTGCACCTGGTGGATTTATATTATATAATAAAGCATAATAAATCAAAAAATTACGGTTAATGTGGCAAAAATGATACAATGTTTCTACAACAATACCACTTTTAACGTTACTAGCATAAAAATTAATTATTTCCGATTACGTCTTCTTTAACATTTTCAAGTTTTGATTCATCTTGATTATCAACAAATTGGTCTTCGTTTTCTTGATATTCATCATTTTCTTTTTTTTGAATTGAGTTTGGATGTATTTTTTTTCTGTTAAAATCATGTGGAATTTGCTTTGGGTTTCTTTTTTGATTATTTAAATCTATATCAACAGCATCATTTGCTTGTTTATTTTCTTCAATATTTTCTTCTATAAGTTGTCTTTTGTCTAAATCTTTTCTAGACCTATATGTGTCTATGTTTTTATATGTTCCAAATGTATTAATGTTAGGGTATAGGTAACCATTTCCAAATGGCATATTGTAGTTATATCCGTTCATTCCATACATATTGGGATACATTCCTGCATTTGGAATACCATAACCACCATAACCATAAGCACCGTACATGCCATAGCCAGGGTTGTAGTTTTTTAAATAGTTATCTACATTATATATGGGATTGTTTCTATAATCGCCATACATATTTGTTCCAGCATTTTCATACGTGTCTATATTTTTTGTTATTGATGTTTTTAAAGATTCATCAGAATTTTCTTTCTCAAAAATGTAATCATTGTTTATTGGTTTATCAATATCATTGCTTAGCAAATTAAATAAACCATCTAAACTAGATATAAGGTTGTTATAATAAGAAAGCCTTGTATTTAAACTGTTTTTAAGTTTTGTATATCTAGAACTTAATAAATCTGTTTTAGAACTATATTCTGCCTTCACATTGTCCACGTTGTTAAAATTATTAGTTATCTCATTTCTTGTTAAACTTATCCTTGTTGTGTTTGCAGCAATATTATTGTTAAGTTCTTGCAGTGTTTTAATTTTAGTGTTTGTATATTCAATGTTGGAATCTAAGTTTAATCCACACATTGTTTTAACCTGAATTGCTTTTGAATATAATTGTTTTTTTAAACTATTCAAAGAATTGTTGACATTTATGGTTGATATAACACAATTGTTTAATGATGAAATTTTGGTTACATAATTCTTCATTGAATTGTTTTTTTCTTCATCATTTGACAAATCAATTATTGAAAGATTATCTTCATCCATAAAATCAGAAATAACAAGTTGATTATTGTCGATGTCTTGAACTTTATCAAGAACATTAGAAAGTTTTGTCATGTTGTTTATTGTAGAATTTAAAATTGCATTGCTTGAGGTATCTGAACAACCAGCAAAAAAAACAATACATATTGAAAAACAAGACAACACAATAGCAGATAGTATCTTTTTCATTTTCATATATAAATCTCCTAATCATAGTTTAATTCTAAAAATTTTTTTTATTCAAAATGGTTTAATCTTATAAAAAATGTCAAAACTTTAAAAAAATATAGGAGTAAGTATGACAGAACAAGAAAGAAATGAGAGATATAATCAATATGTAGAAGCTAAAATTGCAAAAACTCATGCATGGCCAAGTTTGTTTAATTCTTTTTGGATTGGTGGATTGATTTGTGTGATAGGGCAGTTATTTAACGATATGTTGTTATCAATTTTTCCAACAATGGCAACACAAAGTGCTTGGACATATACATTAATATTTTTAATTTTTATTGCATCGTTCTTAACTGGGCTAGGAGTTTTTGACAAAATTGCCGTATATGCTGGTGCGGGAACAATCATTCCAATAACAGGTTTTTCTAATTCAATAACAAGTCCTGCAATGGAGTTTAGAAATGAAGGTATTGTTTTTGGTATGTGTGCAAAAATGTTTGTTATTGCAGGTCCAGTTATTGTTTTTGGAACAATTGCAAGTGTGATTGTCGGGTTAATATATTTATTTATTTAAAAAAAGGGAATAACATGAAAGAAACAGAATATCAAACAATATATTTTAAAAACAAACCAAGAATAATAGGGAATTATTCAATTGTTGGTCCAAAAGAGGGTTTGGGAACTTTAAAAGACTACTTTGATTACATTATGAAAGACGACCTGTTTGGCGAAAAAACATACGAGAAAGCAGAAAGAAAAATGGTTGAACAAGCGGTTATTGGAGCATTAACCAAAGCAAACTTAACCCCCAACGATTTACGTCTTTTTATTTCAGGTGACTTGCTCAACCAAATAATAACTTCATCATTTGCCGCAAGAGCTTTTGATGTTCCATATATTGGTTTGTTTGGTGCATGCTCTACAATGGCAGAAAGTTTGGCTGTTGGTGCTAGCATGGTAAACTCAGGATATTTTGATAACATTGCTTGTGCAACTGCATCACACTTTTCAACAGCAGAAAGGCAATTTAGATATCCATTAGAGTTGGGCAATCAACGACCTCCAACATCACAATGGACTGTAACGGGGGCAGGTTGTTGCATATTAAGCAGTAAGGGCGAGGGTCCTGTTATAACAAGTGCAACATTTGGTAAAGTAACAGATTATGGCATTTCTGATGTTAACAACATGGGCAGTGTAATGGCGCCAAGTTGTGCATTGACAATGATAGCCCATTTTAAAGATACAAACACAACCCCCGACGACTACGACCTTATTGCAACAGGAGATTTAGGCAAGTTGGGAAGTGAAATTTTGATTGATTTAATGGAGGACCACGGCTATAAACTTAAAACAAATTATAACGATTGTGGTCAAATTATTTACAATGGAAAACAAAGCGTTTTGATGGGCGGTAGCGGATGTGGATGCTCGGCAAGTGTTTTAAACTCATACATTCTTCAAAAAATACAAGAAAAAGTATATAAAAAAGTATTATTCATTGCAACAGGTGCATTATTATCTTCAACATCAACTCAACAAGGTGACACAATACCAGGAATCTCTCATGCAGTTGTTATTGAAGCATTTGAAGAAGATAAAAAAGAAAAGAAACAAATAAAAAAGGAGAGTAAACAATCATGATGCCATGGTATGAATATTTTATTGTTTTTGGTGTTGGTGGAATTATATGCATGCTTGGCCAAATTCTTGTTATAACAACAAAAATAACAACAGCACGTATTTTGGTCCTGTTTGAAATGATAGGAGCATTTTTAACCGCCGTTGGACTTTTTGAACCAATATCTGCTTTTGCTAAGGCAGGCATTAATGTGCCAATTATTGGATTTGGTGCTAGTCTTGCAAAAGGAGCAATTAATGCGGTAAAAGCACAGGGGTTGTTAGGTGCATTCACGGGTGGTTTAGCGTCTGTTGCAGGCGGTTTGGCTGCTGCTATTGGGTTTGGTTTTTTATTTGGATGTGTATTCAAAGCGAAAACAAAAAAATTTTAATAAAAGTAAAATTTTCACTTTAAAAATCATATATTAAAATAAGTGAAAAATAAAGAAACAAAACCCTTGCATAAAAAGATAAAACGCAAGCTAATTATTATGCTTGCGATTTTTCTATTAATAATAACATTAAGCTTGCTATATCTCAATTTTGTAGTAAACCCAATAATTATTTCAACAAGCACTGCAAAAGTTAAATCGCTAAGTCAAAGAGCAGTAGAGAACTCTGTAAGGCAGGTTATAAACGACAACGTTTTATATGATACTCTTATAACAATAACACGAGATAACAATGGCAAAATTGTTACAATAAGTTCTAATTCGGCAACAATAAACATGCTAGCACTAGAATTAACCGAAAAATCACAAAACGCTCTTTCTCAAATGGGTGCAACTGGGGTTGACATACCAATTGGCTCTTTTAGCGGCATGCCAATTTTTACAGGAAGGGGACCAACAGTGAACATAAAAATGTTACCAATTGGAACAATAAATTGCAAGTTTGAATCAACATTCACATCTGCTGGCATTAATCAAACAAACCACAGAATTTTTTTAAAGGTTATTTCTTCAGTTAGTGTAATATTGCCAACTGCAAATCAAGTTATAAAAACAGAAACTCAAATAATGATTTCTGAAAGCATTATTGTGGGTGAAATTCCAGAAACCTATTTACATTCATCAAATTTGGACGAAATGATGAACCTTATTCCATAAAAAAACAAAATTCCATAAAAAAACAAACAGAGAAGAGGTGATTGGAAAAATTAAAGCATTTTAATATTTATTCGCAAAAGACAGGTTTTGCGAATAAATACGGCAATTATTCAGCAATTTCAATGCTGTTTAAAAATTTATAAGCATTTTGAAAATTGGTTGTGTTTAAAATTTCATTGAACAACTTAACATTTTCATCACACATACTAACAAAATTTTGCATAGTACTATTCTTTAAAAAGTTTATTATCTTAACTGTTGTTAAATATGAGTTATATGAAAAAAGTTCATTTGGACAATTATAAATTAAAGATTCAATAAAAATCTGGTTTGGGTTTGTTTTTTCAAAATTCCAAAACAAGTTATTAAAAACTCTAATTTGTTGTGAAAAAGCACCATTGGTTATTTCATCTTTTTTTAAAAAGTTTAAAAATCTATTTTTAAAATCAATTAACACACTATTTTCAGTTTTTATATTATATATTTTAAAACAACTTTCTGATGCACTAAACACTGGATATACATTTATTTCAATACCAAACTCATCGTTTCCAACAATGTGAATTTTGTTGTTAATAATTTCTAGTTGAGTTTTTTCATATAAAAAATTTGACATTTGTAACAAAAGGTCGTTATACAACATCTCCACATCATATGTGTTAAGTTGTGCAGATTTTTTTTCTATTTGTTTAAAGTGCTTTTCCCTTTTCTTTTTTTTAGACCTGAACAAAATTAGATTATTTTTAAACTCTTTACAAAACATCTTTAAGCTAGAAACAAACTTATTGCTTTTCTTTTTTGTAGAATTAAGTTCAATTTGTACAGCGTTTAAAACAATAAAAATATCTAGTGTTGACGAAACGAATGCTGTTTTGTTAAAAGCCTCATTTGCAACAAATATCTCGTAGTCACCAATGTATGGATTTCTACTTTTTATTACATCTAAAGACTTGTTTATGGTTTCAAAAATTTTTGAATATGCATTTGAAAACGATGTTTCATCAACATCCCTTGCAAATTCTTGAATTATGTTTTTATTAACTATCATGTTTATATTTTACATTATTTATCTTTAAAATGCAAAGAAATTTGAGTTGTTAGATATATTTTACTTTTGCTTGATTTATTCGCAAAATACATATATAATATGTTTTATGAGTAATTATGTTTTAGATCGAACAAAAAAATCCAATATTAAATTACGTAAAATTGTTGAAAACTTGCCAGAGTTTTGCATTGATTATTTTATTGCAATTGAACAAACAACATCAATATTAACACGTCTTAACTATGCTTCTGACCTAAATATTTTCTTCTTTTATTTATCAACAGAATTGCTTTTTAAAGAAACTAAAAATATAACTTTAACTGACATAAATTCGCTAAAATCACGAGATATTGAACTTTTTCTTAGTTATATTTCCGACTTCACAAAAGATGGAATTAACTATCAAAACAATGAAAATGCAAAAGCAAGAAAATTATCATCCATCCGTTCACTGTTTAAATATTTATACAACACCGACTGCATAAATCAAGATGTTTCTTCTAAAGTTAAAACACCTAAAATACATAACAAACCAATAATATATTTAGAGCCTAATGAAGTTGTTAAACTGTTAAACGAAGCCGAACAACCCACCGAGTTAACTAAAAGAGAATGTGCTTTTAACAATATAACCAAAATCCGTGACACAGCTCTGCTTACACTGCTTTTGGGAACTGGCATTCGTGTGAGCGAATGTGTTGGATTAAATGTTAAAGATATAGATGTTGAAAACAATGCCTTTAAAGTTGTTAGAAAAGGCGGAAATCAATCAATTCTTTATTTTAATGAAGAAGTTAAAGATGCAATTGTTTTATGGCTTAAAGAGCGCGAAAAATGGCTTGAAAATGTTAATGAAGATGCTCTGTTTGTATCTTTACAAAAAAAACGAATTTGTGTTAGAGCAGTTGAAAAACTTGTAAAAAAATATAGCAGTGTTGCTTCACCGCTAAAAAAAATAACTCCTCATAAACTACGTAGCACATATGGAACTTCTCTATATCAAGCAACTGGCGATATTTATGCCGTTGCAGAAGTTTTGGGGCACAAAGATGTTAACACAACAAAAAAACATTATGCATCAACAAGCGACAACATAAAACGAGAAATGTCAAGAAAGGTTAAACTTAGATAATGTTTGTTATTTCTCCCCTAGTTCTTTTTTCATTTCTTCAATTTTTTCTGTAACTTTTTTCATTTCAAGTTTTCTGTTCAATTCATCAATTTGTTTTTTCAACATTAATTCATCATCATATGTTGGAGTTTCCGACATGTCATCAATGATTATGCTTGTGTTTTTATAAATTTTTACAAGATTAACACTAACAATTGCCATAATAACACTAAGAATATCTGCAAAAATTAAAACGCCAATTGTAAGATAATAACCATAATCTAGAACTATGTTTAAATAATATATTGAAAAAACACCAGCAATTATTCCAGCAAGAATCAAAAATGTAACATAAAACAAAAAATATGAAACAGCATATACATTTTTAAACTTTCTAAATTTGCTTATGTTAACCATAAAAACAAAAAATAATATAAATGCTAAGGACAGCATTACAATGTCTAACCACATGTCACCTTTGCTGTTTATTAAACTATCACAACCGTAATAACCAACCCAACAAATTGATAAAAGAACAAAAAATGCAATTGCTTTATAAATTGTTGTTAAAATTTTTTTCTTTTGTTTTACATCCATAATACTTCCCCTTTTTTTGTTAGTATATTACATATTAAAACAAATGTCAATGTTTTCAAAACCTTTACAAATTAACAAAATTGTTGATATAATAAGGTTATGGAAAGAAAAAAAATTGTTTTAATAACTGGTGCATCAAAAGGTATTGGTGCTCAAATTGCAAAAACTTTTTCTAACAACAACTATGTTGCAATTGTTAACTACAACAAGTCAGAAAAAGAAGCCATCTCATTGGTAGAGCAAATTGTTGCAAACGGAAATACTGCTTTTTGCTATAAAGCAGACGTGTCGGACTTTGCACAAGTTAACTCAATGATATCTAACATAATTAAAGATTTTGGTCATATTGATGTGCTTATAAACAATGCCGGAGTTTGTAGTTATAAAATTCTTATAGACGAAGACATCAATTCAATAACAAACCAAATCAATACAAATCTTGTTGGAACAATACTATGTTCAAAAGTTGTTTCTCAACAAATGATAAAACAAAATTTTGGAACAATAATCAACATTTCTTCAGTTTGGGGAATTTGTGGTTCTTCTAGTGAATCAATTTATTCTGCAACAAAAGGTGGGATTATTTCTTTTACAAAATCTCTTGCAAAAGAATTGGCTTTTTCTGGAATAAGGGTTAATGCAATTGCCCCTGGAGTTGTTGAAACTGACATGATTAACAGCCTAACTCAAGAAGAAAAATCTCAACTAAAAAACGAAATTCCTTTGCAAAGATTTGCTTCTTCTGAAGAAATATCAGAACTTGCTTTATATCTTGCAAGCGATAAATCAAATTATATCACCGGACAAGTTATTGTTGTTGATGGTGGCTTAACTCTATAAAATTTTCTAGCGCCATTCCACTTTTCTGTTTGCACCAATTTCAAAATGATATTTAGCAATACCCAAGTCAATTTTTGAACAAAACCCAACACCAGGTTTTGCAAAAACTTGGTCATTTTCAAATGTAAATTTAAACTTTTGTTGATTCATTGCGGTTGGTGCAAGCAATGCTGCTTGAACACCATTTAAAAACCACTTAGGTTTGTCTGAACTAGCATTGCTAACCTGCTCAATCTTTTTAGATTTGTGTGGAACGCCTTGGTTCTCACCATAACCTAGTGCCAAAACACAGTAAATTTTTTCGCCTTTGTTTAAAGTAACATTGGCCTTTTTTTTGCTATATGTTAATGCAACCCAGCAAGTGTTTAAATTCAATTCTTGAGCTTTCAAAACCAAATATTCACCCCAATAACCAACTGCCTCATTGTTGTTTTTTGTTCCAACAAGAGCAATATAGTTTTTAACATTAGAAAATTTGCCATAGTGAGCCATAAATGTATCAAACGCCTTTGGTTCATCAAAACATATTTGAAAATTTAATCCAGTTTTTTTATTTATATCTGTTATTTTGTCGATTAAAATTTTTCTTTTTTCTTCTTCAATTGCTTTTTCGGTATACTGTCTAACTGAGTGTCTTTTTTTCATTATTTCTAACATTTTTATTCTCCTTTATTCTGTTCTTAATGCTTCCACAGGGTCTTTTTTTGCTGCCAAATTTGCTGGGATTAAACCAGAAATTAGTGTTAAACCAATGCTGATGCAAATCATTATAATTGCTGTTGGTATTGGTAGAGTTGCAATTGAATTTACACCAATTAAACTTCCCACAATCAAGTTGATTATTCCTGATAAAATATAAGTTATTGCAATTCCAAAAACCCCTGATATGCTTCCTATTATAAATGTTTCTGCAATAAACAAACTAGAAACATCTCTCTTTCTTCCGCCTAAAGACCTAATAACGCCAATTTCTTTTACACGCTCCATAACAGACACATATGTTATGATTGCAACCATAACTGTTGAAACAACAAGAGATAACGCAGTAAAAGCAACTAGTGCCGTTGTAACAATATTGACCAAATTATTAACCAACCCAATAACAATTGATAAGTTGTCTGTGTAGTTTATTTCATTTCTATCTGCTGAAGTTAAAGTGTTTCCGTTAACAACAACACTCTCTTCACTATTCCATATATTTAAATATTCAGTAACGTTATCTTTAAAATCAAAGTTTTTTGGATAAATTTTAATTTTGCTTGCAACGTTTTTTCCACCAAGTTCACGCAAAGTTATTGAATATGTTTTTGTGCTTGTTGATGTGCCTGTAAACAAACCCAAACTAGACGAGCTACCAACAAACCCCAAACAATCATTGTAGTCAATTCCATTCAATTCATAAGAATACTTATAAGTTATACCACCATATGCAGAATTATTAACAAAGTAACTGTTATAGGTTGAAAATTCATTATCTATTAAAAATTTAACAATTTTAGAATTTAAACTGTTTTGAATAATTGTGTTTGCCAATGCTTCTGTGTAATAAAAACCGCTTTGCAAACAACCATAAGAAATGCCATCTTTTGGTGTTAAAATTGCTGTTATTGTCAAATCAATTCCGCCCGTCCAGTCTTCATTTTTATATGCACTATATGTGAAAGGTTTGTTTGGGTCGGTTGTTTGTGTGTAAACAACATCATTTGGATACCACACAAAGGTTTTTCCCAATATTTCTTCATAGCTAAACTTATCCTTCCACAAACTTTGTGAATAATTATCATCATTAGAAGCATGATAAACAACATTAAAAAACTCATCTTGAGAATAATAACCAAACTGAGCAAGAAGCAAGTCAGACAAAGAATTGCCTTCACTTAACACAATCATTATTTCATTTTCTTGTGTTGCAATTTTGTTTCCAGCAAGCATATCATATTGAGAAAGAATAAATTCTTCATTATTCACAGCCTGCTCAAAGTTTTCTGAAAAAAGAGAAATGTATTGTGCAAAACTTTCATAACCTTCAGTTTGATTAAGCATTGCAGTGTAAATTTCTTGCGCCACAGACAAAGATACATTATTGTTTTCTTGCCCGTTAAAACTATAGTTTGTGTATAAATTGTTTGATAAATTCAAACCAAAATCGGTTGAAATAGCGGAGTAGTTTTCAGTTGGCATATTTTTAACATAGTCAACATATTCCTGAGTTATGTCATTAGAAATTTTGAAAGATGTTAAATCACCACTTCTTTCTATCAAATAGTCTATTAAAAACTCAACATTAACATATCCATCTTCAATTGAAGCTTTTAAAGATTCTTTTGTTAAAGAACTTCCACTTTCCGACATTAAAGCACTTAGGTTTAATGCTTCTTCACTAACGGTTATTGGATTGCCCGACAACATATCGTTTTGCATGCTGGTTATATATCCTTGAACACCAGTTGAAACTGCCAAAACTGTTGCAACACCAATAATACCAATTGAACCTGCCAAACAAACCATAAAAGTACGTTTAAACTTTGAGTGCAAATTTTTAGCAGATAGTTTAAATGCAGACCAAAAAGAAAGTTTTGCTTTTTTATTGGGTTTTTTCTTTTTTACAACTTCTTCTTTTTCGCCACTATATGAATTGCTATCTGACAAAACTTCACCGTCTAACAACTTTATTATTCTTGTAGAATATTTCTCTGCAAGTTCTGGATTGTGAGTAACCATAACAACCAAACATTGTTTAGCAATTTCTTGAATTAAGTCCATTATTTGCACACTTGTTTCACTATCTAAAGCCCCTGTTGGTTCATCAGCAAGCAAAATTTCTGGGTCATTAACTAATGCACGTGCAATTGCAACTCTTTGACACTGACCACCAGAAAGTTGATTTGGTTTTTTGTTGTATTGCCCTTTCAAACCGACTTTGTCAAGAGCGTGTTTTGCCCTTTTAACCCTTTCTTTTTTTTCGATTCCTGAAATGTTTAATGCTAGTTCAACGTTTTCCAAAATTGTTTGATGAGGAATTAGGTTATAACTTTGAAAAATAAACCCCACCCTGTGATTTCTATACGTGTCCCAATCTCTGTCGGTATATTTTTTTGTGCTAACATTGTCAATAATTAAATCTCCAGATGTATAATGGTCTAACCCTCCAACAATGTTTAAAAGAGTTGTTTTTCCACAACCTGATGGACCTAATATTGACACAAATTCATTTTTTCTAAACGATAAATTAATGCCTTTTAATGCATGAACTTTCATATCACCGGCAATATAATCTTTTTTTATGTCTTTTAATTCTAACATCTAAATTCTCCTTTTTTGTTAACTATATAATTCACAATTTAACAGTTTTTTAAGTATTATATAAAACTTATTAACTTCTTCATCACTCAGTTTTGATAAAAATTCATTTACAGTGTTAAAAATTTTGTTGATCCTTCCGTTTAACACCAACCGCCCTTTTTCTGTTATAGACACAACAGTTTTTCTAGCATCATTAACAGATTTGCTTTTAACAACATAACCTTTCTTTTCTAATGTTGTTATGATAACTGCAGTTCTTGCAGTGCTAACGCCAAACATTTCAGAAATATCACCAGCAATAAGTTGTGTGTTTTCTGCAAGAATTCTTAAAACAAAATACATGCCCGAAAAACCATCTTGAATTGATTCTGTTATTTTTTTAAATTTATTATTACAAAACAAATCATAAAAATCACAAGCGGTTGGTCTCATTTTTCCCTTCTCCATATTTTTATCTAACACTATTAGATAATATTATCAAATAAAAATATTGTCAACTATTTTCACATATATTTTTGACAATATTTTATGCTTACAATATTAAAACAACATTAGCAAACAATAGATTATAATTTAAAAAAAATATTTGCTTAAACATTTTCAACAAGATTATCTATAACGGAAAAATCTATATTAAATTTTTCTGCTGCAACAGATACCGCTTTATGTATAATTCTTTCTCCAATATCTCCCCAGTTTAAAAGTTTAATGGCTTGTTCTGGTTCAACCAAAACTCTATCATAGGTAACACCGCAATCGGGGTCAGGTTTCTTCTCGCCAATGGTTTCAATCATTGCCGTCATTCTAATTTGAGCATATGGTTCAATGCCGTTTTCTTCATCAACAAGTTGATAACCTAAATAATAAACGGGGTCTTTTAATGATGTGTTTAATTCTTCAATAAACTCTCTTTTTAATGTTGCCACTCTGTTAATATCAAACAATTCTGGCGTTCCACCAGCCAAAGAAAATGTTTTTCCATCTTTTTTATCTCCATGTTTAAGCAAAACCTTCCCTTGTTCATTAAAAACAACAGCATAAACCTGCCTAACTTTAACATTTTCGGGAACTTCTTTTTCTATCCACTGTAACTTCAAATTTACCTCCAAATTAAATTTATTTTGAAATTAATTTATAATTTCTCTTTATCAAAGCATCTTCCAATTTTTCATCACCATGTAACAAAATTTTTTCACCTTTAAAATTTTTACATCTTTCGTATGCAACTTCATAGTATTTTTTATTTTTTTCTATCCACTCTTTAGAGTTGCCTCTTTGTTCAAACCTTTTAACATAATTCTTGTAAGCGCTTTTGGTTGGATAGCAAACAATATAATCTAAACCATAAGTATCATAAAAATCAACAGGTTCATCGCCATTATATCTAACACAAACAATGTCATATTTTTTTACAGCATCATTTATGGCAGCAATGTAGTTTTCAGGATAATTTTTGTTTAAAGTGCGACCTTCTTTGCCTTTTAACTTTTCATAGTTTTGCCCATCTGCTTTTGTGTAATCATATTTATATGGGCTGCTTTCTAAGTCAATGACCTTTTTATACTTTTTTGCCAAATATGTTTTGCCTACACCACCAAAACCAGATATAATCACACCTTTCATTAACATCTCCTTTAAAAAATACAAAACTAATTAATATTTTTTTTAATAATTAAAACACAACGTTCGTTTTTGAATCGTTTTAGATATTATAAATTACGTTTTTTGGAGCTGGTGACGAGATTCGAACTCGTGGCCTAATGATTACGAATCATTTGCGCTACCAACTGCGCCACACCAGCATGTTAGGTGCTTTTTGCACCTTGAGTCATTGGTTTTAACAAAACTAAAATTGTGTGTTTTACACTTTTAAAGTTAATTTTCAGAAGAAGTGTTATACATGCAAAAATTCACCTTGTTATTATTATCAGAAATTGACTTAACACCAACTTTAACCTTATCGTTAAGTTTAACAATTTCATAAATACGTTTGTCATTTTTTTGAGTTGCATCAGAAACATGCAATAACCCTTCTGCTCCATTGTCTAACCTAATAATTGCTCCAAAAGGTAAAATTTTAACAACTTCACCATCATATATTTCGCTAAACTTTAAGTTTTTGATTGCAGTTATTTTTGGGTCTTCGTTGTTTTGTTTTAAACCAACAGAAACCTTGTTGGTTGCCTTATCAAGTTTTGTTATTCTAAATTCATATTCTTTGTTTAATTCAACAACTTCTTCTGGTCTAGAAATTCTTTTATAGCTAATATCACTTATGTGCAAAAAAGCATCAATGCCATTAACATCAACAAATGCACCATAAGGCATTATTTTTACAATTTTACCTAAAACCTTTTTACCAACAAAAGCAGCACTCCAAAACAAATTTTCTGCATTTTCTTTAATTTGCTCTTTTAACATTTTAACTGAAGCAATAATCTCTTTAGATTTAGAATTAATTTCTAAAACAATGGCTTCTAATTGTTTAGACTTATAATAACCTAAATGATGCAACTTTATGTCAACTTGATCTTTTGGAACAAAAATTTTATAAGCACCAAGTTTGCTATAAAGCCCACTTTCAGAAAAACTATTAACAACAAAAGAAAAAACTGAGCCAACCTTTAAACTTTCTGCCTTTAAAGAGCCCGTTATAATGTCTTCTGCTTCCGATTTTGAAACTTCAATCATTCCATCTTCTGTTTTTGTTCCCAAAACCAAAGCTTTAAACCTGTCACCAATTTTGACTTCATCAAAGTTTTTAAAATCATCTTTTCTTATAAAAGCATCTGACTTACCACCAATGTTAAAAACAACACCATCTTCTCGTTTAGAAACGACAATTCCATCATATATGTTATTCTTTTTATAGTTTGCTAAAGTTTGCTCAATTGAGTTTAAATCAAATTTTATATTTTCTTCCATAACATCTCCTAATTTTGATTTTATCAAATGTACATCAATTTGTCCACAAAATTATTTATTTTTTAATTCAAGCATCTTTTCTCTAATAATTTCATTTGCTCTTTCTGTTCCGTTGTCACCCTTAAACGAATTATCAAAATAAATTGGCTCACCAACAACAATTTTATTAAAACCAAAAACATGTGGTTTTTTTTGAATATATAAAGGAACAATTGGTGCTTGCGTTTTTATTGCAAAAATGCTTGCACCTGCTTTAAACTCGAGCAAATCTGCACCTGTTTTATTTCTGGTTCCTTCAGGAAAAATGGTTAAAATTTTGTCTTTTTTTAACACTGACAAACAATTTTTAATAACAGATAAATCTATATTACTTCTATCAACTGGAATTCCACCAAGTTTTTTAAAAAACCAGTTTATTAACCCACCTTTAAAAAGTTCCTTTTTTGCAAGAACATATTGTTTGCGCCAAATGTTATTCCAAATATAAATATAATCTATATTGCTAATATGATTACTAACAAAAACAACTTTTCCTTTTGGAATTTTTTTCTTGCCAACAATTCTACATGGAAACAATAGAGAAAACGGAATATACAAAAAAATTTTCATTATCCAATAAAGCATAAAAACTCCTAAATTTTTATATAAGTTAAAACCATGTCAACACATTGTTCAACGGTTTTATTGGTTGTGTCAATATCAATTACACCAACCGCTCTTTTTAATGGGCTAAGTTTTCTTGTTGTGTCAAGCTGATCTCTTTTGTTTAAAGATTCAATAACCTCTTCAAGTGAAATGTTTTGACCAAGGTTTTGCAAATCTTTTAACCTTCTATTTGCTCTTACCAACATGTCACAAGTAACATAAAACTTGTATTTTGCATCAGGAAACACACAAGTTCCAATATCTCTGCCTTCAACAACAATATTGTTTCCAAAAGCAAAATCACGTTGAATTGCAGTAACCTTTTCTCTAACAGACAAAACTTGTGAATATATAGAAACATTGTTTTGCACAATAACATCTGACACAAAAGACGAAAAGTCTTTTCCATTAATGAAAACTTTCTGCTGTGAATCAAATATGATTTTTACTTGCAAATTGTTCAAAATGTTTTTCAAATTTTTATCTTCTGGAAGAATTTTGTTTGCACACAAATAATAACACAGGGTTCGATAAATCATTCCTGTGTTTAAATATTTAAAACCAATTCTTTCAGCAACAAGTTTGGCAATTGTGCTTTTTCCAGTGGCAGAAGGACCGTCAAAAGAAACAACCATTAACCTTTTAAACCTCTAGATTGCCTGTCCATGTTTTCAATAACAACGTCACTAATTTCACCCAAAGAAGCGCAGTATTCCAACACCTTCCAAGGCTCATTAGTGTGAAAATGAATTTTAATTAATTCACTATCTCCAACGCAAATAAGACAATCACCTTTAAAGTTTTGAGTAAAATAATCTCTAATTATTTCATCATCTAAGTTTTTTCCATCAATAAGCAATTGAGTATCAAAAATATATTCCAACATAAAACCCTCCAAATTTCAAGAAATATAATAACAAATCAAATCAAAAATGTAAAACAATTTTAAACACTATTTCCTGCTGCATATCCTGTGGAAAAAGCAATTTGCAAATTAAACCCACCAGTTAATGCATCCACATTTAACACTTCTCCAGCAAAATATAAACCTGTTACTAACTTGCTTTCCATTGTTTTTGGATTAATTTGCTTAACATTTATTCCACCACTAGTAATAATCCCAAAATCAAGTTTATCTAATTCCTTAAAATTTAATTTAAATTTTTTTAAGCAACCGACAATTTTTTCCAAATGTTTTGAATTCAATGTTTTTACACATGTTGATGTATTAATTTCACATTGATTTAAAAATGGCACAACAAAAGACTTTGGCAACAATTCGCACATCATTGTAGAAATTTGAACTTGCTTGTTTTTATCAATTTCACGTTGCAACCTGTTAATTATTTGTTCAAAAGATAAAGCAGGCTTTAAATCTAAAAATAAATCATTATCCTTTTCTCCATTAATATATGAACTCATGGACAATGCAATTGGACCGCTTATGCCTTTTGAAGTAAAAAGCATTTCACCAAAAAATTCCTTTAGTGTTCTTTTATTTTTGTATGCAATAAGTTTTACATTTTTTAAACTTAAACCTTCAACATCTTTTACAAATTTATCATTTAAAACAATAGGAACCAATCCGGGTTTTAAATCTGAAACATCATGACCAAATTTTTTTGCAAAAACATATCCATCTCCAGTTGAACCTGTTGCAGAATACGTAAGCCCACCAGTACAACATATTGCGGCATCATAATTATTGTATATACCATTTGTTGTTGTTATGCAAAACTTATCATCAATCTTGTCAATTGATAACACTTTTGTGTTCAAATACGTTTTAACACCATTTTTAACCAAGTTGTTTTTTAGCGCTTTAATTATATCATTAGATTTATCCGAAACAGGAAAAACCCTGTTCCCTCTTTCAATTTTTAACTCCACACCATTTCTTTCAAAAAAATCCATTGTGCTGCTGCTATCAAACGCATTTAATGAACTAAATAGAAAATTGGAATTTGTTACAACATTTGACATAATTTCGGTCACTGACGAAGCATTTGTAACATTACATCTTCCTTTCCCTGTTATGTACAACTTTTTACCAAGCTTTTCATTAGATTCAAAAAGATGCACTTCGTTGCCATTTTTTGCACATGTTCCAGCAGCCATCATGCCGCTTGCACCACCACCAACAACTGCTACTTTCATTTTTTTACTCCAAAAATGCTATATAGCTCTTTATCTGTTAACGGCCTATATTTTCCTCTTTCTAAACCACCCAATTTTAAGCCACCAATTGAAACACGTTTTAAAAGAACAACTGTTTTACCAATTGCTTCAAACATTCTTCTTATTTGTCTATTCTGACCTTCGTCAATAATAACCGAAAGCCTTGTTATATTGTTTTCAAATTTTATAAAATTTACCTTTGCAGAAGGCATTCTTTTCCCGTTCTCAACAACCCCAGCACGCAAAACCGCCAACTCTCCTTCAGTTATATTGCCTTCAATAGAAACAATATATTCTTTGTTTAAATGACTGGATGGATGGGTTAGTTTGTTTGCAAAGTCACCGTCGTTTGTTAAAAGCAACAAACCTTCACTGTTATAGTCTAAACGACCGACAGAAAAGACCCTTTGTTCAACTTTTACCAAATCAAATATTGTTTTTCTACCTTTTTCATCTTTAGCAGAACATATGTAACCTTTAGGCTTATTAAATTTATAATAAACATATTTTTTTGGCAGACCAACCTCTACACCATTATAAAAAACTTTGTCCTTTTTGACATTTATATCAGTGGACAAACTGCTAACAATTTTTCCGTTAACACTGATTTCTCCATTTAAAACATGTTGTTCAACCTTTCTTCTTGAACCCACACCGCAAAGTGCAAGATATTTGTTTATTCTCATTTTACCAATCTGTTAGTATATCCTTTATACTACTCAACACTCCTATTTTCTTTACACTATCAATAGTATATATTTTTTCCGAAAATAGCAAGCAATTGTCCAAAAATATCTCCAGTTTTCCAACTTCTTGTTCTTTTACCACGGGTGCTGTTAAACTATTTGGCAAGTCATACTTATACACAACTCTATCCAACTCGTCTTTTGATAACGGATAATCAAACCCGCGCTTTGTAAAGGTTTTTACACTATCTTGTCGCCCATTGTTTACAGCAACTCTTCTAGCAATTTTATATTTTGGCAATAATGTCATAAGCTTATATTCATCAAAACTTTTATTTAAAAGCATATGGCATTCTTCAAACATTGGTCCACAATTTAAAACAACACATACAGCCCTTAACCCATTTCTTTCACATGCACTAACCAAACACCTTCCTGCGTTTCCAGTATAACCTGTTTTAACACCAATGCAACCCTCTAAAGAACTTAGCAATTTGTTCTTGTTTTTTAAATATCTAAAAGTGCCTTCTGAGCTTCCACTAATCTTGTAGTTTTTTGTGCAAACAATCTCCCTAAAAACATCGTTATCTAATGCCGTTGCGGTTATTATTGCCAAATCATAAGCAGTTGTGAAATGTCCAGAACTATCCAACCCGTGCGGATTTTCAAAATTTGAATTGTACGCTCCACATTTTTCTGCTGTGCTTTTCATTAGTTTACAAAACGAATCTATGTCGTTGGATATATGTAGCGCCAAAGCTGTTGCGGCATCATTTCCAGACGGCAACATCATTCCATAAAGCAATTCTCTCACAGTCTTTTTTTCGCCATGTTTTAAATAAATACTTGTTCCAGAAATTCCAACTGCACGGTCATCAACAACAAATTCTTCATCCAAATTGTTACAATGATTTAAAACTGTCAATGTCGTAACAATTTTTGTTGTGGATGCCATTGGTAGTTTTACATTTTCGTTTTGAGAATAAAGAACTCTAGAACTACTTGACTCAACAACACACATTGCTTTTGCAGAAGAATCCGCTCTAACTATTGTTTTTGTAAAAAATGTTTGAGCAAAGCAGAAAAACGTTAACGAGCATAAAGCAATAAATACAAAGATTTTAGTTATTTTTTTCATTTTTATCACCTTTGTCTTTTTTTAAACTATTTATAATTTTATTTGCTAGGTTTAAAAGTGTTTGATACATGGTTTTGTTTTCTACATCAACAAACTGAACTCCACCTTGATTTATAACAATAAACCCAATCGGAGTAACACTCATCCCGCAACCGCTACCGCCTGCCATTGGAAAGTGATTAGCAACACGTCTTGTGCTTTTGTCAGAATATTCTCCACCCCCAACAACAAACCCGACCGAGGCTTTTGAAATTGGAATAACTGTTGTTTGCTTATCAACAACAATTGGTTCTCCCACAATTGTGTTTGTCTCCATTAAAATTTTAACTTTTTCCAGTGAAGTTTTAATTAAATTATCAATGTTTGAATTTTCATTAAGATCTTTCATATTTTTCACTCCTTTTTATTATTGTTAGCGACATAATAATTGAATATACCACATCAAAAATTGTCACAAAACAACTAGCAACAACTGCGATTGTAAAATTTTTCCCATTGTAATTTGGATTTGTTTCTACAACAAATTTTGCAGACTTTTTAATGTTTTTTAAGTAAGCCACAAGCATTCCAGAAACAACATTTATCATTCCAGAGCAAAGCGCTGTATAAAAAGCGTCGTTAAGCCCAATTCTTGAAAAAAAGTTAACCTTTTTAACAATAATTTTTTGTTGCATTTGTACAGAAAATTGTTTTAAAAACCTTATTTGTTTGTTTGATATTTCAACTTCAACTTCTTTTTTGTTTTTGTTTGTGTAAACAACAATCTGGTTTTTTACAAATTTTAGTTTATATGTTAAAATTTTAACAAAAAAAACATACAAAGAAACAATACCAACATTGTTCAAAAAATCATAAGACAAATATGCTTTGGCAAAAACCGGCACAATTAACAAAACAAAAAAAAGCACAACAACAATAAGCCAAACACTTTGCATATTATTATTGTGTTATATTTTAAAATAATTATTACATATTGAACATAACAAATTTAATTTTCCGTTGCCAATTCTGGCAAAGGTTCATCCGACTCAATTGTTTGAATGTCCTCACCTTTTAAAAACTCAGGAACAATCTCTTCTTGAGAAATTTCATGGTCTCTATATAAACTATCAGTCGTGTGTTGAACATCTGTTTCTGCCCTAATTAAACGTATTCTTTCTAACAAATCTTCATATGAAGGAAGGTCGCTTATGTTGTTTAGGTTAAATCTTTTTAAAAACTCATCGGTTGTTCCATACAAAAAAGGTTTACCAACGGCATCTTTTCTTCCCACAACTTCAATCAAATTGTTGTCCAACAACATTTGAACAGCATAATCTGCCGACCTTGTGTTTCTTATTTCTTCAATTTCAAGTTTTGTTATTGGTTGTTTGTATGCGATGATTGCAACAGTTTCTAATGTTGCTTTTGTTAATGCCTTCTCTCTGATTGGGTTTAAAATATCACTAACAACATCCACATATTTTTGGTTTGTACAAAGTTGAAGCTTGTTTTTATATTCAATCAAAATAATCCCACTATCCTCAGATAATTCTTTTTTTATTTCTTCAATTATGCTAGTCAATTTTTTTTCAGTTAATTCAAGCTTTTCTTTAAGCACATTTTTTTCAACACCATCACCTGCAACAAATAAGGTTGCTTTAATTATTTCTTTTTCGTTATTCATTTTTTAATTTTTCCTCATTTTCAAATATATCAATATCTCCAAACAAGTCAGGTTGTTTAACCTTAACAAATTGGAGTTTTAAAAGTTCTAGCAATGCCAGAAAAATGTTCAACATTTCACTTTTTGTGTGGTCAGCTTCAAATAAATCAACAAATTTTATATGTTTTTTTTCTTTAATTACATTTTTTATTGATATTATTTTTTCTGCAACAGTAAACCTATCTTTAACAATTTTTTTAGGTTCTTGGCTCTCTTGTTTTCTTTCAACTTTGCACAACAAGTTTGCAAATGCGTCTAAAAGATTTTCTAGCACCATATCTTTTAGCACAATTTTTACATTGCCAGCCATTTTGTCTGGTTCTTTATATAACTTATTAATATCTTCAATTCTTTGCAATGCAATGCTTGCATCTTGAAAAACAGCATATTCTTTCATTTTTGCCTTTAAGTAAGTTTCTGGATCAATTTCATCATCCAAATCCTCTGGAACTTCAACAGGCAAAATTGCCTTAGACTTTATTTCTATTAGCATTGATGCAACTTGAATAAATTCACTAGCACTTTCCAAATCTAAATTTTCAACATCTTTTATGTAATCTAAATATTGCTCAGTTATGTCTGCCAAATGAATTTCATCTATGTCCATTTTAGACTCTTTAACCAAATGTAACAAAAGAGCAATTGGACCTTCAAAATTTTCTAACTTAACACCATAACTATCCGCATATAGTTCTTCCAAATTTTGTTCTTTCATTACACAAACAACCCCCAAAAACTAAAAAATGCATCGGTTATAACACCAGTTAAAAAGTTATAGAAAATGTCAAAGAATGGAGAAATTACAACAATAACCAAAATTAAATTACCCCATCTATACATAAAATTTAAGAAACGATTATTCAGCCTAAACAATGCCTTTATTGCATTAAAACCATCTAGCGGATATATTGGAATAATGTTAAAACAAAACAAAGCAATGTTAAGAATAATTGAATAAAGCAAAAAATAATGAATTAAATATAACAAATCATTAGAATAATACAAAGAGCCATTCAAGTCCACATTAGAACAATAATTAACAAAAAAGAAAAACAAGCCACTAAAAATAAAGGCAAGAAACAAGTTTGTTAAAACTCCAGCAATGCTAACCAAAAACATATCTCGTCTATATTTTTTAAAATTTAATGGATTTACTTCAACTGGTTTTGCCCAGCCAAATCCAACAACCAAAAAACCAATTAATCCATATGCATCAATATGTTTTAGTGGGTTCATTGTTAACCTGCCCAAAGCTTTTGGTGTTGGGTCACCAAGTTTGTATGCTGTTAAAGCATGTGCATATTCATGCAAACCAAAAGCAATTATGATTGCAAAAATATAGCCCAAAACAAAAGCTATAACATGTGAAAATGAAAATCCTTGTTGAAATAACGAACTTATACTATAAAACATAAGGTTATTATATCAAACAATTATCAAATAATCAAGAAATAAATCAATTTAAAAAAAGCAAATAAAAATCCACAAACAAATCAATTAACCATAGCATTTGATATTTTTGTTATAAAAAGTAGCAAAGTTGGTTTTAACTTTGCTACTTAAATTTTAATACATATTTGAAATAATTGATTTAAAGTTATCAACAAATGTCAAGCCTTCAACGTCATTTTTAACTGTTAAGCCAATTGTTTTAAGAACGTTACCTTCTTTTGAAATAATCACCCTACCAACAATTTCGCCATTTTTTGTTGCTCCAATTTTTTCGGGCAATTCAAGAGAGATATCATAATTAGAAGAGTTACCTTTTTTATCGAAAGCGAAGAAATTTTCCACTGGCACAATTTCTGCAATTTCAGTTTTACATTTTTTTGTAGACAATTGTTTTAACACAACATCTGAATCAACAAGTTGCTTGTTTTCGTAGTTAGCAAAACCATAATTGTACATTGTTGTTGATTCTTTAAATCTATCTTTTCCAGTTTTTGCACCAATCACAACAGTTATAAGTCTTAGGTTTTCTTTTTTAACAGAAGAAGTTAAACAATAACCCGATTCACTTGTTGACCCCGTTTTTCCACAATCACATCCCTCATAATACCTAATTAACTTGTTTGTGTTAACAAGTTCAGTTTTTCTACCAGATGGATGTGTTAAGCTGTCCATCCAAATTGTGCTAAACTTATGATAATCATCAAATTTTATAAGATTTTTTAGCAATATTGCACAATCAACAGCGGTTGAATATTGTTCAGGTGCAGGTAGCCCAGTAGAATTACAGTACAAAGTGTTGTTCATGCCAAGTTTTTTTGCTGTAGAATTCATAAGATTCACAAATTCTTTTTCACAGCCCGAAATGCCCTCAGCAAGTGCAACACTAGCATCGTTTGCAGATGCCATTATAACACTTCTTAACAAATCCTTAACCGAATATTTTACATAAGGGTCAATAAAAACCTGCGAGCCACCCATGCCAGATGCATTTTCAGATGTTGTGAATTTTTGGTCATATGTGATTTTTCCACTTTCTAAACATTCAAAAGTTAAATATATTGTCATCATTTTAACCATACTAGCAATAGGCAACTTTTTATCTTTATCTTTTTCAAAAATGATTGTTCCGGAATCATAGTCCATCATTATGGCAGATTTTGCCGTTAAATTAAACAACTCTTCTGCATGTACAGTGCTTTTTGTTTGCATAATACTACAACATATTGTACATAAAGCAAGCATAATAACACCAAATATTTTAAATCGTTTCATATACTCTCCTTTTTATGTTTTTAGTATTAGCAAACAATTTAAAAATATTTATCAATATGCAACAAAAAACATTTTGACATACCACAAACAATTTTATGGTTTAAATTATGTTCTGCAAAACAGCCTTTAGTTTTTGACTTGCTTTTTTAGCATTATCCAAAACTTCTTTATGATTCAAGTTATCATCTCCGCCAGAAAATGTGTTAACAATAACAGAGAACCCTATCACTTTTAAACCTAAATAATTACAAATAATACAATCAAAAGCAGTGCTCATGCTAACAGCATCACAGCCAAGCATTCTTAGCATGTTTATTTCCGCTTTTGTTTCGTAACTAGGCCCACTCATTTGAACAAAAACACCTTCCTTTAAATCAATATTGTTCTGTTTTGCAACCTCTCTTGCCTTATTTCTCCATTCTGAATTATAGCAATCTCCCATATTTGTGAACTGCATATTTTCAATTCCTATTAATGGATTAATGCCAGATAAGTTGATGTGGTCGTTAATAAGCATTATATCACCGACCTTAAAATTTATATTAATCCCACCAGAAGATGTTAACAAAACAATTTTTTGCACACCCAAACCAGAAACAATTTCAAACGGCAATCTCACCAATTCAACATTTCCACTTTCGTAGTAATGAATTCTTGATACCAAAACAACACCAAGACCTTTATACACTCCAAAAACAAACTTGCCACTGTGCCCTTTTACCTTAGATTTTGGCAACCCCAATTCCTCATATAAAACCTCAAATTTGTTCTCTATATTTGGCAAAGCATCCGAAAGCCCTGAACCAGCAACAATTGCAATATCCATCTTTTTTACATTGTATTTGTTTTTTAATATATCTAATGCATTTTTAACCATGTTTTTTCTCCTTTATATTATTATCACAAAACTCAAGCAAAATGTCAAATTATTAAAATTGTTGTTGGTTTAAAAATCAATAATAAAGTTATTTCAACAATATCTAGCAATAGCATTGATATAAGCAAAATTAATAACAGTTTTTTATAATTATTATCGTACGAACCACACAACTTTTTATCTTTTAACATATTGATGTAAATAATAAACATTAGAGAAAGCAAAGCAATTAGTAATATTTGTATTGGTAACACAATCAAAATTGAACTCAATATTCCACCCAAACCCATCTTTATAATTATAAATGTACAATTTAAAGTTACCAAAAACGACCTGTAAACAATTAGGCATATTCCTAAAATGTTTAAAAACAAGTTAAAGGAACACACAAACAGCAATCCAGCCATAATCAAGCACGACACAAACCGTAATATAAAATATTTAAATGAATAAACCCCACCATCAATCATTGCATACATACTAAAATCTTCCAAATCTATGTCATTATCCGCATTATATAACTTTATTGATGTAAAAATACCAGTTAGTAGCGATATAAGAATAACAAAAATTAGCAATATGATAATCAGTTTATTTTTTTTAAAAAAATCTTGGATATAAAATTTTATTCTAGCCCACCCATAATTGTTTTTAGTATAATCAATCATAGTTTATCATATGTAGAATTTTGTTGGAATATATCTAAAAATTAGCCAGCTTGTTCCAACATCCAATCAATATAAACCCCATATCCCTTTGTGGCATCGTTTAAAAACACGTGTGTTACTGCACCAATAACCTTTCCGTTTTGCATGATTGGCGAACCACTCATTCCTTGAACAATTCCACCTGTTAAATTAATAAGCCTTTTATCGGTTACCCTTATAACAAAACTTTTGTCGCTTGAAGTTGGTTGAAATTTTGCTTTTATTATTTCAACCTCATACTCCTCTCTAACTCCACTTACAGAACTAATTAAACTGGCCTTGCCTAGTTTTACAAGCATCCTATTGCCAACCGGAGCAGTCATATTTGAGTCCACCACAGAATCAATGTTGTTGGTTGTTCCAAAAACACCACATTTTGTGTTTTTTTCAATATCTCCATTAGCACTTTTTGTTTGCGAAAACAAACACCTAATTTCACCAGTTTTTCCTTTTTGTGCCTTGTTAATGCCAACCAAATTACACAAATAAATTCCACCATCATGCACTGGAATTTCAACCCCTGTTTCATAATCGCATATGCTGTGTCCTAAAGCACCAAACTTGCCATCTTTTGTAACAAAAGTTAATGTTCCAATTCCTTGAGCATCATCTCTAACCCAAAGGCCCAATTTATACTCTTTTGTTTGCTCATCAAATTGCGGAACAAACACAATTTCTTTTTTTTCTCCATTTCTTAAAAATTCAACAGATACAGAATCACCGTTTGAATTATTTAAAATTTTTATAATATCATTTGGTTTTTCAATTGTTTTGTTATTAATTTGAGTTATTATATCTCCCGTTTTAAATGGAGATTTCGCCATATTTTTAGAAACACTGTTTTCACCAACAACAATCAAACCCTCAGTGTTTATTGAAAACCCTAAAGGAATTCCACCTAAAAAAACTTCCTGCTCTTCTTCAATAACTGCATCAACCCTTTTTATTGGTATAACACCAAACAATTTGACCAAAAGACTGGTATTATGCTTACGTTCACCACCAACGGTAAAAATGTTTTCGCTAAGTTCAGCCGAAGCAAAGCTTCCAAATGTCGACTTTTCGTTTAGTTCATTTAAGTCATTTAATGTTATGTGTATGCTTTGTGGCAAATCTAAAATTGCTACGTAGTTAATGTTTAAACACAAAACCACAAATCCAAAAGCCAAACAAACACCCAACATTTTTAAAAAAAAATTCTTAACCATATAACTCCTACATAACAACAAAAAAAAGACCATTTTTTTAATAGTCTTTGTTTTATAAAAAATATTATTCAATTAACTTAAACTGTTTTTAAAATTTTCTGCCTTTATTTTTAACTCAGACGCAAACTGCAAAGCAACATTTGTTGGTTCTGCACCAGAAATGGAAGCAATGTACTTAACAATATCATTACCATATAAATAGGATATTTCGGTGTAAGTTTCTTCATTTAAAACATGTTTTGACACATAAATATAGTTATCCGCCATTGCTGCTACCTGACTTAAATGCGTTATACAAATAAGTTGATGGGTTTTTGACAACAAAGCCAACCTTTCGGCAACTTTTTGCCCAACATCTCCACTAATTCCAGTATCAATTTCATCAAAAACCAATGTTGAGGCATTTAAACATTTTGCAAAAACGTTTTTTATTGCCAACATAAACCTGCTCATTTCCCCACCAGAAATTGTTTTTGACAAACTCTTTAAATCTTGACCTAAGTTTGCCGACAACAAAAACTCAACAACATCTAAACCGCTTTTAGAAAAGGTTGCATTTTCCACAGAAGGAAGTTCCGCAAACCCAACTTTAAACACAGCATTTTTAAAACCAAGAAGTTTTAACTCTTGCATAACATTGTTTTCAATAATTGATGCAACTTTATGCCTTTGTTCAGACAATTTTACACACAATGCATACAACTTGTTTCTTAAAACAGCACCCTCTTTTTCAAGCGATTCTAATTTTTTTTCTCCAAATAGCAAATTGTCATATTTTTTTTGAATTTCGGCAAGATACTCCAAGACCTGTTCAATCGAAGAACCATATTTCTTTTTAAGCAAAGAAATTGTTTCCAATCTGGACTCGTAAGAATTTAAAAGATTTCCATCAAAATCCGTTCCATCTAAATATTGCACAATTGAATCATTAACATCTTGCAATTCAATTTCAACCGAAGAAACCCTTTGGCTAAAATCTGAAAGAGAATCATCAAATTGAAGAGCAGTTTCAAGATTGGTTTTTGAGTCATATAACAAATCACAAACATTTGACAAATTATTGTTTGCAACTTTTAAACAATCTACTATTTTTTCGTAGTTATAAAGTTTTGAAATTTGCTCTTTAAGAGAAACATCTTCCCCAACTTTTAAATCCGCACTCTCAATGTCTTTAATTTGATAATCAAGCAATTCCAGTTCACGTTCACGATTATTGCTGTTTCCGCCAATTTCCAACATTAACGATTTTATTTTGCCATATTCATCCAAAACATCATCTATTTCTTTTTTTGTTTTATTAATATCGGTTGAAGAAAACGAATCCAAAATTGAAAGGTGATTTTTTGAATTTAACAATTGAATGTTTTCATTCTGTTCACATGTATCAATAATTAATACCGAAACAGATTTTACAACCGACGCAGGAACAATAACGCCATTTATTCTTGACTCAGTTTTTCCATCAGAATTCATTGACCTAGAAAAAATCAATTCATCATTATCACAATCTATTCCATTGTCAGACAAAACACCTTTAACATTTTCTGAAACACAATCAAACACAGCTTGAACAAAAAGCTTATCCTTGCCTTTTCTTAAATTAAGTTTGTTTGCCTTATTACCCAAAACAAAACCCAAAGCATCAAGAACAAGACTCTTTCCAGCACCAGTTTCACCAACAAGAACATTAAAACCATTTTTAAAAGAAATGGTTTGATCTTCAATTAAAGCAAAGTTTTTTATTCTTAAAGTTTGTAACATATATCTTACCCTAATATCTCAACAATTGTATTTAATGCATTAACAGCCTTAACCCCATCAGGGAAGAAAACAGTAACACAATCATCACCACAAGAAGACCCCAAAACATCAACCAGATTAAGTTTATCAATCAAAGAGCAAACACCCATTGCAAATTGTTTAACCGTTTTGATTATGCAAACATTTTGAACAGCCTTTACAGATATTACACACATTTTAAAAAGGTTTATGTTTTTATTGCTAACACCTTGCTCTCCAGAATCAACTAAAGCATATTTATATCTGCCTTCACTGCCCAAAACCTTTATTAAACCCAATTCCTTTATATCACGAGAAATTGTTGCTTGTGTAATGTCAAAATTGGCTGCTTTTAATTGAGCAACTAAATCATCTTGAGTTTCAACTTCTTTTGTTGATATGATTTCTAAAATTTTTGATTGTCTTAATGAACGTGCCAAATTTGCCTCCTACGTACACATGAATGCCTTTAAAATAAAGGGATTGAACGAGTTATGCATAAATATAAATTTATGTTTATTCACTCATTTTTGAATATTATACAATACAATTTATAATTATGCAAGCGATTTTTGTATATTTATTCACACAATTTTTATTAAAATTTACAATCCTGAATAAACATGAAAACATAATTCATATTTATACACATTTATGAAAGCTTTTAATTTTATATTTACACCAAAAAAACAGTTAAAAACCACTTTACAAAAAGCAGTTATAAATAAAAAAACAGAGAACCTCTCCCCTGTTTTTTAATCTGTTAACTTTTTATTTTTTATCTTTCCCACCATGCTTAGAAAAAATGCTTAAAAACTTTCCAACCCTTAATATTATTGAATTGCAGTTGTCCATTGCCGATTTTTTACCAAGCGCCTTTCCAAAAATTGTTAACCCCGCTATAAACGCGGTTACAAGCGAAGCAACCAAAATTGACAAATTCGCATTTTGAAAATCTATCGTTATTCTTGCAACAATGCTCGCCCCAGCAGCTCCACTCAAAATTCCACAAACATCACCCAGAACATCTGCACATAAAGATGCCACTTTGTCTGCATTTCTAATTAACATTAACCCTTCTTTTGCTCCCCTAACCTTTTTAGAACACATAGCAATGAAAGGCTCTTTACTGCATGCAGTTACAGCAACACCAATCATGTCAGTTATTATTGCAATTGAAACAAACAAAACAATTACTAAAATAGCAACAAAAATTCCTGTAGCACCCATTAAATATTCAGATAAAACACTAAATCCTAAAGAAAGTGCAATTGCCATTACAAAAATTTTTAATGGCCAAAAATTTGTTGCTTGTTTTTTTACTTTTTTATTTTTCCGCTTTGGAACATCATCCATTTTTGCTTCCTTAAACATAATATATTTATATTGATAAGTCACTAAAAAAATGACAATATAAAACAAAGAAATGAAGGCAATGATTTAAGTAAACCTTGCGTCTTAGGTTCGGTCGGATTTCCCATTTGTTGACTTTTTGTCACCAAAAAGCAGTTTCCTTTTAACAACAAACCTTTCACCGAATCGCCACTTAGAACGCACTATAATCCTTAAACCACCTGACAAAAATGCCAACAGCCTAGAAGTTTTCCCAAACACCATCTTTAAACCTTATCTTTTTTTGCAAATGAAGTTTCAACAACACAGCAACAACCAAACCAGCGCTTGTTTAATTATCACCTTAATATTATATCCCCTAGCATTCACTCAAAGCAGGCTACACTGCACACAATGTTTGTCATATGCAGGTTCACGCCTAAGTGATAAAAACATTTGTTTTCACCAAAATAGGTCTCCACGGATAATGGGGTTAAAACCATATGCCATTATGATTCGCCCAAAACCCTTAACTTTCAGCATTCACCCCAGTTTGGGCAACCAAAGCAAACACCAAAAACTTCACAGATATGCCCAGCGACGCTTTTAGATCGTCTTCCAGTTTAAATTAAGTGACTAGAATACTGCACCTTCATTGTTATTTTAGCATAATACCAAAATAAAATCAAGTGAAATAATCAACTAACAATAACATCGTATTGTATTATGCAAACATGCAATGTACAATATTTAGTATTGAATACCCCACATAACATTAAATTTTGATGGTCTACCACAAACAACACACTTATTTTTTGTTATGTTTGAATCCAAAATGCATCTCGATTTTATTCCACGATATTCTTTCATTTTAAGTTCGCATTCTTGACAACCACACCATTCTGCCCTTATAAAACCTGGCTGTTTGTTTATTTGTTTTTCCACTTCTTCTAAGTTTGAACATTCAAAAGTTAACTCATCCCTTCTTTTTGTTGCCTTTTCTAACAATGAATTTTGAATATTGTCCATTAAACTATTTACAACATCAACTATGTCACAATCTTTAGAAACCTGAACTTTCTCACGAGTATCTCTTCTAGCCAAGGTAATATTCCCTGCAGACAAATCTCTCATTCCAATTTCTATTCTAACCGGAATGCCCAACACCTCCGCTTCTGCAAATTTAAAGCCAGGCGATTTTTCTGATAAGTCTACATATGAAGTTATTCCAGACATATTTAATTTATTGTTTATTTCGTTAGATAATGTAAACACTTCTTCATCTGTTCCTATAGGGACAATAACAACTTGTCTTGGTGCAATTTTTGGTGGCAAAACCAAACCATTTTCATCACCATGAACCATTATTAAGCCACCAATCATTCTTGTTGTTGCACCCCAAGAAGTTTGATATACATATTCCCACTTTTCTTCTCTACTTAAAAACTTAATATCGTATGCTTTTGCAAATTTTTGCCCAAAATAGTGACTGGTTGCACTTTGAAGAGCAACACCGTTATACATAAGTGCTTCAATTGTGTATGTGCTTTCTGCTCCAGCAAATTTTTCTTTTTCTGTTTTTTGCCCTGTGATAACAGGAATAGCCAAATAATTAACAAAGAAGTCTTTATAAACATTTAACATTTTTAATGTTTCGTCCATTGCTTCTTTTTCGGTTTCATGAATTGTGTGACCTTCTTGCCACAAAAACTCTCTCGTTCTCAAAAATGGACGAGTTTCCTTTTCCCACCTTATAACATTTGCCCATTGATTGTATAATTTTGGCAAATCTCTATACGACTTAACCTTTTTTGAATAGTAGTCAGAAAATAAGGTTTCAGATGTTGGCCTAAATGCCATTTTTTCTTCCAACTTAGAACTTCCGCCTTCTGTAACCCATGCACACTCAGGCGCAAAACCTTCAATCAACTCTCCTTCTTTTTGCAAAAGAGATTGCGGAATCATAACGGGCATATACACATTTTCGTGACCAGTTTCTTTAAACATTTTATCTAAAACAGATTGCATCTTTTCCCAAATTGCATAGCCGTTTGGTTCTAAAATAACAAAACCTTTAACACTGCTATAATCTGCCAGTTTTGCAGATTTAACAACATCTGTATACCATTGTGCAAAATCTTCATCTCTACTTGTAATGCTTTTATTTTTCATTTTTTCTCACCTTTAATTTAATTCTTCTTCCTTTAAAATACCCATTAATTCTTCACGTATAACACTAACTTTACCTTTTGTATCTTCAAACATTTTAGAAAGTTCTTTGCAAAGAACAGCGCCTTTTTCAAACAAAGCGGTTGCTTCATCAAATTTAACATCTCCACTTTCTAATTGCTGAATAATTGTTTCTAACTCTTTTAATTTTTGCTCATAGCTCATGTTTAACTCCTAAAACTTTTGTGCTAACAACACCATCTTTTAAATTAATCTCCAAATTGTCACCAACACTAACTTCTTTTGCCGACACAACACAACATTTATCTTTTTTTAAAAATGCATAACCAAGTTTTAAAACTTCTTCTGGGTTAAGTTTATTTAATATGTTTTTGTAATTAATCAATTCTTTTTCTCGGTTAGCAAAATAATCATTTCCAAACTTTGAAATGCTAACCAAGCAATTGTTAAAAACATTTTTTGTATCTTGCTCAACATATGAATAGTTTTTTTCTAACAACTTAGCATTGTTGCTAAAATTGCTAAAAATATTCTTATACATGTTTGAGAATGAGTTGATTAATCTGCAAACACAATTATTAAACTTGTATTTTTTATCAGCCAAGTTTTCACACAACAATTCTGCAGCAGCACTTGGGGTTGGCGCTCTCAAATCGCTACAAAAATCAATAATTGTAAAATCTGTTTCATGCCCAACTGCCGACATAATAAACTTTTTACATGAATAAGTAGCATCAGCAACAATTTCTGTGTTAAAAGGCTGCAAATCTTCCATGCTTCCACCACCACGGGCAACAACAATAACATCAACATTATAATTATCTAAAACTTGAATACCTTTTGCAATTTCAAATTCAGCACTTTCACCTTGAACCTTAACAGGATACAAAACTATGTCAATTTGGGGATTTCTTCTTGTTCTAACATTTATGATATCACGAATTACTGCACCACCTTCGCTAGACACAACCCCAATTCTTTTGATATTGTTTGGAATTTCTTTTTTATGCCCTTGCTCAAAATAGCCTTTTTTCTCCAGTTTTGCTTTTAATTCTAAAAACTTTTGAAATAATATGCTTTCGCCATAGTGCTCAATGCTAACAACATTAAAATTAAGTTTTCCACCTTTAACATAGTATCTTGGCGAACCCACAACAACAACCCTATCTCCATTGTTAACATCTTTAAAATTGTCAGCAGTAAAACAAACACACTGAAGCACACTGTTTTCATCTTTTAAAGAAAAATATGCCGTGCCTCTAACATTGCTATAACCAGAAATTTCACCAACCACGCTTATATCATGAATAAGTTCTTCGGCATCAAATATTTGCTTAATATATGTGCTTAACTGAGTGACGGTTACTGGATTAATTGACATTTGCTTCCTCTAAAATTGCTTTAAGCATTCCGTTAACAAAAGAATAACTCTTTTCTGTTGAATATTTTTTTGCCATTTCAACCGCTTCATTCACAACAACTTTTAACGGTGTTGATTTGTAAAACAAAAGTTCTGTGATTGCCGTGGCAAGAATTGCCCTATCAATTTTGTAAACCCTTTCGGGAGTGTAACCTTTTAAATTTTTATTTATCAACTCATTAATTTGTTCTGAATTGGTTTTGTAAAGAGAAATTATTTCGTCAATAAATTTAAAATCTTCAGCAAAATCTTTATCTTTGTCAGAAGTGATATCATCTTCCTCCAACAACTCATCAAAAGACAAATCACCATTTAAAAACAAACTTTTATATATAATTTTAAAAACAGTTTCTCTAGCCATGCTTCGCATTATATTGCACCTTCCTCGTTTTCTTTAACAAAATTGACACCAACAATGTGAACATTAATTTTTCCAGTTTTTAAGTCAACCATTGATGAAATATTATTTTTAATGTTTTCTTGAACTCTAAAACAAATGTCTGGAGCACTAACCCCATTAAAAACTTTAATGTAAACATCAACAGTAACCTTTCCGTTTGGAGAAATAGATATTTTAACACCTTTACTATTTCTGTTTTTAAACATACGTTTTAAAACAATGGATGGAGTATCAACCAATTCACTCACACCACTAATTTCTTTTGTTGCCAAACTAATTATTGAAAGCAAAATGTTTCTATCACAAGTTGTTTTACCTTTGTTTGCACTAACATTATCTTGAAATTCTACCATAAAAAACCTCACTGTATACATACATTGTAACATACAGCAAGGTTATTTGCAATTATTTTTATGAAATCTTTTTAATCTTTTATTCTACTGGTGTTATTTGAATGTTGTCTATATCCAACTTTGTTTGTTCTTTAACAATTGATACAATTTGTGCAACTTCATTCGCCGTCAAAGTTGCTTCGGCACACTTAACAACAATTTTAACATTTGGGTCCACGTTTGTAACAATGCAATCTTCAAAGCCTTTTGCTTTAATTAAACCTTCAATAACAAGCTCACTTTCCATTTGAGCAACCAAAGCCAATTTTTTAGCTTCTGCATTAGATATTGCTTCGCTTGATGACGATTCGCTTGTGATTATAGCATCGTAATAAAGCAATTCTTGATCTCGTGTGGATTGTCTATCTTCTCTATATGTAGAGAAATAATTTGCAGATGTAACCGTCTGCCCAGATGTTTGAGTTACACGATTGTTAAGCGCAATGTTTAAATATCCAGTAACTCCTAATAGCAACACCATGCTAACCAAAATAAGTATTTTTGTTTTTTTCTTCATATTACTCTCCTTTTTAATTGTTATTCTAATATATTTTTTTCTTCACACAAATATGACAAATATCATATAATATTTTTTAACCACTTGATAAAATTTGCACACAACTATCTTTAATATTTAAAAGTGTAACAATTGACTTCATCATGTTAAGTTTAACTTGAGCATTAGATGCTCCACTTGCAACCACTACAACACCACATATTTCAGGATAAGTTTCTTTTATAACAAGCGGAGTTGACTTCCCATTTATTGTGACAATAACAACCTCTTCGCTTTTTGTTGTTTTTGTGTTTGTGCTACCACCAATCTCGTTTGACGTTGTAACTTCTTCGCTTTCTGTTGCATATTCATATCTCATTCCACCATCCAAGGTTATCATAACCTTTACACTGCCAGCACCAGCAATGTTAGACAAAATATTCTCCATTTTGCTTTCTAAGTAAGAAGAATATTGTTCTGCAGAAAACTCGGTTGCCAATTCTGTTGTTTTTGTTTTAGAACCAATGCTAGAAGAATATACAACAACCAAAACAATTGCAAAAATTCCTAAAAGAATAAGTTCAATATGCTTAATGTTTTTTAGTTTATGAATAAAAGGGACTTTATCCCAAAACGATGATTTCTCTTTTTTCTCACTCATAAAAAACCACCTTTTCTTTGCTAATATCTAAATACCTTAACACTACACTGACCACCTCCGTTTTTATATTAATATTCGTATTTTCACCACTTATGATTACGTTGCATAAATCGACATAAACAGCATCAACGACCATATTAATTTCAAAAATGTTTGCAGAAATTGAAACAACAACGCCATGTATTCCTTGTTCTGTTAAATCCTCGTTTATGCACTCCGTCCATTTGTCCAACTTTGCTTGGTTTACATTGTAAATATATGTGTCTTGAATCTCAAAATCTGTTTCAGAAAAAATATCATCAATCAAAAACTCGCCCTTAAACAAATTAGGCAAAGGTAAAATCACAACCAAAGCAATTGCATATGAAAACACACTTTTAATACAACTTCCCATTTTTCCATCCGGCATAATCAAATCCATTAAAACAGAAAGCAAACATATTCCTGCAATAGAAACAACCCATGAAGAAATAGCAGACATTATTCTCTCCTTTACCTAAAAAATATTTGCACTACACATAACCAACCCAATCATTAAAAAATACATAAAAGCAACACCAATAAGCAAAGCAACAAGCATTTGAATTGCTTTTGCAATGCTAGAAACAAAACTTGTAATTCTGTTATCAGCAATTGGTTCAAGAATTGAACTTGCCAACTTCATTAAAAAAGAAAAAACAATAATTTTAACAATCGGCATCAGTACGCTTCCAAAAAGTAATATTAGCCCACCCACACCAACAGCATTTTTAATTAGCACACTAGAAACCATAATTAGACTAACACCGTCCGACAAAAAACCACCAATTATTGGAACAGCACTTTTTATTGTGTATTTTGCCGTTTTAATAGAAATTGTATCAATGCTGCCAGCCATTATGCCTTGTATGGAAACAAAAGACGAAAACAACATCAACACAATACCCATAATCCATTTAAAACATGAAGAAAAAAAGTCTGCAAATTTGTTAAACTTTATGTTTGTTGTTAGGTTTGATATTATTATAAAAACCAGCATAAATGTAAAAATTGGCATTAAAACATTAACAAACACAGAAATAACCGTTCCAGACAACATTGCCATTGCTGGTTGATAAACACTAACCGACACATTACCGCTTAAAGCTGTTAATATTGTGAGCAACATTGGAAAAATAAGTTCCATTTGCACTTTAACATTACCAAGCGTGTTTGTTGTTGTAGCAAGTAGCTTTGACAACCAGACAACAACAATAACAACAACAGCACTATAACAAACAAAATGGATAACATCGTTCAAACTCTTGTTTTTTCCACTATGAGATGCATTAACCATGCTGTATAGCACAGCAATGGCAATAATTATGCACACATATGGCAAAAAAGACAAAATATCTTCCAAAAACAAATTAAGAATATATGACACAAAAGTGTTCGCATCAATTGAAATATTCCCGGAAATAATATCTTTGACTTTTTGAGAAAAACTATCACCACTTAAAACACTTGAATCACTTACAATTTCTTGCATTATTTGGTCTAATTCGCTTGTGTCTAAACTGTTTAATTGACTATCTATGCTTTCAGACAATTTGCTTTCAGTTTCGGTTTGGACAACAGAATTGTCAGCAGAAACATAAGCTCTATGCGTTGCAATAGGACTTGAGATAAACACAAAAAAAACTAAGAAGAAATATAATGCCTTTTTCAAAGAAAATCCCCTATGGTAAAATTTCCATTATTATATCAATCAGACTTTTTATAATTGGCAAACTCAAAACCAAAATTGTAATTTTTCCAGCCAAATTAATAACATCTGCAATGTTAGAGTTGCCAGCACTAGAACAAACACTTGAAGAAAATTCAATAACATAACCAACGCCAATAATTTTTAAAATGCACCCAAACAGCCCTGTGTTTAAACCTGTTTTTTGCGCAAACTCAGTCATTGTGCTAACAACGTCCATAAGCCCGTCCACACAAGAAAGCAAAACAATTATGGACCCAACAACACTAACCAAAATAGCAAGCTCTGGCTTTAAAGGTTTTATTATTAAATATGCAATTAGAGTTAAAAAACCAATGCCAACAATTTTAAATAATTCAGTCACGGCAAACACCTCACAAACCAAACATGGTTTTAACCGATTCAAACAATTGCGCCACAATATCTAGTACCATCATCAACACAACAACCACTCCCGCAAGTGTTGCAAATGTTGCCATATCATCTTTACCAGAATGTTTTAAAACTTGTGATATGACTGCTGTTAACAAACCAATTCCTGCAATTTTAATAATTAAATCGACCCCCATAACAACCAATCCCCTTATTTAGATAATAATTAAAGCCAAAAACAAACCCGCCAAAATTCCCAACTTTGTGTAAAGCGGACAATATTTTTCGCAATCAGACTTTAACTTTTGGCAATAATTTTTAACAACTTCCATTCTTCCATTTATTATTTCAACCTGATTAAAAACATCCGTTTTGCCCAAATTTTTAAAAAAACTATAAATATCATTTTTTTCTTTTTCATTTAATATCTTAATGTTTTTAAACAGCTCATCTCGTTTTAATTCTTGTTTGCCATTAATTACCAACTGATAGTTTTTTAACAATGTAACAAAATCCTTGTTGTTAATGTTTTCTATTGATACTTTTAAAATATCGTTGAGTTTGTTTGCTGAAAAGCCTATTTCAGATTTCAACATTTCCAAAAACTCCAAATATGTAAAAAAGAAATTTCTGTGTTGCTTGTATGTGTTACTCACTCCAAACCCCACAGCACCACACAGAATAACCAAAAGAATTATCAAAACCAATTTCATAATCTTGCTCCATAAATTCTAGTTAAATTTTCTCTATAAACTCCTGAAATTGTACCAACCCCATTTTCTTTTGATAAAACAATTATCCTTTTAAAAACTTTTTGTTCTAACATGTTTTTAAATGCATTTTTTTGTTTCAAATCTTCAATTCCCAAAGCATGCATTGTTGCAATAATTTTAACACCACATGTCACAGCATACTCAATGGCTTTAAAGTCTTCAGCATCACCTAACTCGTCTGTAACAATTATGTCAGGTGACATGCTCCTTATTCCCAATAAAAAAGATTCTTTCTTGTTTAAAAACGATATAGAATCATAAAAATTACTACCAATAAAGTTAGATTCATTGCCACATGTTATTTCACCACGTTCATCAGCAATAAAAATGTTATATGGGTAGTTATGGTTAGAAAATTGAAAAATTAAATCTCTTAGCATTGTTGTTTTTCCTGCACCTGGCGGAGAAATTATTAGTGTGTTATTAATCTCGCCATTATTTAACACATCATCAAAAATTGGCAATGAAACATTTCTTATTGCATGCGGTATTCTAATGCAAACGGATGTAAAGTTTTTTATTGTTTTGACATCACCATCCAAAACAACCTCTCCACATATTCCAATCCTTATACCACCGTCAACCATTAAAAACCCTTTTTTTATTTGTTCGTTAACTGAATATATTGAAAAATTGCTTGCTCTAAAAACAATGTCATTAATTAAATCTGCATCCGCAAAAATAGCCTGAGATATGTTTGAACATATCCCATTATTGCTTAAATAATATATTTTAGTGTTACAAATAACACAAATTGGCTTATCTTTTCTAAATCGAATCTCATTAACTTCAGATTCTGACATTTTTGCAAAAAGCGCATTATATATGCTGTTGGTTACAATATCTTTTAACATGATTTTCCCTTTTTTAATATTTATACTGCTACTTTTAGACAAAATACTTATTCAACAAAAATACAAAAAAAATGACACAAGCAATATCTGCTTGTGCACCATAAAAAAAGAGTTTGAACTCTTTTTTTTGCATTATTAAATCTAAACAAAACCAATTTGAAGTTTTGTAACTATAAGCCTTGATTTTATTTAATTCTTTCCATATATGAACCGTCTCGTGTGTCGATTCTTATTATTTCACCTTGGTTAACAAACAAAGGAACTCTGATTTCGTACCCTGTTTCAAGTTTTGCAGGTTTATAACCTGCTTTTGATGTGTCACCTTGAATTCCTGGTTCTGTTTCAGTAACTTGAAGTTCTACAAATGTTGGAGGCAAAACACTGAACGCATTGCCTTTATAGAATTGAATTGTTGCATTCATGTTTTCTTTCATGAAATTCATAGCACCTTCAACTTGAGACTTGTTTAAAGGAATTTGGTCGTATGTTTCTAAATCCATAAAATAATACAAGTCACCTTCGTTATATAAATATTGCATTTCTTTTCTTTCTATAACTGCAACTTGGAATTTGTCTGTTGGGTTGAAAGTTCTTTCCAAAACTTGTCCTGTTACAACGTTTTTTATTGTTGTTCTAACAAATGGAGAACCCTTTCCTGGTTTAACATGCAAAAACTCTACAACCACAAAAACGTTTCCTTCATATTCAAAAGTTACACCTTTTCTAAAATCACCTGCTGTTATCATTAAATACTACTCCTTATTTTTTTCTAAATTAATTAAATGGTCAAACATTAACCATTTTTCAAAACACATTTTGTTTGCATTAACAAACCAAATTTAAATGTTCAGTTTATAATATCACATAAATTAAAATATGTCTACTATTTTTTAGTAATCATGCCCAGAAAACAGAACAAAACCATCTTTTGTATAACGCCTTAACGTTTTTATGCTAGAAAGAATGTCTCTAAAATTTCCACCATACAAATCCGTTCTGCCATAACCATGCTCAAAAAGAGTATCTCCAGCAAATAGATTGTTTTCAACAATGTAAGAGACTCCACCTTTTGTGTGTCCAGGTGTTGCAACAACTTTAACACACAAAGAACCAAAAACAAATTCAGAAACTTTGATTGCATCAAAAACAACATCTGGAACAAAGTTTTCAAACTCCACACCAAAATCTTTTGAGCTATTATAAATATTGTTTTCACACATTTCAGAGTCTAAAGTTGAAACATAAATTTTATAGCCTAAGTTTTGCAATTTTTTGCAAGATAAAGCATGGTCAAAATGCCCATGAGTTAACAAAACAGCATGAACTTTTAAGTTTTTTAAAGCATTCTCTATAGATATATAATTTGAACCAGGGTCAATAACAACTGCATCCAACATATCATTAAAAACAACATATGTGTTTTCGTCACAAACATCGTTGCGGATTTTGTTAACTGAAATCATAAAGCTCCTTTAGTTTGATTGCATCTTCCATCATTTTCTCTTTAGATTCGCTAATAATGGTGGGAGTTAAAGAATATTCCTTAATAACTTTAACCAAAGGCTCAAACTCTGGGCCATAAATTGAATCATCTAAATTTAAGTGCTTTATTTCTCCCTTGGTAGAAAATTCTATTTTGCTAAAATGAATATGGCAATTCTTAGTTTTATTCTCACCTAATTTTTCAAAAGAATAGTCAAAAATTCTTTTGTAGTCGTCAGCAGTTTTTAAACCACCCTGCATAACACAATTAATATGTCCAAAATCAAATGTTGGAACAAGAATTTTATCTTTTGTGCAAAAATTAATAATTTCCTTATATGTTCCAATTTGCATAAACTTACCCATTGTTTCTGGACAAACATTAGCATAATTTAAATTATTATCATAAATAATTTGCAAACACTCGTCCAGTCTTTTATATGTTAGCACCAACGCTTGGTTTCTATCAAGTTTGCCACAAGAAGCAAGATGAACAACCAAATCTCTGCCACCCATTAAATGCAAATATTTTAAACTGTTTTTTATATATTCAAAAGATTTTTGTGCCATGCTTTGGTCAGGATTTGCCAAATTTATGTAATATGGTGCATGAACACTAACCAAAACACCATACTTTTGAGCATTTTCACCTAAAACTTTTGCGGTTTCTTCCGACATTGTAAACCCTCGGCCAAAAGAGTATTCATAAGCCAAAAGTCCATTTTCTGAACAAAACTTTGGCGCATCAATGCTTTTTGAATAACCATGGTCGTAAAATATTTTACTGTTGCCTGACGGACCAAATCTGATTATGTTTTCCATGTTTATAATTTCCTTTTTATACTTCTAAAAAACTAAAGTTGCCATTTTCAACATCTTCTAAAGTACAAGAATCTAAAATGTTAAAATTGCAACATTTTGTACGTATAATACTAACCATTGTACCATATGTTGACATACTGTGTGCCAAATCTCTACACAAGCTTCTTATATATGTACCACTTGAACATGTGATTTCAAACTGAAAATTATTGTTTTCAAAACACCTAACAAGTTTTAAATTATAAACTTCAATTTCTTTTGGCAACAATTTTAAATCTCCACCTTGCCTTGCAACATCACATGCTTTTTTGCCATCAACCTTTTTTGCGGAATAAAGTGGTGGCATTTGATTTTGTTTTCCTATAAACTTATTAATGTGTTGATTTATTAGTTCAGGAGTTACAACAACATCATTGCTGTTCACAACAACACCTTCACTATCCAAAGTGTCGGTTTCGTAGCCAAAATGAAAAACAGCCACATAGGTTTTATTCTTATTAAGATATTCTTCGAAAAGTTTTGTTCCTTTATTCACACCAACAAGCAAAACACCTGTTCCATATGGGTCCAATGTTCCCATGTGCCCTGCTTTTTTTATGCCTAGTGCTCTAGCAACTTTTTTTACTGCCAAAAAAGACGACATACCTGTTGGTTTGTTTAAATTAATTATTGCATTTTTATCAAACATATTATTCCTTTATTTGTTTTAAACATTCTTCAAAAATTATTTTAGCATGCTTTACAGGTGCGCCAATAAACATTCCACCAGATGCCTGCTTGTGCCCTCCACCGTCAACTATTTTTGCCACTGAAGAAACATCATAACCTTCTTTGCATCGCAACGACACAGTGTAAACATTTTTTTCTTTTTGTTTTATAACAAAAGCAAACAAATTATTGTCAATGTTTAATAACTCATTAACAAAACTAGGGCAATCGTCAACCCCTGCTTCCTTAAACATTTTTTTTGTAAAAATCATATAGGCAATTCTATTTTTAATTACCATATTTTGATAACCAACTTGTTTTAGTTTTATTTGTTGACTTGTTTGATGTTTTTGAATAAGAAAATTAACCTTACAATTGTCAGCGCCCAAAACTAGGCATTCTCTAGCAACAAAAAATGAATTCTCTGTTGTGTTATCATTTAAAAAACAGTTTGTGTCTCCGACAACCCCAGCATATATCAAAGTTGCTATTTCTGGCGATATTGTTACACCTATATTTTTTGCAAGACTAAATATAATTTCGCTACAACTTGACATTTTGTCATCTACATATGTTTCTGAGCCAATTAAATCTCTTGATGAATGATGATCTATAACAATAGTGTTTGAAAATTGTAAAACTTGCTCTGAATATTTTCCAAGGAGTTTTCCTTTTCCAACATCTACCACAACAACTGTGTCAAAATCTGCAGAATTAAAATCGCCATTAATCTCTTCAGAAAAAGCATACAACTCGTTTAAATCGTCATCTAATTTTTTGCAATCGACAAACATTTTTGTTTTTTTGTTCAATTGTCTCAAAATGCAAGAAAGAGCAGCCATACTGCTCAAACAATCCGGATCTGGTGACATATGCGCAAATATTGCTACTCTTTTGCTATTTTTTAATTTTTTAATTATCTTCTTCATTTTAAATTCCTAAACTAATTTAATCTTTTGGAATATTTAATTTTTTTAAAATTGAATCTATTCTTTCGCTGTTTTCTTCGCCCAAATCAATAATAAATTCAAGTTCGGGAGCATATGGAAGTTTTACCATTTTTAAAAGTTCTTTTTTTATATGACCTTCAATTTTTTGCAACAGTTTTTGGATTTCTGTCTTGTTACCATTTAAACAACTAAAATACACCTTGCAATATCTAAAATCAACAGAAGTATTTACACTAGAGATGGTTATAAAACACCCCTGAAGCCTTGGGTCATTAACTTTTTCACGCAAAATAACAACCAAAGCCTTAGCAATTTCCATATTTGTTCGCTCTTGACGAATATTTCCCATGTTAACCCCTTTTTATTTCTACCTTTTCATATATTTCAAAAATATCACCAACTTGAACACCAGTGCTATCTTTAAGTTTTATTCCACACTCGTAACCATAGTTAACTTCTGATTTATCATCTTTTTGAATTTTTAATGCTTCAACTTGAGTTTCTAAAATTTTTTCATCTCCGCGAAACACATTTACATATGAATTTCTTGTAACTTTTCCATCTTTAACATAAGAACCACAGACAATTCCAGCAGAAGACAATTTAAACATTAACCTAACTTCTGAATGTCCAATAACTTTGTTTTCATATTTAACAGAAAGCATACCATTTAATGATTTTGTTATTTCATCAACACATTCATATATAACCTTATATGATTTAATTTGAACTCTTTGATTTTCTGCAAATTGCTCAATTTTTCCTGGCAGTTTTAAGTTAAAATTAATAATAACAGCATCACTTGCACCAGCCAAAATTATGTCAGACTCTGTAACATGACCTGCTCCGCTATGAATGCATACAACTTTTGCTTCTTCATTTTTTATTGATGTTAATGTTTGTTTTAAAGCCTCAACCGAACCTTGAACATCTGCCTTTATGATAATGTTAAGCGTTTTCAATTTGCCCTCATTAACCCTATCCATAAAGTCATCTAAAGAAACACCAGATGTTGAGTTTGCTCTTTCTTCTTTTATTTTGTTAATACGTTCTTGAATAACTTGCTTTGACATTTTTTCGTCAATTGCATAAACTTGGTCACCAGCGTTTGGAACTGCATCTAAACCTAACACGGCAACTGGAGTGCTTGGAGGAACAGATTTAAGTTGTTTTCCATTTTCATCAAACATTGCTCTAACTTTTCCATATGTTATTCCGCTCATAACACTATCACCAATTTTTAATGTGCCATTTTGAACCAAAACAGTTGCAATTGGACCTCTGTTTTTGTCAAGTTCTGCCTCAATAACAACACCAACTGCCATTTGGTTAGGATCAGCTTTTAATTCTTGCATTTCAGACACCAAAAGAACAGTTTCTAGAAGTTTATCTATTCCAATGCCTTGCTTAGCAGAAATTGGAACCAAAATTGTGTCACCGCCCCATTCTTCAGGAAGCACGCCATTTTCTGCCAATTGTTGTTTTACCCTATCTGGATTTGCTTCTGGCTTGTCCATTTTGTTGATTGCAACAATCATTGGGCAATTTGCTGCTTTTATGTGATTTATTGCTTCAATGGTTTGTGGCATAATTCCATCATCTGCCGCAACAACCAAAATTGCTATGTCGGTAACCTTTGCACCCCTAGCACGCATTGCAGTAAATGCAGCATGACCTGGAGTGTCTATAAATGTAATTTTTTGGTCATTCCATGTGACTTGATAAGCACCAATTTTTTGAGTTATTCCGCCAGCCTCACCGCTAACAACATTTGTTTTTCTAACAGCATCCAAAAGTGAAGTTTTTCCGTGGTCAACGTGCCCCATTACAGTTACAACCGGTGGCCTTGAAATTGCATTTTTACCAATTTCTCTTGTTTGTTCTTCAAGTTTTTCTTCGTATGTTTTTTCAATTTTTTGCTCAAGTTTTACACCCAACTCTTCCGAAACAAGTTCTGCTGTTGTAAAATCAATAGAACTGTTTATTGTTGCCATAATACCCAGCAACATTAATTTTTTAATTATTTCAGTAACGGGTTTACCAGTTTTTTCAGATAATGTTTTAACTGTTACAGTTTCAGATGTAATTATTGCATTTTCTATTGCAGGAGCAACAAATGAAGCATTCTCTTTCTTTTTTGTTTTAACTAATTTTCTTGAGCCCATTCTAACGCCATCAATATCTTCATTGTAATCATTAGAAATGTATCCTCGTTTCATTAGCGACTTTTTGCTCATTTGTTTCTTTTCTTCATACTGATTTTTTGTTGGTGTTTTTTTACCAGCAAATGTTTTTTCAGGACCTGCCAAAACTTTTGAACTTTCTAGTGGTTGAGCAAAACTTTTAAACGCATTTGCTTTGCTAGATGCAAACCCATTTGAAGGCCTTTGCCCTGCTGGTTTTTGCCCATTTTTGTTAAACCTTTCACCAAAGCGCTGTTGACTGCTGTTGCTTCCAAACTGCCTTTGCCCATTAAATTGTTTGTTGCCAAAAGGACGCTGTTCTTTGTTGTTTTGACGATTATTATCAAACTGACGCCCACCAAATTGACGCCTCCCGTCTGGCTGTTTATGGTCTTTGTTATAAACAACATTTTTATTCTCTATGCTTTGATTTTCAAATTTTTCTAAGTTGGATTTTTCTTCTAAAACATTCTTTTTGCTAGTTTCAACATCAACTTTTTCTTGCTGACTTGACTCTTTTTCAAGTTTTTTTGCAGATTTAAACTGGGATGTGTTTTTTAATAACATCTCCAATTGATTTTTTGTTGAACGCAAATCACGCAAGAGTTCTTGCAAAACTCCTTCTTTTTGAATTCTATGAATATTTTTTAGATTACTTAATCCATTTGTTTTTTCGTTAGACACTAATTTACTCCTTAATATGTTCAATTATGCAATAACATCTTTTAGTTTAATAAATTTATAATTTGTTCTGCCAAACCTTTATTTTTTATTGCAAGAATTTTGCAATTGTTTAGCCCTGAAATTGAGTTAAAATCTTCAACAGTTAATTTTATGCATGGAATTTGCCTTTCTTTCAACTTTTCTAAAACTTTGTTTATTGTTTTGCAACTATCTTCTCTATATAAAGCCAAAAACAATTTATGATTATAGTTTTTTAACAAGTCCGCACCAATAATTGTATAGTTGCCACGAGTTGCAATTCCAACATATCCTTTAACTTTTGCTATATTATTTATCAATTAATTCCTCACACAATTTTTTGTACACCACGGGTGGAAATTCACACTTGAATGCGCGATATAAAACTTTTTGTTTTTTAACTTGTTCTATACAATTTGGGTCTTTGCAAATGTATGCCCCACGCCCGTTTGCCTTGCCAGTTTTGTCAATTAAAATTTCTCCACTAGAAGTTTTAACCAACCTAATCATATCTTGTTTGTTGTGACTGTTTCTGCATATAAAACAGATACGATTAACTTCTTGTTTCATTAACAAACTCCTTATTCTGTTATATCTTCTAAATCTGCAAAAGCATCATCTTCTTCATCTTCTAAGTCAGTAATTTCGTATTCTGGAATATCTGCTTTTTGTTCAGAAACTTTGCTGCTAGGTTTAACATCAATTTTCCAGCCAGTTAACCTTGCTGCAAGCCTAACATTTTGCCCTTGTTTACCAATTGCCAAAGAAAGTTTATCGTCTGTAACAATAACTTGAGATGCCTTTAAGCTTTCGTTTATTTCAACAGAAATAACTTCTGCTGGCGACAATGCTTTTGCTATATATTCTAATGGGTCTTCTGTGTATGGAACTAAATCAATTTTTTCGCCATTAAGTTCGCCCATTATTGTGTTAATTCTAACACCTCTGTTTCCAACACATGCGCCAAGTGCATCAATGTGTGGCTTTGTGCTTAAAATTGCAACTTTACATCTGTTGCCTGCATCTCTAGCAATGCTTTTAATTTCTACATCACCACTTGCAACTTCTGGAATTTCAATTTCAAAAAGTTTTTTAACAAAACCATTGTTTGCTCTTGAAACTTGAATTTGTGGACCTTTATAAGAATCTTTTATTTTTTTAACATATACTTTAATTCTTTGTCCAATGCCATAATGTTCTCCAGGGATTTGGTCGTTTTCAAGCATTACACCCTCCATGTTTGAACCAGCCAATTGAACATAAACAGTTTTGTTTTCTACTCTTTTTACAATTGTTGTAATAAGTTCATCTTCTTTTTCAGAAATTTCGCTTAATGCTTGTTCACGTTCTAATTCTTTTAGTTTTTGCATTACAACTTGTTTTGCTGTTTGAGCAGCAATACGCCCAAATTCTTTTGTGCTAACTTCTTGTGTTACAACATCTCCAACAGCATAAGATTTTTTGATTTGTTTTGCTTCTTCTAAACTTATTTCTTTATCTGAATCTTCAACTTGTTCAACAACTGTTTTATAACTATATATTTTAATTGTTGCCTTTTCTGGATTAAGTTTTACCAAGGCAGATTTTGCCTCTCCATACACTTTTTTATATGCAGAAGTTAAAGCAGATTCTAAAGATGCTATAAATTGTTCTGAATTGATGTTTTTTTCACGTTCAAGATCTTCTAATGCTTGAAAAAAGTCTTTATTAATCATTTTTATTTCTCCTTAAATATCTAAAACAGGTAAGCAAATTGCAACCTTTGACTTTTCAAAAAAATGTTCTTCGCCGGCAGAATTTTTTATTGTGTAACCCAAATCACTAAAGCCAATCAACTCACCAACAAACACTTTTTGGTTGTTTTCTGGAACATAAAGTTTTATTTCAACTTGTTTACCTTTGTTTCGAACAAAATCTTTTTCATTTTTAATTGGACGATCAAGCCCAGCAGAACTGACATTTAAAATGTATGGTGCGTCATCTGAAACATTAATTTCATCCAAAACATCTGAAATTGCATTGTTGACTTTTTCACAATCTTCAATTGTTATTCCGTTTGGTTTGTCAATAAAAAAAGTTAAATTCATTCCATCGACCTTTTTAGCATACTCAACTTCCAAAACATCATAGCCTAGGTTGTTTATTATTGGAACAATTTTGTTGTTACATCTATCAATTACTTTGCTTGCCATATTTTCTCCTTTTATTCATTCCTTAAATTAAGCGTGGGCAAAAAACTTGCCCACGCCTAACCTAGTATGTATGATTATTGTATCACCAAATTTTAAATAAATCAACAGTTTTAACAAAAATATTAAAACATTTTTACATTAAACTTAATTTCAAAAACACTTCAGCGGTTGCAGTTGCATCATATAATGCTCTATGTGCATTGTTCAATGTAACCCCCAAATGCTCAACAACAGTTTTAAGTTTATAATTTGACAAAAAAAGTTTGTTTTTTGCATCACCCATGCAATCTCTAAATTCATTGTTGAAAAATTTATCTTTTTTCTTTGCTGCGAATTGAATAAATTGATAGTCAAAATCTACATTGTAACCAACCATTATGCTGTCTTTTGCAAAAAATAAAAAGTCTTCAATAATCTCTTCTGGAGGGCGTTCGTTTTCAACCATCTCGTTGGTTATTCCTGTTAATGAAGTAATTTCTTTTGATATTATTTGATTAGGCTTGCACAAAGTTTGAAATCTTTCAACAATTTCACCATTTACAATTTTAACTGCACCTATTTCTGTAATTTCGTTTTTGTCCGGAACCAGCCCTGTTGTTTCAACATCAAACACCACAAAAGTGTTGTTTTTTATATAATCAGGATAATCTTTTTTTGTGTCAAAAAGATTATCTTGAACCATTCGAGTGTATCGTGTTGGAAAAACATATTTATATCCTTCAACAACCTCATTTTCTTCAGTGATATCTTGCTTAATAACTTCTTCTGACTTATTACACAATGCCATTGACTTTATCATATATTGCATGTCATCCGAGTCACGTTTAACAAAATCACCCAAACATAAAACCTGGCAACCTTCCTCAACCAAAACAAAATGCTTTTCGGATACCTTTGTACAAAAATGGACACAATTAACAGATGCAGTGCCATCATCCAGTTTAAATTTGTACATTTTACGTTTTTCGTCAATGCCTTTTAACTTATTCTTTCGTGGCAAAAATTCTTTTTGTTCTAATCCAGAAACAAATCCAGATAAAATAACTGACATTTTTTCAGACTTTAAATTACCAATATACTCAGGCATTGGCATAATTTCTGAGCCAAAAATTTGATTCACATTTTCAACTTTATATCTGGGAGTTTTAACAGATGCTTGAATGCTGGATTGAATTTCTTGAGCACGATTTTCCAAGTTTTCGTTAAAGTCTTCGTTGTTGTTTTCAGTTAAACCAACAACAAAATCCCCACAAAAATTTTCCAACAAAAAAGACTTAAGAACTTCTGCAATGGCATTTTCTTTAAAATATTTATACAAAGATTTGTTTAAAACAAAATTAAGTTCAACAGCCAAAGCATTTCGGCAATATTTTATGTTTGAAATATCAATACATGAACTAATGCTATCATAGTTCAACTTAAAAAATTCTTGTATTTTTGTTATGATAATGCTTTTATCCAAGTAACTCTTGTTAAACTTGCAATCTAGTTTGCCTTTTATGTATAAAATTTCCAAAACGGCATTTTTTATTTCAGTTTTTTGACTATCGGTTAAATTTGGGACATTTTCAGGATATATAAAATTTATGTGGCATAAAGAAAAAGTGGTGTTGTAAACCACTTTCAGAACTTTTAAAAAATCGTATTTCCCATTTAATTTTTTTGAAAGTAAATTTAAAAAATCCATTTTCTTTTGTTTCTCCATAAATATATTAACACACAACTATGCCATTATGCGGCAATTAAATGAATAATATCAATTATTATAACAAATGCAAACAAGCAAATTATACCCCACCCGTGAATTGCATTTTCAACATCACGTTTTATAGGTTTGCCCCTTATCCACTCAATTGTTGTGAAAACAACATGAGCACCATCTAGCCCAGGAATTGGCAAAATGTTAAAAATTGCCAAATTTGCTGAAAGAAGTGGCAACAAATATAAGAAATTTGCAAGACCATATGATGCAACTTGAGTCATTTGAGAAATGGTTGAAATTGGACCTCCCAACTGATTTAATGCAACTTTTCCAGTTATTATACTCCAGAATGCTTCTAGAATTAAAACTGATATTTTAAGCGTGAACGGAACAAAGTCTCGCAACACATCACCAAAATTGTAGTCAATTCTTATTGTAGCATAATTAATGCCAAAAATGTCGTTGCCTTCTGAATCTTTATGTTCTTTTTTTATAACAACATCTGTTTTTTCGCCTGCCAAATCTATTGTTAAAGTTATTGTGTTATCTTCTGCAACAACAAGAGTCCCAAACACCTGTTGACCTACATAGTTTATTTCTGTTCCGTTTATTGCATAAACAACTGTGTTGTCTTGCAATGTTCCAATTTCTTGCTCTATGTTTGTTGCGCTATAAAGCTTAACAGTTGTGCCTGCTGTTGGCGAAAATGAATAGCCATCATATGCCCCAACTGCTAAAAAAATAATTGAAAAAATGAATGCTGAAAGAAAATTAAATGTTACTCCGGCTAAAAAAACAATTATTCTTTTCCAAGGTTTTTGACTGTTAAATTTGCCTTTGTCTAAACTTTCTTTAAGTTGTTTATCAAACTTATCTTCTTCTGAAACAATTGAGTTGCTTTGTTCAGAATCCTCTGCTTTGTTGCTTTCAACTGGTTTTACGTCTACAATGTTTTTATTGTTTGATTCTTGTTCTTCTTCGCCATCTTCTTCGCCATAAAAAGCACAAAATCCACCCAAAGGAAAAAGTCTTAACGATATTTTTTCACCACGTTTGTTTGTTTTTTGCCATAACACTTTGCCAAAACCAATAGAAAATTCTGTTATTTTAAAACCTAGAATTCTTCCTGCAACATAGTGACCCAATTCGTGAATTAAAACCATGGTTAACAAAACAACAATGGCAATAACAATATACAAAACATTCATCATTATTGAACCAAATGATGTAAGCAACATAAACAATCTCCTTTTATACTAATAAAATTATCATCATAAAAACAAAAGTTGTTAAAATGTTGGCAATGTGACTATCTAGCCTGTCTAAAATGCCGCCATGTCCCGGAAGAAAATCTCCGCTATCTTTAACATTTGCTTTTCTTTTAATAAAACTTTCCAACAAATCGCCTAACTGACACAATATTGAAGAAATTATTCCAACAATCAAAACTTTCCACCAAGTTAAATTGATTGCAATAAATACCAATCTGAACTGCTCAATTGAATTAAAAATATAGAATAATGAAACAGCAGAAATTGTTCCCCACACAAAGCCACCAATTGCACCAGAAATGGTTTTGTTAGGGCTAATTTTTTCACAAAGTTTTTTGCCTTTAAAAATTGAACCAGTAAACATTGCAAAAGTGTCAACAAAAATTGGAACAATAAATGTGTATGCCAACATAAACAAAGAAACTGAATATGAATCGCTACCAATTGTTGTAAATTCGTATAACATGCCATCTAGGTTGTTTATAAAGAACAACAAAGATATTATGAATGCTGGATAAACAATTGCCAACAAAGACTGAAAACCTTTAAAAAGCGAAAATTGAAAAAGTGTGCAGTTTAATTTTCTTGTTTTTATTTCGTTATCGCTATGTTTTTTTGCTAACAAACAAACCAAGAATATTGTTAAACCAATTAGCATTACCAATGTAAATTCTAAAACAAAAATTAAATATACTGGCAAAGTAAAATACACACATAATTTAAACAAAATATATGCCAAAAATGGATATACGATGATTGCAATTTTTGAATTATAGAAATTAAACCTTGCAAACATATCCGACATTTCTAACCCACCTACAACTGCAATGTAGATGATAAATGCATCAAAAATGTAAGGTGTTAGCATTCTTGAAAAGAACAACAAAATCATAAACGCTGTAAGTGCAGCACCCGTTAAAACTCTTTGTTTCATTTTTTTCTCCTAGTTATTGGTTTTTTAAACCACCAAATCTTCTATTTCTTTTTTTATAAACTTTTATTGCCTTTTGAATAACTTTTTTGTTAAAATCTGGCCAATTGATTTTTGGAAAAAACAACTCGCTATATGCGCATTGAAAAAGCATAAAGTTTGACAACCTGTTTTCTCCACTTGCCCTAATAATTAAATCTGGGTCAGGAAGGTCAGATGTGTAAAGATAACTTTTTAAAGTGTTTTCGTCACAAATTTTAACATTGTTGGCAAGCATAAGATTTACCGCTCTAACTATTTCCGCTCTTGCACCATAGTTAAGCCCAATGTTTAAAATTAAGCCCTTATTATTTTTTGTTTTTTCTTTGACATCTGATAAAGATTGTTGCAATTTTTGTGGCAATTTTGATAAATCGCCCATTGTAACAATTTTGATGTTGTTATCAATTGCATATGTTGAATTTGATTCGCAAAAATCTGTTATTAATTGCATAATGCCATCAACTTCTTCTTTAGGCCTTGACCAATTTTCTGTTGAAAAAGCAAAAACTGATAATATATTTATGTTTAGCTCCATGCATGCCTTAATGGTTTTTTTTAAACTCTCAATGCCCGCTTTGTGACCATACAAACGAGGTTTTCCTTTTTTTGTTGCCCAACGACCATTTCCATCCATTATTATGGCAAGATGTTCAAGTTTGTTGTTATTGTTCATTTTTTACATTCCTCACATCAAAAATAAAACTGCCTGTTATAATAATAACCGTGTTGTCTTTAGTGTAAACATTTGTAACAAGTTTTTGGTCGCCAACAATGCTAAAATTGTTGTCTACCACTTTATATTTAATGCCTTTAGAAATCAATTTATTAACAACAACATCTAATTTTTCACCAATATACTCTTGCATTATATTTCCATTATTTCTTTTTCTTTGTCTTGAGATGCCTTATCTGCCTTTGCACACATGTTGTCTAAGTTTTTTTGAACATCTTGTTCTAAACCAGCATATTCGTCTTCTGATATTTTTCCATCTTTTTTGAAAGACTTAAATTTTTCTAAAACATCTCTTCTAGCGTTACGCATTACAACTTTTGTTTCTTCCAACAATTTTTTAACTTGTTTAACCAAATCACGCCTACGTTCCTCTGTTAATGGTGGGAAAACCAACCTTATAACTTTGCCGTCATCTGTTGGGTTAACACCAAGGTCTGCCATTGAAATTGCTTTAACAACATTTTTCAACTGAGAATTGTCCCACACACTAACAACAATCATTCTTGCTTCTGGAACTTGGATGTTTGCCATTTGGTTTATAGGGGTCATAACACCATAGTACTCCACCATTACCTTGTCTAAGATGTGTGGGTTTGCTCTTCCTGCCCTAATAACTTGATATTCATCAAGAAGATGGTTAAAAGCCTTGTCTAAGTCTTCTGCATAAAACAGTTCTAATTCTTCTACTTGTTCTTCGTTTTGCATATAATTCTCCTATTTAATTCTTTTTTAAGTATACAACATCATGTGTTGCCATGGCAAATATTTTTTTAAACCTAATTACTTTTTTAAAATTTATTTGTATAAAAATGTCAGTTGTTTATTGCTTCATCCAAAATGTTTAACAAAACATCTTTGCCTGCATGTGTTTCACTGCTATATGGAACAATGTTGTCTTTGCCCAAGTTTAAGCAATTTGCAATAACTTGAACATATGCACTTATTTTTGATTTTGGAATTTTATCACACTTTGTTGCAACAACAGTGGTTGGAATTTGATAGTAAAACAGATATTTTAACATTTTAACATCTAGTTCTGAAGGTTTATGGCGAATGTCCACCAACAAAAAAACTCTTTTTAAGCAACTAGAGTTTGCAAGATATTCTTCCATTATGTTTGCCCAAATCAATTTGTTTTGTTTGCCAGCCTGAGCATAGCCATAACCTGGCAAATCTACAAACCTGAAGGCATTGTTAATTAAAAAATAATTAATCATTCGAGTTCTGCCAGGCAAAGAACTTGTTTTGCACAACTTTTTTTGCCCAACAAGACTGTTAATTAAACTACTTTTTCCAACATTGCTTCTGCCAACAAAGGCAAAATCTGTTCCGTCTTTTAAAATTTTTGTTTTTTCAACAACACTTGTTAAATATTCTGCACTTTTTATTATCATAGAAACATTTATACCAATTAAAAAAAATAAAGTCAAATAATCATTTAAGATTGAACAACAAAATGCTGTTCTGACATTTAAAAATTAAAAAATCTCAAATATATATCTGAGATTTTTAAAAGTGATAAAAACAAAGAATTGATAAATTTAGCCAACTGTGAAAATAGGAATGATTTTCCCTGATTTTTTATCGGGCATGAATGCTTGCATTATTCCATCCTGCGAAATTTTAACAGCAACACCATATTTTGCAAGAGTGTTTGTTGCGGCAAGACGTCCACCACTCATGCTGCCTGCTTCTATTCTAACAATTGCTCCGCATGCAATGATTGTTCCGTCGTAGTCAACGATTGTTGCGCCATCTATGCTTGCCAACTCTTCTCTGAGTTTTCTGTTTAATTCGTGAAATTTTCTGCCTGCAATGGTTTGTTTTAAACAACTTGTTTTAGGTTTTTCGTATTTATCTACGTATTCTTGATAGGTCATGCTAGAATAATCAATTGCAGATTTGCTTCGCTTTTTGTTGGATTCTAACAATTGCATTTTTTTAAGTTCAAAGTGTTTTTCTGTTAAAATATCGTCTATGTCTATGTGAGACAAAGCCTGTTCGGTTGACACTTTGTTTAAATAAGCCAAACACCCACCTGTTCCAGCAAAAGATACGTCTAGGGCGGTAAAATATATAGATTTTCTAACTTCTTTAATTGATGCAGAACTGCGGTTTGAAAGAAGAGCTATGATTTCATCATGGCAATAACTGTTCCACACACCACGTTTTTTTGAATATATTAAACTTCTGTTTTTAAAAATTAAAATATCTCCATTTGTGTCTAGCACAACTCCAATTCTGTTTGCATCGCAATATCTAGCAAAACTGATGTAGTCATATGAACAAATGGTTGGTTTAAAGCGCATTCTTTCAAGCGACATATGGCCTATGTAGTAGCCGTCTTTATCAAATTCAACACAAGACTGAATTCCGTTTGAAAGCACAGCGAAAAAGTCATACTTAAAAATGTTTTGGTAGTGAGTTCTTTCAAGTTTGTTTTCTGATTCTAAACTTTCGTTTATTATAATACCAAAGTCAATTCTTTTGCCTTCATATGTTCGGCTAGAAAAAGTGTCCAAAATTGTTATAATGTTTAACAATGTTTGGCTTGCTGTTTCGGAAACAGACTCACAAATTGCTTTTTCTATTGCGGTCATGTTTAACCTTTTTGCATAACTTTGGTCAGGCAACAACAAACCCAAGTTTGAAACATTGCCAAGTTCGGCAATTATTGCCTTAAGAAGGGTTACTTCGGTTGCCTTAAATGCAAGGTTACGTTTTAAAATTAAACGATATTCATCATTTTTGTTTGGCTTTATTAAAACAGTTCCACCATTACCCAAAGCAACTTCGTTGTCACGCGCATTGCTCACTTCTTCACCGGCAATTGAAGAACCTGTAAACAGCGGAAGAATAATGCTTTCGACATAATTTAAAAACTTTTCTTTATCCATTGACCCCTCCGATATTTATATTTTTATTTATTTTAAAATAAAAAATTAATTTTTGCAACATATTTATTAATATTTTTGAATAATTATACAAAAATTTTGTTATTTCTCCCACATTTTATTATATTGCTTGAAATTTACAAATTTTAACAATTTTTTATAATTTATGGCAAAATTCGTCAAATACAAACATATATATACATAAACGCAAAAAAAAGGAAGTGTTTATGGTTATTGAAAATTTTATAATTTTTATGAATAAAATACTGTTGTTTTCTTCGTTTATAAACAATGCACAAGGGTTTCCGCAACCACTAACCGAGCAAGAAGAAAAAGAGTATTTTGAAAAATATAAACAAGGCGATAAAAATGCAAAAGATAAGCTTATTAATCACAACTTAAGACTTGTTGCACACATTGTAAAAAAGTATGCAGGAACAAGCGAAGCCGACGATTTGATTTCGGTTGGAACAATTGGTTTAATTAAAGCCATAAACACGTTTGAATATGGCAAGGGCACACAACTTTCTACATATGCAGCCCGATGCATAGAAAATGAAATTTTAATGCTTTTAAGAGTTTCAAAAAAACATAAAAACGTTATGTCTTTAGATGAGAGTTTGGGGCAAGACAAAGACGGCAACGATATTGAACTTGCAGACATTATACCCTCTGACGAAGAAGATGTTTTAAGCCAAGTGGAAAACAATGTGATAACACAAAAAATTAATGGACTTATTGACTCAAAACTGGATGCAAGAGAATCTGAAATAATTAAAATGCGATACGGCATTGGCGGAACAACCGCCCTAACACAACGAGAAGTTGCTCAAAAACTAGGAATTTCTCGCTCATATATTTCTAGACTAGAAACAAAAGCAATTGATATTATAAAAAAAGAAGTTTCTAAAGATAACTTTTTTGATGAATAAGTTTGAGCAAAAAACTGATAAAGTTTATTCAAAAAAAAGGCAAAATTGAATTATCTCAATTTTTGCCTTTTTTATAAAAATTAAACATCATCACGTTTTTTTAAAGCATTGTCAATTAGCAATGCCTTAACTTCGGGTGGCAATTCTTTTATTTTTTGTGAAATTGTTTTGTTGTTTTTCTTTTTGTTGAAGTTTATAAGTTCTTGCAAACTATCATAATCATCGTAGTTGTTTTCAATTTTTTCTGGCATTGCCGGTTCTTGAACAGTTTGTTGAGCATAATCATTTTGAGTGGTTTGCTCTGTGTTTTGATAAAGCAACTCTTCTAGCGCCAAATCTTTTATTGGTTCTTCATATTGATTTTTTATTGGAATAAAATCTTCATAGTTGACCTTTGGGCTTGGCTCTTTTGGTTTTGATGCTTCCTTTTTTTTGAACTTTTTGCCAAAAAACTCTTTAACTTGGTCAAAATAAATAACCAACAAAACAACTAAAAAAGCAAGAACTGCTATTAAAATTATACCAACCAACAACATATTCTTGCCTCCTTAATTAAATTTTTAAATGTTATCATTATTGTCTGAATTTGTTTCGCCAGCAATTGCTTTGCGCATTGAAGTGTCTGCATTTAGGTTTTGAATTTTATAATAATCCATAACACCCAATTTGCCTTCTTTTATTGCTTCTGCCATTGCTTTTGGAACTTCTGCTTCTGCAGCAATTAACACAGCTTGCATTTGTTGAGTTTTTGCTTTCATTTCTTGTTCGTGTGCTTCTGCCATTGCCCTACGTTCTTCGGCTTCGGCTTGAGCAACAACTTTTCTAGCTTCTGCTTCGTGCTTTCTAAGTTCTGCACCAATGTTTTTGCCAACGTCTATGTCTGCTATGTCAATTGATAAAATTTTGTAACTTGTTCCAATGTCCAAACCTTTATCTATAACTTTTTGAGAAATATAGTCAGGGTTTTCTAACACTTCACCATGAGTTTCTGCTGAACCAACAGTTGTTACAATACCTTCACCAACACGAGCCAAAATTGTTTCGTCACCAGCACCACCAACAAACTTTGCAATGTTTGCTCTAACGGTGATTCTAACTTTAACTTTTAACTCTACACCATCTTTAGCAACAGCAGAAATCATGTCTGTTGTTATAACTTTTGGTGTTACAGATTGACGAATTGCTTGGTCAACATCACGACCAGCAAGGTCAATTGCTTTTGCTTCTTCAATGTCCAAATCAATTTTTGCACTGTGAGCAGCAATTAATGCATTAATAACTTTTCTAACATCGCCACCAGCCAAGTGATGAGTTTCTAAAGAAACAACATCAACATCAATGCCAGCCTTTCTTGCCATAATGTATGCATCAATGATTATTGCAACTGGTATTCTTCTCATTTTCATACCAATAAGCCTTGTCATGGACACGTGTGACCCAGAAACAAGTGCAATAAACCAAGTTTTGATTGGAACCAATGCAATTATTAAAACAATTAAAATTGCCAAAATTCCAATTGCAACATATAAAATAATGCTGCCAGTGCTTGCTAATAATAAATCTAACATTTTAACCCTCCAATTTTTGTTTAATAAGATAATTTATCAATCATGATTCTTGCATCTTCAATTGAAACAACTTTAACAACTTCACCTTTTTGAATGATTGAACCAATTGCCTGCGCTTCAAACGTGTTTTGTTCAATTCTGATTTTTCCAACAGGCCTGCAATCGGTTAAAGCTAAACCCTCTTTGCCAACAAGATGATTAAGTTCTTGCTCTGCTTTTTCTTTAAAGTCTTTAGGAAGTGCTGTTTTGTTTTCTACAATTGCACTTTTTGCAAGCAGACCACTTTTTGCCGATTTAACAAAAAGCAAAAATATGATTAAAGTTATAAGAACAACAATCAAAATTAAAAAGAAAACTTGCAATGCCGAACCTGAAATTATTGCATGAACAACAACACCGCCAATTTCACACACAACACCCAAAATGCCAAAAAAACCAAAGCCTGGAATAACTGCCTCTATAATGCAAAAAATAACACCCAAGCAAAGCAACAAAATGACAAGCCAATGCATGTTTACAAACAAACCGCTAAGTTCTTCCCAAAAATTTGCAAGCAACATTTTAAATTTCCCCTTTTACACGGTTATTATAACATACACATTATCAAAATGCAATATCAAAAAAAAAGATTTTTTAATTTTTTTTAAAAAGAGCGAAAATTTGCTTGATAATCAATTTAAAAAACACAAAAACAGACCTAGCAAAAACTAGACCTGTTTTTTGAGAAATATTTATGCAGTTAAATCTATGTCTCCATCAGTGCAATGAACTGTTGTGATGCTAGTGAATGCTTTCCAATCATTCCCCATGGATAAGTTTTTTGTAATTGCATTCCATTGTTCTTTTGTTCCTTGATATGTTACTGAAGTTAAATTAGTGTTAGATCCCCCATAACTCGAGAAAGCCACACCTCCAATTGTTGTCACACTAACTGGAATAGTAACCAAACTCAAACTAGTACAACCAGAGAAAGTACATGATTCTATTGATGTTACACCATTTGGAACTGTGACTGAGGTTAAACCTGTGCAACCTTGGAATGCTTGGTAATCTATGCTTGTTACACCATTTGGAATGGTTGAGTTGTTACAACCCTTAATAAGTTTATTGCTTACTGTTTCTATTATAGCATTGCAATTGTTTCTGCTGTCATAAGCTGTGTTTTTTGAATCAACAACAATACTTGTTAGTCCAGTGCAACCATAAAATGCTCTACTACCTATGCTTGTTACACTTGCAGGAATTGTGATTGAGGTTAAACCCGTGCAACCTTCGAATGCTGAAGTTTCTATTGAAGATATACCTTCTAAAAAAATCAATTCATTTAAACTTGTATTGTTTTTAAACATATCAACACAAGTAACACCTATTGTTGCTTTTAATAAGCCAGTAAAGTTTGTAAAAACATTATTAGTTCCAAAACTAGTCACACTACTTGGAATTGTGATTGAGGTTAAACCTGTGCAACCTGAGAATGCAGCAGCACCTATGCTTGTTACACTATCTGGAATTGTTATTGATGTTAAACTTGAGCAACCTGAGAATGCAGCAGCACCTATGCTTGTTACACTATCTGGAATTGTTATTGATGTTAAACTTGAGCAATTAAAAAATACACCTTCTATACTTGTTATAGAACTCGGTATTACAACCGATTGTAAACTTGAACAATTTGCGAATCCATCGCTATAAGACCCCATATAATAAGACACAGGAATATCATTCACCAAATACACATTATCACCATCCCTATATGCTGCTGGGATGTTGGCAGTGGTGATTGTTGTGCTTGCTGCTTTAACACTTGCTGTTTTTGTTGTTGAGTCTGGAGTAAAGGTTAAAGTGTTTTCGTATTCTGTTTTTGCTTCTGGCCTTTCAAAATTTAGTTTTAGGTTGTTTAAGTTAACGTTGGAAAAAGTTTGAGCGGCAGATGGAGTTAAAGACAAAGTAAGTGTTGCTTTTTGGTCTTTTTCTAAAATGCAAACATAGCCAGAAGAGGTTACGGTTGAACCATCACTTGCAGTAAACACTGTAGTTGAAACAACTTTTTTTGCTAAATCACCAGTCAAGCTGATTTCTGCCGTGATTGCATAATCTGACTCGTTTGTCATTTCAAACGTGAACACAATTGGGGTGGCAATTTCACCTTTTTTGGCAGATAGGTCATCAAAGTATATGGTTTGTGCAATGGACCAAGTTACATCACCCTCAATAAGTTTGCCTTGGTTGGTGTTTGTTGCATCTGTTAAAGGAGCAATTGTTAAAGTTTGGTTGTTTGAATTTACAGCGCCTTCAATTTTGCCCAAAACTCTAACCTTGCAGTTGTGAGCATTAAAACTCATGTTGCCTGTTGTGGTTAGGCTTGCCCTTTTGGCAGCATAAACACCAAACAACAAAACAGAAACGCTTAAACAAAGCATTGCAACACAGAGCAAAAAACCAAATCTTTTCTTCACTATTTTATCCCCTTTTTAAAAACTTTTCTTTATTCTAACCTTACCAAGCAAGTTTGTCAACTAATTTGGATGGTTTTAGTATAAACAAAAAAGAAAATTTTAAGCAAGTTTTTAAAACCGCTTTAACAATTTGCAAAACGGTAAAAACATTTGACAAACAAATTAAAAACATTTATCATGTGAAATATATGCTAAGAAAAAGGTGGCGACTTTGGAGCATAGCAAAAGAAATTTTGCCGTTTATCTTTTCGTTAAAAAAGAAAAAAGTGAGCATTTTATGCTAACTGGGGTGGAACCGCGGTTAAGTTAGAAAAGAATCGTCCCCATATCAAACATTTTTGTTTGATATGGTTTTTTGTTTTTTTACCCATAAAAAGGCAAGTTTTAAAAAAAATAAAAGGAGAAACAAATGGAAAACAATGTAACAATGGATAAACTGGTTAGTTTATGTAAAAGTCGTGGAATCATTTTTCAAGGCAGTGAAATTTATGGTGGAATGGGCAACACATGGGACTATGGTCCAATTGGAGTTGAAATAAAAAACAACATAAAGCGTGCTTGGTGGAAAAGGTTTGTTCAAGAAAGTGAAAATTCTTTTGGTGTTGATGCTGCAATTTTAATGAATTCTAGGGTTTGGGATGCAAGTGGGCACACCACATCTTTTTCTGACCCTAAAATGGATTGCAAAAGTTGTAAAACAAGGCACAGAGCGGATAATTTGATTGAAAACTATTGTGCAAAGCACAACATTGGCAATGTAACACCAGACAAGATGTCTAACGAAGAAATGGAAAGTTTTATTGAGGAGCACAAAATTTGTTGCCCTGTTTGTGGAAACCACAATTTTACAAACATACGTCAATTTAAGTTGATGTTTGAAACTTCTAGAGGGGTTACGGAAGACAACACTGACAAAATTTATTTGCGACCTGAAACTGCGCAAGGTGAATTTGTTAACTTTTTGAATGTTCAAAGGAGCATGCGTGCAAAAGTGCCTTTTGGAATTGCGCAAATTGGAAAAGCTTTCCGAAACGAAATCACTCCTGGAAACTTTATTTTTAGAACAATTGAGTTTGAGCAAATGGAACATCAATGGTTTTGCAAAGAAGGCACAGATGTTGAATATTATGAGCAATTTAAGCAAAAAGCATTTGATTTTTTAACAAGCATTGGATTTTCTGCCGAGCATTTACGTTTTAAAGACCATGACAAATTGGCGCACTATGCCAGGGCTGCCTGTGACATTCAGTTTTTGTATCCAATGGGTTGGCAAGAACTTAATGGCATTCATAACAGAACAAACTATGATTTATCTAGGCATCAGGAATATTCTGGAAAAAACATGTTGTATATGGACCCAGTTACAAACGAAAAGTTTGTTCCATATGTTGTTGAGTATTCTATTGGAGCAGACAGGTTGATGTTGGCTGTTTTGTGTGAAGCGTATCGTGAAGAAACTCTTGAAAATGGCGAAACAAGAAATGTGTTAAAACTTGCGCCTTGTCTTTCGGCTTTTAAGGCTTGTGTTTTGCCTTTAATGAAAAAAGACCACAGTGAAAAAGCAAAAGAAATTCACAAAATGCTTTCAAAAGAATTTATGTGCGACTATGACGAAAGCGGTTCAATTGGCAAACGTTATCGCCGTCAAGATGAAATTGGAACACCATTTTGCATAACAATTGACGAAAACACTTTAACAAACAACACGGTTACAATTAGAGATAGAGATTCTATGGAACAAGTTGTTGTTTTTGTTGATTCTGTTGTAGATTTTGTAAAAAACAAAATTAAGTATTAATTCATTTTCCCCATTAAAAAAGCATAGACTGATTAAAGCCTATGCTTTTTTTGAGTTATGCCCATGATGCGGGGCATGTTCGGTTTTCTTTAAACCAAGCAGTGTCTTTTAACAGAGTGTTGTTGTTTGAGCACTCGACCAAAGTTGCAGACGAAGTTGAAGAAACACAAATGTTGCCGTTCATGGATTCAAAGCCATCGCTTTTATAACCACCAGAGCCGTTTTCTTTTATTTTGCCCAAAGTTGTTACATACACCTTTGTTGTGTAAACACTTATTCTGTTAACAAAATCTTGTGATGGAAAAGTGTTTTCTGAATAGCTTGCATATTCATAATTGCCTGCGCAACAACAAACACAGCATATTTTTGGTTGAATAACTTCTAGAAGGCATTCGTTTGAACTGGTTATGCTTCCATGATGCCCTGCTTTAAACAATTCACATTTTGGCAAGTTGTTAAGTTCAACCAAACTTTGCTCGCCTGATTTTTCTAAATCACCCGTAAACAAAAAGTGTTTATCTCCATGGGAGAACAATGTGCAAACTGAATGATTGTTTTCGGTTGAAGAAACTTGGCTATAATATTTCTGATTTAAAATTTCCATTGTTACATTTTGCGTTATGTTATATATGTTTGTTGCGCCATTAGTTTGATTAATGCAGTCCAGTGCTGTGTAATGTTTAGCGCCACGGTCAACTGCTTCACTTAATTCACGTTGATAGTTTATGTACATGTCTTCGCCAAGTTTTTTGGTGGTTGCTTGTGCAAAATCGATAATTATACCAATTTCATACATATCAAAAATGCTTTCAGTGTCTGAATTGGTTGCAAAACCCGCATAATGGTCTTCATGTGCATGTGTTACAATAACATATTCGAGTTTGTTGTCTGTTACGTGATTATTTATATATGAAGTTATTACTGGCAAGGAAGAAAGATTAGAGCCGGCGTCAATTAAAATGTCCACATTGCCTGCTTTAATATATGTGCAATCACCTGTGTTTTGATTGCCCAATTCTAAAAAATGAAAAGATATGGCTCCAGATGTAAAAACCTGAATGTTTGATATTTCTTTATGGGTTTTGTATGCAAACAAACCCAAAGCGCCACAGCAAAAACCAACAACAGATAATGCTATAACAAGCAAGAAAGAAACAAATTTTCCGTAATATTTTTTAGCCATTTTATTCTCCTTTTACTGTTACTTTTCTGTATAGAGTGTAATTCAAAAACCTAATGTTATTAACTTTATATTTAATAACATAGTCATCTGCAAAAGTGGTGTCAACTTCGCCAATTATTTCAACTTGGTCAGAAATGTCTTTTCCAAAAGCGATAATTTTTACACCTTGATCTTCATAGCTTTCTCCTAGATTTATTTCAACTTCTAGTTCGCCTATAATTTCAAATGTGTCATTTTTTGTTATAAAATATGTTGTGGCAACTCCACAAAACAAACACAACGCAAAAAACATGCATGCAACAATTTTTGTTGCTGAACTAAACTTTGAAACAATTTTTTTTGTTTTCTTTTTTGCCTTTTTACTAATTTTGTATGCCATTTTATTTTTCCTTTTTATGCAAATATTCATATATTCTTTTTGCCAAAGAAATGTCAATTCCTTTAACCAAAGCAAGTTCGTCAACACTCGCCTTTTTAATGTTCTCTTTTGTTTGAAATTGGTTATATAGCATTTTTAATTTTTGTTTACCCAAACCATAAACATTTAACAAAGAGTCGTGAAATTCCATTTTGTTTCGTAAATTTCTATGGAATGTTATGGCAAATCTATGTGCCTCATCTCTAATTCGTTGGAGCAATTTTAATGCCTCACCTGACCTTTTTAGCATTATTGGAATTGATGAGTTTGGAACATATACTTCTTCAAACCTTTTTGCCAAACTTATCATGTTGATGTTGTTATGTTTTGAGTTTGTTAAAACTTCGTATGTGGAAGACAGTTGCCCCTTGCCGCCATCAATAACCATTAAGTCAGGCTTTTGCGAAAAACTTTCGTCCTGATTTTTATCTAACTCACCAAGCCTTCGCTGCAATGTTTCTTTTAAACTTGCAAAGTCATTTGAACCTTCAACAGTTTTTATTTTAAATTTTCTATACAAGTTTTTTGCAGGCTCTCCATTAACAAAAACAACCATGCTTGCAACCTTGTTTGTTCCGCTAATGTTTGAAATATCATAACATTCCATACGTTTTGGAATTGTGTTTAGATTTAAAGCATCTTTTAATTCAATTAAAGCCCCTAATGTTCGCTTAAATTTGAGTTTATCTTGTCTGACACGTTTAAACAAATGCTCTTGTGCATTCTGTTCTGCCATTTTTATAATGTTGTTTTTTAGAGCAATTTTTGGTGTTGTTATCAACACTTTTTTGTTAAAACTTTCTGCCAAAAACTCTGTGAATTCGTCAACATTATCCATTTCTACATTAACAACAATTTCGTCTGGTAGTTGCTTGTTTTTGTAATATGCAACAATAAAGTCTTGAAGAGTTTCAAAATTGTTTATGCCCGCATCGTGACAAGAAAAATCTTGAGCACCAAGAATTTTACCAGACCGCAAAGTTAAAACACAAACCGCACCATCTTCGCCATCGGTTACATAAGCAAAAGCATCAAGCGACAAATCTTTGGGAATGTTTGCAACAACTTTCTCTTTTAAACGTTTAATAATTTTTAAATTATCTCGCATTTCTAATGCTTTTTCAAAATTTTCTACGCTGGCATAGTTATTCATTTTGTCTATGATTATTTTTTCAATTTGAGAGTCGTTGCCTTTTAAAAAATCAATTGCTTGGTCAACAATTTGTCTATATTCCGCCTTGTCAATAAATGCCATGCAAGGGGCTTTGCACAAACCAATTGAATAATTTAGGCATGCCCTTTTGTGTTTTTTGCCAATTTTTTCTGAACATCTTCTAACCGGAAATGCCAAATGCAACAAATTTAACACATCTCTTGCCGATACTCCACTAATGTATGGTCCAAAATATTTTGCACCGTCTGACTTGATTCTGCGAGTTATTTCAAATTTTGGAAATTCTTGTTTTAAATCAACCTTTATATATGCAAATGTTTTTGAATCTTTAAGCAAAATATTGTAAAACGGTTGATATTTTTTTATTAAGTTGTTTTCTAGAGCAAAAGCATCTTGTTCAGACAATGTAATGTAATATTCAAAATCGTCCACATGGTCAACCATTGCTTGAACCTTTGCCTGCTTTGCAGAGTTATGAAAATATTGACTTACCCTGTTTTTTAAATTTTTAGCCTTGCCAACATAAATTACAGTGCCGCTCACATCTTTCATAATGTAAACGCCACTGTTTTCAGTTATTAGTTGTAACTTTTGTTGGATTTTGCTATTCATCTATGTTTAATATTTCCTTCTTGATTGCATCTAAAACTGATTGGCACAATTTTTTGCTTTGGTCTAATGTTTTTGCTGAAGCATGAATGTATAGTTTAAGTTTTGGCTCGGTCCCGCTAGGCCTTATGATAAAAGAGAAAGAATCGGTTTTATACTCTAAAAAATTAGATTTTTCCAAACCTGTTTTGTCTTTTAAGTAATCTATTGTTTTAATAATTTTCTTTTTTAACAAAGAATGCAGGCCTTTTTCTCTTAAATTGTTTATTGTTTCATTCATTTTTTCAATTGCATTTTCACCATCAAAATTAACACTTGAATTTAATGAATACACGTTTTTAAATCTAGAATATATCTCGTTTAAATATTCTTCTACAGAACTGCCTTTGTTTTTTAAGTAACTTGCCATTTCGCAAAATTTTAAAAGTGCAAAAATCCCGTCTTTATCATAAAAAGTGTCTTTAACAATATATCCACAACTTTCTTCATATGCTAAAATAAAGCCATCTGAACCATATTTGTTTTCTAAATGTTTTTTTGCTCTACCAATGTTTTTAAATCCTGTTAAAGATTTTTCATATTTTATGCCAAAAGCATCACACATTGAAAAAAACATTGGAGAAGACACAACTGTTGAAACAGCATATAAATTTTTTTCACGAGAATTGTTTTCGTAGATATAGTTTAACAGCAAAAAGCCAACTTCGTTGCCAGTTAAAAGCCTATATCCCTTTGTGCTTTTTATTATTGCTCCCAACCTATCACCATCGGGGTCTGTTGCTACAATAACATCTGCATCAAAATTTTCTGTGCATTTTAAACTGCTTTTAAAAGCATCAATAAATTCTGGATTAGGATACGGACAAGTGGTAAAGTTTCCATTTGCAAATTTTTGAAAAAATGGTGTTTTTATGTTTTTAAAACCACTTTTTTTAAGCGATTTTATAACATATTTATATGCAGTTCCATTAAGAGGTGTGTAAATAATGTTTAAATTTTTGTTTAAATTGTTCTTATAAAAATTCCCTAAAAATTGTTTTTTGATTTTATTTTTAACAAATTTTATGTTTTTTCTTTGACTTTTTTGATTTGTTAAATAGTTGTTGTATGCTTCAACCTCATCTATTTTTGAAAAATAGTTTCCTATTGATTTTTCAACATCTCCATAAATTTGAATTCCGTTTGAATCAATAACTTTTATACCGTTGTATGTTTTGTTGTTGTGGCTTGCTGTTATCATAATTCCCATGTTTGAATTGGTTGCAGAAATAGCATAATTTAAAACCGGTGTTGGCACATAATTTTTAAACAAGTTAACAACAATTCCGTTGCTCGCTAAAACTCTGGCAAAAACCCGAGAATACAATTTTGAATTGTGTCTGGTGTCGAATCCAACAACAATTGAAGAAAGGTTGTTTTTTTTGTAATGTTCCAAAACAGCATTTGCTAATTTACAAACAATAACTTCGTTTAAGCGACCAGTTCCAACATCCATTATTCCCCTAAGCCCAGCAGTTCCAAAAGAAAGAGAACTGGAAAAAGCACAGAACTTTTCAGATTCTGACATGTTGATAAGTTTTGAATGAATGGAATTGTTTTGAATATTTAACCAATTTTTAAATCTTTCGTTAATAATGTTTTCTAAACTATTGCTTTTAGAGTTTCTAGTCATCATTCTCCTCCCCCATATTTACCTCTGCAACATCAACATCCAACAATTCTGGTGAATTATCAATGGAAATATTATTTAATTTTTTCTCTATTGTTTTAGATTTTTTTGTTGCAAACTCAATAGTGTTGCTAACTTCTGATATTTTTTTCTGAGTTTTTGCTAGAAGTTCAACAAATTTTCCAAATTCTTGTTTTATTGTTCCAAGCAACCTCCAAATTTCGCTAGAACGTTTTTCTATTGTTAAAGTTCTAAATCCCATTTGCAAACTATTTAAAAGAGATGCCAAAGTGGTTGGCCCACAAACATTAATTTTGTATTCACGTTGTAAAGTTTCGGCAAGTCCTGGCCTACGCAAAACTTCAGCATATAGCCCCTCTATTGACAAATACATTACTGCAAAATCTGTTGTTTTTGGAACATCTATATATTTTTCTTTTATGGACTTTGCTTCTTCTTTAACACGCTTTTCTAAAGCTTTAAGGCAGGCTTCAATTTCTTGAGAATTACCCCTGTCGCTAGCGTCAATAAGACGCTGATAGTCTTCAATTGGAAATTTAGCATCAATCGGCAAAAGAATTTCGTCACCTGTTCTACCTGGAAGCCTAACCGCAAAATCTACTCTTTCGTTTGAACCGTCTTTTATAACAACTTGACTTGAATATTGTTCAGGAGTCATCATTTGTTCCAAAAGGTTTCCCAATTGAACCTCGCCCCAAATTCCCCTTGTTTTAACATTTGTTAGAACCTTTTTTAAATCACCGACACCATTTGCAAGGTTTTTCATTTCTCCCAAGCCTTCATAAACACTTTGAAGCCTTTCGTTTATAACATTAAACGATTCTGTTAACCTTCTTTCTAAACTTACGTTTAATTTTTCATCCACAGTTTGGCGCATTTGTTCCAATTTTTTTTCGTTGTCATTTTGAAGTCTTTCCAAACCAGACTGCAAAACCATTGTGGCATTTTTCATGCTTTCGGAAGTGCTATCAAGCATTTTGTTTAGCCTTGACATTATGTCGTTTAAATGTTGAGTTTGCATGCCAGCATTTTTGCTAACTGCATTTATAACACTATCATTATTTAAAGCCATTGTTTGAACAATTAAATCGTTAACTGTTTTGTTTATTTTGTTTTGTTCACTAAAACAAAGTTGAATATATTCTCTAAGTTCAATATATTCTTTGTTTGTCATGGAACTATAGGAATTTTTTTTGGAGAAGATTAAAATTAATAATGTTATAACCAACAAACACAAACTAATTATTTCTAAAACTACCAATTCTTTTTACCTCTTTTAACAATTCAGATTTTTCATTTGCCAATTCGTTTTCAAAAACAGAATCAAGAAGTTGTTTTAATATGTTACCAATGTTTTTATCGTCAATTTTTGGCAAAGCTTTTTTTATGTCATTGCCATCAATACACAAATCTTTTATTCTAACTGGAATTTTTTGATTTAACAGATATCTATAAAAGAAATTATATTTTTCAAACAATTTTTTGTTTGTGTATTTTAAATATTCTCTAATTATATTAAAACTATCAAAATATTTGAAAAAATATTCTTTATTATTACGTCTGTTTAAAGCATCAAAATATCCACAAACAATTTTAATATATTCTTCACTTATTTTTGCACCCATGCAAAGCCCTTTATTCCCCAAAAGGTCTTTTAAATAATACTCAACACAGTCAGGATTTACCGCATTGACAATATCAATTAAAAGTGCAACAAACCTATCTTCTGAACGCACCTTTTTTATCATTGTGAGTTTAACCCTGTCGCAAGGCACATAAAACAAAGGAAACAAACGCAAATCATTAAACATTTTTAATGCTCTAATGTGTGCTTTTGGTTTGCTTATTGAATATTTTTGGTCTGCATACAAAATAAGTTTTAATTCGTTAAGTTTTCGTTGGCCATGAATATCTTTAAGTCTATATGCCATGCTTTTTGCAGTGCTATAAGTTTCACGCTGAATTTTAAAATTTAATTCTGCAGATTGCCTAACCATTCTTAAAATTCTTAAACCATCATTTTCAAAAACATATGATGGAGTTTCTACGCATTTTAGTGTTTTTTTAGATATGTCGTAAACACCAGAATATATGTCAATATATCGTCTACGAGTTAAGTTGTAATATATGCAATTGCAAGTGAAATCTCTTCTTTTGGCATCTTCACGAATATCTCCAACAAATTCTGCAAAATCTGGTTGATGCTTGCCAGAGTCATCATAAAATTCTTTTCTAAAAGTTGTGTGTTCATATGTTTCGTCACCAACTTTTATAAGAACAGTTCCTAATTTTTTACACTTGTCTACAACTTTAAATTCTGAATATTTTAACAGTTGTTTCAACTCGTCTGGAGAAATTTCACTAGCCAAGTCTACATCTGTTTCGTAAAAACCCATAACAGCATTGCGGACATATCCACCAACAATAAACATGTCTGCTCTGTTTTTTAATTTTAAAGCCAATTTTTCTAAATTTTCACTAACAACAATTTTTTTATCACTCATAACAAAAAGTATAACACACAAAATAATTAACCGCAAGAAAAATTATTAATTGAATTATATTAAAATATTAAATTAGTTTTTAATTTTTGTTTTTAACAGATTGAAATATAAAAATTAGTTCTGAAATTTCAGAACTAATTTAAACTTTTATTTATTTAAAGGACTCCAATAAAAATCTTTTAAATATGGATTTCCGTTATTTATATCAGGATGAATTGCCCAAGCAGTACCATTTTTAACAATGTTTTTAATTCCAGTTTTTATACCACCATTGTTTTCGCTAACTTGAGCAACTGTGTATTTAGCAAAAGGTAAATTTGATGCCCAACCATAAGTGTACTCATCACTTCTATCGTCACTACTACTTTCATATCCGCCAGTACTGCTGCTGCCATTTTTCCATATCTCATTTGATTCTACATAAAAAGTTATCGTATTATCTTCTCTCTCATAACTATACTTAACATATAGTTCCAAATCTTCATGATTCTTTAATGCTACCAAAGTATGACGAGTGTCAAAACCTGAAAAACTTATTATTGGTTCTGTTGTGTTTGTTGTAGAATTGCAATAACAATCAACAATTTCGGCATTGTTGCTTGTGGACCCAACAATGTCTGTTTGCAAGCATTCTGTATAAGAAATATTGCAGGTTAAGTTACTATCAGGCACAGCCATATCAGGAACAGGTGAAATGCTAGAACTTGAGGAACTATTTGAACTTGATGAAGAACTTGAACTTGAGGAACTATTTGAACTTGATGAAGAACTTGATACGTTTGATTTATGAACAAAAACATTGTTATCATAATCTTCAGAATAGCTAAACCTTATTACAACATTGTTTTTTATTTCACTTTTGTCAACAATTCCACTGTTATAAGAGCTAGATATTGTTCCATTGCTACATCCTGCAATTCCGCCAACATTTTTGATTGATATATTTTTAGATATGTAAGAATTATTTTTTAAGTATCCATAATAACCAAGGCAATCAATAATACAATTGCTATCAGAATTTTCCCAAGTGTACCAATTTGTGTCTTCAGGTTTTATGTTGGTTGTGCTTTCTTGTGTATAAACAGCATTGGAAGAAATTTTTCCACTATTAAAACAATCTACTATTTTTCCAGAAACATGTTTGCCAATTATCCCTCCAACGCCATTTAAATAGTATTTCATGTTTGAGTTTTCAGCAGCTGTAATATTTCCAGTATTGTATGACTTGCCAACATTTAATTCACCAGAACTGTACCCAACAATTCCGCCACAAAAAGAAGAATAAGAACAATTTGTTATCACATTCACACTATTGGCACAATAATCAATTTTTCCTCCTCGTTCAAAAGCACCAACAATACCACCGGCATGAGCAGTGTATGTTGTTTGTGTTACTGTACATTCTATAACACTTGTATTATTGTCTTTTATTATCATGCAATTAGATATTTCTCCACCTTGTTTAAATCCGATAATGCCACCGACATAAGCGCTCATGTTTGAATTCACCTTAATAGTTGGATTTATGACTGTTATATTATCTAATTTTGCACTACCATAATAATATGTAGAGTAACCTGCCAAAGCTCCAGCATATAAACTAGACTCGACACGAGCATCTTCTATAACTAAGTTTTTTATTTCTGCTCCTGAACCTAAATAGCCAAAAAGGCCAGCATATTCATAACCAGCAACTCTTAAGCCACTAATCTTATAACCTTTTCCATTAAATATTCCATTAAAAAAGTTTTCTTTATTAAAGCCAATTGGTTTCCAAGAGGGATATACAGATAAATCTATATCTGCAGTTAAAACTATTTCTGAATTTTTATATTTATTGATATTTTGTGAAAGATAATCTAATTCACCAGCAGTAGAAATTGAATAATAATTACACCCATCTGGACGAATTAACTCTGACGATGAAGTTGTTGTGGGTTCAGATTTTATTGTTGAAGCAGTTTCTGCTTCAGTGGTTATGACTGAATTATTTGTTGATTCAAAAAAACTAGGCAAATTTACGATTGTAAAAACACTTACAAATAATAGAAAAACTATAAAAACCAAATTTCTCTTATTCATTTTGTCCTCCATGTATTTATTATTATATTATAAATTCAAAAATTAGTCAAGATCAACAAGATCACTTTTTCTACCAATAATTACATTATGTTTTTTCATTCTGCAACACAATTGCATATTTCTCCTGAAATATATCCAGTTTTGTTTGATATATCTATGCAATGCATACTTATATTTTGTTAGCATTTTAGAATCACATTTGCATTTTTAAACAATTTTGTTCCTGCTGGTGGAAGTTGTTCAACAATTGTTCCGCCGTCACCATCAATTTCATACACCAATCCTAAATTAATTAAAATGTTAACTGCTTCGGTTAAACTTTTTCCAACCAAATCTGGCATTGTAATATTTTTTTCAACCTTTTTTAAATCTTCTTCTAAATTTATTGGCTGAATATTTAAATAATTAAAAATTTGCGAAAATATTTCCTTTCCATATGGAGCAGCAACCACACTACCATAATAAGCCCCTGCTGATGGTTCATCAACACAAAACAACAACACATATTCCGGATTTGATGCTGGGTATGTTCCTACAAAACTTGAAATATATTTTCCCCTTGCAATGCTTCCGTTTTCATATTTTTGTGCTGTCCCTGTTTTACCGCCAATGTCATATCCTGGCACAAAAGAGTACATTGCGGTTTTGTTTACCACCAACTTCATCATGTCACATATAGACTTTGAAGTTTTTTGACTTATGATTCTTTTTCCTTGTGTGAATGATTGCTGTTTTAAAATTGTTGGTGAAACCTTGTAACCACCATTAACAATGCTACAAATTGAAGTTATTAACTGAATTGGCGTTATTGCAATTGTTTGTCCAAAACCAATACGTGCTAAATCCACAGTTTTAACCGAAGATTGCTTTAGCATTATTCCATTGCTTTCACCAGAAATCTCCACTCCGGTTTTGCCACCAATTCCAAACTCATTCAAATATGAATAAAAATTTTCAACCCCCATTCTTTCTGCCAGTGCCATAAAAACGCAGTTGCATGAATTTGCAAAGCCCTGAGTAAGTTTTTGAGAACCATGACCAATTGATTTCCAACATTTTATTTTTTGCCCCGCAACAACCCTACTTCCACCACAAAAAAAACAGTCGTTTTCGTTTGTTACACCATTTTCTAGTGCAGCTGCTGTGGTTAAAATTTTAAATGTTGAACCCGGTTCATAAACATCAACAACACATTTGTTTTTCATTATTTCCATTAAGACAGAAACATTATCACGGGGCACATTGTTAAGGTCAAAACTAGGTTTGTTGCTCATGGCAACAATCTCTCCAGTTTTTGCATTCATTATTATTCCAGTAACCCCTTTTGCTTTTTGCTCTGTGTATGCTTTTTGCATAACTTGTTCTAGAATAATTTGAATGTTAACATCAATTGAGAGATATATATCTTCTCCTGCAATGCTTTTTATGTATGTTCTAAGTGTGTTGTCAATTTCTTTGCCTTGAAGGTCACTCTGAACCATATAATAGCCATCTGTTCCAGATAAAGTATTGTTAAAAAAAGATTCTAGACCTGTTTGACCAACATTATCTATTGATGTAAAACCCAAAACTTGAGTTAATAAATCGCCATAAGGATAATATCTTGTTACGTTTTCTGACAAAAAAACCCCTTTAACATTATTTTTTAAAATTTCTTCAGCAATTTCAGGTTCAATTTTTAATTTGATTAAAACTTCGCTTACATTTGAATTTGATATTTTTTCAAACACAACTTTATAACTCATGTTTAATGTTTTTGCCAAAAACAAAGCAACAGCATTCAAATCTTTAATTTCTTTATATCTTGTGTAAACGTTATATGTTGTATAAGAAACAGCCAAAGAAGCACCATTAGAATCGTAAATTTTTCCTCTTTCAGCAGTTATTGGCAAATCTCGAGTCCATTGGCTTTCGGCCTTTGCTTGAAGGCTATTTGCATTTATAACTTGAATATGGAATAGTCTTGCAACAAGCAATAAAAAAATAAAGGATATTGCAATAACACATGCAATAATCCTCTTTCGTAATGAATACAAACTATGTGGAGACAAACCACTAGCAACTCGCAAAGCAATGTTATTTGCATTGCTGTGTAAGTTCTCTTCGTTTCTTTTAACAGTCAAGTTTTCTTTTTTTGGTGTTAAAACAGTTGTAAATTTCAAATTATCTTCCCCCAAAAATTTTAGATATCCAGTTGCAAAACACGTCAAACCAATTGGATTCAACAATATATTCGTTTGGTTCTATTATTGCTTCTGGAGTTGTTTCAATTTCTGTGGTAATCATTTCTTTTAACAATGAATCGTCTTCTGGATTTTTTGAAGCATCATCATATTTTTTTATTTTTAAAATTATGTTTTCAATGTTGGCATCAACTTCTTTTGTTTGTGCAATAGATTCATAAATTTCTGAGTTTGTGTGAGCAATATCTATTGCATTGCCGATTACCCAACCAGCAAACAAAGCAACTAATATACAATATACGCCAGCAACAAGTTTTATTCTAAAAGAATAACTTTTTTTAGGGGCGGGAGCAATGTTTTTTAATTCTTTTGTGATTGTTTTTTCGTCAACTTTTATTTCTGATGCTTCTTCCATTATTTTATCAAAATTAATGTTTGAAACCTGCTCAGATTGCTCTTGTGTTGTTTCTAAAATTTGTTCTTGAGTTGTTGTTTCTGCTTCTCCAACAGTTAAATTGGAGTCAAACGATTGAAGATATTTTGTGCTAGGCAATCCACTAACATCAACATTTGAATGTGGCATTAAAACACTGTTTTTTTGCTCAGGATTTGAGGTTGAAAAAAGTTTTTTTTGTGCTTCTGTCATTTTATCTACATTTTCTAATTTTTCGGTTATAACTTTTGTTCTAACTGCTGAATCAATTTTATCAAAGTTATAGTTTTTTGACCTATCTTCAAACATTTGTAATTTTCCTTTTAAATTTTTTCTATAATGCGTAATTTTGCACAAGAAGAACGAGAGTTTTGCACTAATTCTTCATTGCTTGCTGTGATTGGCTTTTTGTTTATAAGCTTACATACTGCTTTATGCCCACAAATGCATATTGGTGTTTTAGGCGGACAAACACAGTCGGTGCATAATTCCTTGAATGCATTTTTTACAATTCTATCTTCTAAAGAATGAAATGTCAATATTGCCATTCTTCCACCTTTTTTTATGTTTTTTGCAAGTAAAAGAATGGTTTCGTACAAGTTTTCTAGTTCGCCATTTACTTCTATTCTTATTGCCTGAAAAACCTTTTTGTCTGCTCCACCACGTTTAAACACTACTTTTGCAGGCAAAGACTGTTCAATTATTTTTGAAAGTTGCAAAGTTGTTTTGATTGGTGTTAATTCTCGCTGTTTAACAATGTTTTTTGCAATTTGTTTAGCAAACTCTTCTTCGCCATATTCAAAAAAAATTTTGCTAAGTTGTTCAAAAGAATAGTTGTTTACCACATCATATGCAGTAAGTTTTTGACTTTTGTCCATTCTCATATCTAGTGGGCCATCAAACCTAAAACTAAACCCTCTTTCGGCAGTGTCTAACTGGTAAGAACTAACCCCCAAATCAATAAGAACACCATCTATGTTTTTATATAAATCTAAATAATCAATAACATCTAGAACTTGTTTAAAGTCTGTGTGATATGAAGTAAAGTTTAAAAATCTATTCTTTAAACGATTTGTTGTGAACTGAATTGCATCTAAATCTTTATCTAAACCAATCAACTTGCCTTTTTGACTAAGTTTTTCTAAAATTTTTTCGCTATGTCCGCCACCGCCAAGTGTGCAATCAATATAAATGCCATCGGGGTTAATGTTTAACCCCGAAAGCACTTCATTTAACATAACAGGTTTGTGTTCAAATTTGATTTCCATTTTATCCTTTGTTTTATGCGGAAATAAAACTGTTCCAGTCAATTTTTCCGTTTTCTGAATAGTTAGTTTTTATATAACCAGAAGATAATCCGTTTTGTTCTTCAATGTATTCAATAACAGAGTTGTATGCGCCAGCCAAAATTCCTGATTCCTTTTCGCCATTTGTTTGCAAAGCAGTTAACAAGTTAAGCAGATTTTGTTTTGTTGTTTCGTTTATGCTAGCAATAACAAATGATTCGCTGTCTAATTGCGGAGCAACTTCTAAAGCTACTGTTAAAATATTTTTTATATCTGTTGCTTGGTCACTTAAATTTTTAATTTCTGAAATAAGTGCTGCACTTTTTCCTGTTAAATTATTTATTTCTAAAATAATTTCATTTGCAAGTTTGTTGTTTAAAGCATTGTATGCAGGTCGAGTAACAGCAATACTATCTAGTGCATCTAGCAATCTAGAAAGTTTTTTGCTATCTATATCTTTAAGTTCTTCTCCAGCACCAATTGACTTATATGCATCAACGGCACTCTCTATAATTTCTTTAATATAGTTATATTTTCCACCCATATCAGCAACAGCTTCGTCTGAACCTTTATAAATGACAATGTTAGTAGCAAAAGTATCGCCAACATATTCTGAAATTTGACTATTTACTTTGTTTACAATGTAAATCATTATTGTGTTATATGTGTTGTTGAATATGCCATTTGCCATGGTTGAATTAAGTTTTAATGCATCAACAAAATCAAACAGCACTGTTGTGTTTAGAGTTTCGATTGTTGCGCTTTTTATTGATTTTACTGAATTTAAAGCAGAATTTAAAACATAGCGTATATTTAAACTATAATCCAAAACGTTTGTTGCAGACGTAAAAAATTGAATTGTGTTTTCAGTGATGTTTGTGAAAGTTTGAACATTTTCATTTATCATGTTTGCAACTTTTAACAACAAAGCATTGTAAGACTCTTTAAACACACCATCAATCTCTGCATTATTTTCTAGTTTTAAAAGAAGATAATTCAACTTGTTATTGTCTATATTGTCTAAATCTGTTTCATTAAAATCAATTTGAGTTGATGCACCAATAACATCTGCTATTTGTTGTGGCTCTTGTTCTTTTAAAACAATGCTATTTTCTAATGTTGTAATGTTTGCGCCTAAATCAGTGCCAACAAAATCTTTAATTTTTGAATTGATTGTGTTTATAACACTAACAGCCACCGGTTTAATTAATGCTATTTCAAACAGAGGTTTTAAATATTGTGAATTTTCTAGATTTAAAAAGTCATATGCTATGTTAAAGTCACCATCGTTTAACAAGTAAGAAACCAATCCTGATGTTTCAGATTTGTCGGTTATCTTGATTTCGTTAAGTGTGTTTATTGTGTTTTTTAAAGTTGAAAGTTCACTTTCCCAACTAAAAGAAGTTGATTTTGCAACAGAGAAATCTAAAACTGAATTTAAACTACTCTTGCCCAACCCGTCAATGATGTCTATATATGCACCATTGTCTGTTCCGTTTGAAGAAAACAATGTTGATGATTTAACTGCATCTAGAGCAATGCCTAATTTTTGCAAATCGCTTTCTACCAATGTATCTATCATGTTGTTTTTTAAATTGGTTAAGTTGATATTTTTTGCGTATTCCAATAATTTTTCAATTATGCCTAACAATTGGTTATTACCATTTTCTGTTTGGATTGTTGTTGTGTTAAGTTTTGAAATTGTTATTTTTTCATCAGACATTGAATCTATTGTGCTTTCAATTGTATAATGAACATTGTCTAACCCATAAATGATTGTGTTTTTCATAATTGAGCATGACAAAATTGGAGTTAAAATTTTTGAAGATAATGTTTTGTTTGTTGAATCTTTTGCTGATAATTGATTTAATATTGAAGAAATAGATTCATCCACATTTTCATCATTCATATTTTTTAATGTTGCTATAACGTTTGATTCTTGTAACACTGAAACACTTTCTGCAATTTTAGAAAATTGTTCTTTTAAATTTGATGAATTTGACAATTCAGTAAAACTTAAATATTTTGAGTATTCAACCGAGTTGCTCATTCCTTCGCAAATTGAACCAAATAAATTTGAATTTTTGATTATTGACATATTTTTTATGCCGTCTATGCCATCTCCTGCCAATTTAATCATTTTTTCTAAATTGTAATCAAAAATGTTGTAAAAGTTTTCTTCAATCTTTTTAAAATCTACATTTTTATCAATTTCTTGATATAAATTTAAAGCACAAGATAAAACAGTTGCTAATTCGGTTGATGTTATTGAATTTTGTGTGCCATCAATTTTTTCAAGTTTAACACCCTCACCAACAAATGTGATGTTAGAATTCATGTAGTTTTGCAAGCAAGAAGAACCATAATTTATTGCTTCAATAACAAGTTTTTGTATCAAGTTGGATTTTTCAATTTTGCCACACAGGTTGTTTAAAACGGCTTCTGAATTGCTTAAAAGAATGTTTGATATTTCTTGAACAGATATATCTTGTTTTTTTACTTCTTTAATAAGCCCATTCTTTGCAGAAATTTCAAAAACTCCAAGCAAAGCAATTGCATCGTCTTTAATTTCATATTTGTTTGCACAATAGTTGTTTATTGCAGTTTGAACATGCAACAGAATTGGTTGCAAGTCTTCGTTTGTGTTTTGTTCTACCAAAGTGTCAGCAATAAGTTTTAAACCATCATTACCAATAGATTTAACCAAATTTGAATTAAACAAATGCTCTACCAAATTGTATAGTTTTTCAAAATCATAGTTGGTTGGGTTTTCGGCAATATCGTTAAAAATTACATTTAAATCTGTTGTTCCAAGTTTTTCTGATGCTTCTGTTGCGAAATCAACAAACTCATCATATACACCAACAAGTGTTTTTATTTCTTCGCCAAGTTTGATTGTGTAGCCATTTATGTTGCACCTTGCAACCAAATCTAGCGTTTTTTCAGACAAATTGCCAATTTTTCCCACTTTGGCAAAAATTGAGTTGTCTAATGCTTTTGCATAGTCAAAAAACTCCGCTGGAAGATTTTCTCTTAATAAATCTTTTGCTGGTTTAAGTTCAAAAGAAGAATCACCCGCTTCTGAAGTTAAATATATAACTCGATTTTTTTGCATTGAACTTAAAGATAATGTTTCTGGCGCGCCAGTTTCTTCTATAACTGTATTATTAACATCTAAAATGTTGTTTGCAATGTTAACCAAACCAACCAATGGCATAAAAACAACAATTGAAAAAAGTAAGCCATGAACAAGACCTACACATCCACCAAGAAGTCTGTGCTTTTTCTTTTTGATTGTTCTTTTTGTGATTTGTGGAACATTGTTTACAATTTCTACATCTTCTACAACTTTTTCATCTTTACCAAAAATCAGCCTATAAACTATGCTACCAATTAACTTAAAGATTGAGCCAATAATAAAGATTAATAAAATGCTCACAACAATGCTTATTATCATTAAAGGAATGCCTTTAATTAAACTTTGAACAACTTCGTTTGAAGAAAGCGAACTGCCCAACATGGAATTTATAGCACTTGACATTGTGTTTTCTAGCGATTGGCCATTTATGTTGATTTGTAAAATCATGTTTGACACAGGCCCTACCAAAAAAATTATTACAATCAATGAAACAATGAATGTTATTAAACTGCTTGTTGATTTTTTTAAGCCTTTTAAGCCGAATAAAAAACCAAAACCTAGCATTGCTATAAAAATTATATTTAAAATTAAAGTTATTGATTCAGGAGTCATTGTTTTTGTTCCTTTTTATATAAAATTTTTAATATATTTGAACAAGTTTATTATTTAATTTGTCACAACTTGTTAAAAAGTATTCTATTCCATTTTTGTTAACAATTAAATTTGTTCGAGAACTGTTGCCATGCAAGTGCCCATAAATTACTTTTTTTACTCCATATTTTTCAAATAGTTTTGTAAATTCACTATCTTCAAAACACGAATTGAATGGAGGATAATGTATCATTGCAATAACAACATCATTGGGGTCAGTATGTAATTTTTTTGCAAATTCTAAAGACAATTCCAAACGCAAAGTTTCTCTTTGATAAAGTTTTTTATCTTCTTCAGTAAAAGTTTTGTTTTTTTCTGGAACATTCCACCCCCTTGTTCCAGCAATTATGTAGTTTCCTATTTTTATTGCGTCATTTTGAAGAGGATATATGCTGTTTGGCAACATTTTTCTTAAAGATGATATGCTTTTCCACCAATAATCGTGATTGCCCCTAATTATGATTTTTTTACCGTTTAAACTTTGCAAATATTCTAAATCGTTGGTTGCCTCTTCTAATTTTAAAGCCCACGACATATCACCAGCCATTAAAACATAATCTTCTTCACCAACACGAGAATTCCAGTCTGTTTTTATTATTTCTAAATAATTTTCCCAAGATGCACCAAAAATATCCATTGGTTTTGCACCACTTAAACACAAATGCAAATCTGATATTGCAAAAATTTTCATGGACACCTTCTGTTATAAAGATTTTAAAACTTCTTGGACTTCTCGCATTTCTACCTGCCCAGCAAATTTAGATTTAAAATGTTTCATTACAGATGGAATTGATTTATCTTCTAAAGATAAAATTTCTGATTTGATTTCTTCTTTAGAAAGCATTTTTGGCAAAAAGCCCTTGCAGAATTCGATTTGTTTTTGAATGTATTCCACTTCGGTTTGATTGTTAACCTTTTTGTAGTTTTCTACTGATTCTTCATATTCTTTGATTAATTTTTGAATTAGAGTTGAAACATCTGCATCGGTTAAAACTTCACCTTTAACTCTTTTATCTACCTCCAAAAGTTTTGCTCTTGCTTTTATAACGCTAACAACGTCTTTAACCAAAGCATTTTTATCTTTAAATGCTTGAATGTTTGCCTTGTTGATTTCTTCTAATATCATAACATTTCTCCTTATTGGACATATTTTAACACTTAAACAAAATAATTGCAATAATATTTTGACATGTTTATTAATCCAAAAAGTTTATTTTGTTAAAAAATAAGATATTATAAATAAAAATATCGCGTTGAAAAAAAAAGATATGGCTGTTTTTCCATATCATTATTTTATATTGTTGCTTAGTTTTTTTAAAGCACTTGTTATTTCTTTGGAATAAGGAATTTCTATTTTTATTTCTTTTTTTGTTGTTGGTTGAACAAATTCTATTTTGTAAGCATGGAGCAACTGCCCCTGTGTTTTAAATTGACTATCTTTAACTCCATAGACCTCGTCACCAACAATTGGATGATTTAAGTGCTTGCAATGAACCCTAATTTGATGTGTTCGCCCCGTTTGCAATTTGAACTCAACAAGTGTGTATGTTCCAAACCTTTCCAAAACCTTGTATTGAGTTATTGCCGTTTTGCCTTCACCTAGAGGAAACACAGACATTTGTTTTCTGTTTTTTAAACTTCGACCATATCCTGTTTTTATTTCTCCGTAATCATGATTAAAATTGCCTTTGCAAAGGGCAACATAATATCTATGGCAACTTTTTGTTTCTATTTGTTTTGCCAAATTAACATGTGCCGCGTCGTTTTTTGCAACAATCAACAAACCTGACGTGTCTTTGTCTAGCCTATGAACAATCCCAGGCCTAACAACACCATTTATTCCACTTAGATTTTTTAAATGATATAAAAGTGCATTAACAAGTGTTCCGTTGTTGTTGCCATTTGCGGGATGAACAACAATGCCCTTTTGCTTGTTTATAACAGCCAAATCATCATCTTCGTAGACAATGTCAAGGTCAATGTTTTCAGGGGTTACTTCAAGTTGTTTTAACTCTGGCAAGTCAACACTTATTTCTTGCCCAGTTTTAATTTTTTCACCACTTTTTTTTATAACTCCATTAATTAAAACATTTCCGCCATCTATAAGTTTTTTTAAATATGACCTTGTTAAGTTTGGACATTTTTGTGTTAAAAAAGCATCCAAACGCAAACCGGTTTCGGTTTGATTTACAAAAAAGCTATTCTTCATGTTTATGCCTTGATTTTGATTTTTGGGTTGTTTGATTTTGTTGTTCAGCAATTTGATTATTTTCAATTTTTTCTATAAACTTTTCCGCATCCATGTTTTCTTGTTTATTTTCTTTTTTTTCTAGTTTTGGGAGAACAAAAACAAAATATATACAAAGAAGAATTACACCAAAAGTTATTGCAATGTCTGCAACGTTAAAAATTGGAAAATTCATAAAATCTAAAGAAATAAAGTCTCTAACATAGCCAAACATTATTCTATCAAACAAGTTGCAAATGGCACCACTTAACAAAAGCCCCATTGAAATTGCATAGAAATAATTTTTTTTATTTAACATAAAATTGAAAACAATGATTGCACAAATAAAAACAATTGAAAATATAACAAGCAAAACAGTGTTTCCAGAAAAAATGCTCCAAGCACCACCAGTGTTGTGTGTTGAAACTATGCTAAAAACACCATTTATTGCACTCATGTTTTTGCCGTCTAGCATGCCTTTTAAGAACAGGTCCCAAAAAGCCACAATAATGCCAACCAACACCATGATTGTCCCATATCTGTTTTTAAAGAAAAAGTCTGCAAACCAATTGTTTATTTTTTTTATATTATTCATGATTATACCTTCTAAAAATTATTGAATTATAAAAATTGCATTATCAACTTTTTGCATTGTTTTGTTCAATGCATAAACTGCACCAGTTAAAAAATCTAACGACCTTGTTAAATCTGCATTTGACAATGCTAACATGTTAACAATAACTTGTTCTCCATTTTTAAGTTTGTCGATTGCTTTTTGAACCTCAACCTGATTTTGCACTTTAATGATTTCCAACGAACCGGCAGACAATGTTGAGTTATTGTTTTCAATTTCCGGCTCCACACTTTCTTTTTCCACTTGTTCTGGCTTTTTTTGTTCTGTTTCTACATCGTTTTTTAAATCAAAAGACGCAAAATTTGGGTTTAACTTTTCTTTTTTATTTTTTTCTTTTTGTTTTGGTTCTTTTGGTGATTTTTGTTCATCTTCTTCAAAACCAAGACCTTTTAATATTTTACTAAAAAAACTCATTTTAACACCCTCTCACTTTAAATATATTAAAATTTTAATGATTTTTTGAGTATATGTCAAATTATTATTAATTTTTATTATTTTTGAAATTAAAAAACAAACCAGACCCAAAGACTTGTTTTGGTCTGGCTTTACGATTTATGTAAAGTGCAAAATATAATTTAATTAATCTATGTTATAGATTATTCTTCTGCAATGTTCACATTCTAAAACACCTTTTGATTTTAAGGTTGACAAGTTTGCATATGGCAGTTCCATTCTGCACCCTCCACAGGCTTTATCTATGCAAGGTACAAAAACTGGAAATATATTGTCTGTTCTTCTTTGTTTATATTTTGCCAAAATAGAAGGGTCTATTCCTGCTTCTAGTTTTTTTACTTCTTTTGTTTTTTCTTGAATTTTTGGTTCAAGATTTTTGCTTTCTTGGTCGAACAATTCTTTGTGTTTTGTATATTTATCACGAGCAACGTTATAACGTTTACGTGTTTGGTCAAACTCTTGCAAAACAGAATTTACTTTTTCTGCTTCGTGCAATAATTTTTTTTCTAATATTGACAAATTGTTTATTATGTTGTTTGCAATTTCTTCAATTGTATCTAAATCGGAACTTGAAGCAGTTTCAAGTTTTTTACCAATTACAATGTTAGCAGATTTTATGTTGTCTTCATAAGTTTTTTTCAAGCCTTGATATGCAGACAACAAATCGCTTGCTTGCTTTTCTAGTGCATTGCTTTTGTTTTGTGCATCTTTAACAACGGCAATCATTTGATTGAAAACTTTTTTGTTTTCGTTGTTGTTTAGTTCCCTTTCTAGCCTTATTAGTTCACTATCTTTTTTTTGATATTCTAAAATTGTTTTTAAATCCATAACCAATCTCCTTTTTAGTCTTCCATAAAGCCTTGCAATTTTTTGCTTCTTGTTGGGTTACGCAACTTACGCAAAGCCTTTGCTTCTATTTGACGAATACGTTCTCTGGTAACGTTAAATTCTTTTCCAACTTCTTCTAATGTTCTAGGATGAGAATCATCTAAACCATATCTAAGCCTTATAACTTTTTGTTCTCTTGGGGTGAGTGTGTCGATAACAGAAATAAGTTGTTCTCTTAACAAATTTTGTGCAGCAACTTCTGAGGGAGATTTAATGGTGTCGTCTTCAATAAAGTCTGCAATTTTTGAGTCTTCTTCTTCACCAACAGGATTTTCCAAGCTGATTGGGTCTTGAGCAATTTTTTGTATTTCGGCAACTTTTTCTTCTGTTATTTCCATAACTTCGGCAATTTCGGCGGATGTTGGATCTCTGCCCAATTCTTGCAATAATTGACGTTTAACTCTTGTTAGTTTGTGAATTGTTTCAACCATGTGAACAGGAATTCTGATAACTCTTGCTTGGTCTGCCATGGCACGAGTGATTGATTGTCTGATCCACCAAGTTGCATAAGTTGAAAACCTGAACCCTTTGTTTGGGTCAAATTTTTCAACAGCCTTGATTAAACCAATGTTTCCTTCTTGAATCAAGTCCAAAAAAGCCATGTTTGTTCTACCAGAATAACGTTTTGCAATGCTAACAACCAAACGCAAGTTTGATTCCGACAATTTTGCTTTTGCATATTCGTCACCAGCCAATGCCCTGCGTGACAATTCAACCTCTTCATCTGCTGATAAAAGAGGCACTTTGCCAATTTCTTTTAAATATATTTTAACTGGGTCATCAACACTAGCGCTTGCAACAAGGTCAGAAAAATCTTCTTTTGAAATATCAGTTGGTGCAGTTTTGATAACTTTTATTTTGTTATCTTCCATGTGCTGTATGATTGCATTTATTTCGTCTGCAGTTGCCTCATATTTTAAAAGTTTGTAATAGATATCTTCTTCATTAATTGAGCCTTTTTTTGTTGCAATTTCTAAAAGTTTTTTGCATTCTTGCTCTAATTTTTTTTCCACTTATTCAACATCCTCCATATTTTTATTCTTTAGTTTTTTTGTTATACTTGATATTTTTAATAAAATTTCTTTGCGTTTTTCAACATTTGTTTCTTTTTGAAATTGTTCATTAAGAAGTTGTTGCTCATTTTTTAAATTTTTTTCTACAATATTCCACAAACATTCTTCATAATATTTCTTATTATTTCCATTATTTTCAAAATTATAGTTAATGATATCAACCAAGTTTGGTTCACTATCAAAGTCAAATTCGTCGTATAAAGAACTTACTTTAAAAGTTTGGTCAACTTTGTGTTTTTCTATAATTAAGTCATATAGTTTTATGTATGTGTTGTTTTTTAAATATTTTTTCAGATTGAAATTGTAGTTCACATAGTCCTTTTTATAAAGCATTGATGAAAGAATAAATTTTATTGCAACGTTTGTGCCATCTTCTGGGCTAAAAGACTCCGCATTTTGAATTTTGGGTTTCGAACCTATTGCGGTTTTACGTTTGAACAAGTCTTGTTGCAAAATATCAACTGGAACTCCACTTTTGTTTTTTATATGCTTTAAGTAGATTTGTTTTTCGCTGTTGGTGTCAAGTTTTTCAAGCAGTTTTAAAGAATTTTTAACAAATTTTGCCTTTTCGTCTGATTTGTCAAAGTTTACATCTTTTGCGAAAAAATCAATTTGAAAGTCTATATAATCTACTGCACTATCAATTTGCTCTTGCATTTTGGCAATTCCGTTTTCTTTTATATATTCATCTGGGTCGTTGCCATTTGGAAGTTTAACAACTCTAACAACAAAACCTTCATTTGCTAAAACATCCACAATTTTGTTTGCGGCATTAAGCCCGGCACTGTCACCGTCTAAACAAACTACAATGTTTGAAGAAACAAGTTTTAACTGTTTTGCATGTTTAACTGTAAAAGCAGTGCCCAAACAAGCAACAGTGTTTTTAAAACCTGCCTTGTGCATTGCAATAACATCCATTTGCCCTTCAACAATTATAACTCTATCTACAGATTGTTTGGTTTTTTGTGCTCTAACTAGATTAAGCCCAAAAATTGTGTTGCTTTTATCAAAGACAATTGTTTGACTTGAATTGCGATATTTTGCTTTGGTTTTGTCATTTGTTAAAATTCTAGCGGAAAAACCTATGCACTCGTTATATACATTAAACAAAGGAAAAATTAGCCTTTGTGCAAAAACATCATAATATCGCCCACTGCTGTTTTTTTCTACAAGACCAGCCATTGCCATTTGCTCGTAAGAAAAACCTTTTGATTTTAAGTAATTTGGCATTTCGTTGTAATCTAACGAATAGCCGATTGCAAAATCGTCAAGTTCTCGTTTTGTTAAAAGTCTTTTTTTTATATATTCTTGTGCTGGTTTTGCATTTGGCAAATAAAGATTTTGAACGTAATGGTTTTTTGCCTCGTTTAAAATGTTTAAAACAACATCTTTGTCGTGCTTGCGTTTTTCAATTCCAGATGAGTCTGTTGTTGAGAAGTTTGGAACTTCCATTCCTACATTTTTTGCCAAAATTTCTACTGCTTGCATAAAGTCACAAGATTCAATTTTTTGAACAAATTTTATAACATCACCATGTTCTTTGCAACCATAGCAATGATAAGTTTGTTCATTTTCATATATGCACATTGAAGGCGTTTTTTCCATGTGAAAAGGACAACACGTCCAATATGACCTGCCCTTTTGAACCAAGTTGCAATATTTTGACATTACAGTAACAATATCGCACCGGCTTTTTAATTCTTCCAACCAACTTCTAAAATCCTGAGCCAACTTATACCTTCTACAAAAATCTTACATTCTTTATTATTCGACGTTAATTCTAAAATTCCTTTTTTTTGCTATAAAAAAATTTATATTTTTAACAAATGCTCATTAATTCAAGCATTTTGTATGTTTTGTGTTTGTCATAAAAAAAAGCAAATTGTGAAATAAAGACAAAATTTTTTTTATAACTTGAATTTATTTCACAAATTTTTTGCTCTTTGTTTTTAATACATATATTTTCTGTATGAACTGCCACCTGAGTTCTTTTTCTTGATTATAACAATAACCACAACAGCAACTGCAACCAAAGCAACTCCGCCAAGAGTTATCCAAAGCCACAGCAAGTTTGCTTGTTGCTCTTCTGCAATCTTGTCAAAAACAGCATACACAACAAATGTTGAATCACCTTCATTTTTGTCTATTTTAAAAGTGCCGTTTTCATCTACATTAAGCGACATTCCTGTTTCTTGATACCAACCAGTAAATTCGTATGCGGTAGAAAGTTCTTCTAGCAATATTGTATGATTGCCATATTTCTTTTTTATTGAATAAGTTCCTGTTTCTTTGTTAAACTTTATTGTTGAGTTGTCGGCATCAATTTTTAGTTTTGCAATTTGTTCAGTTATTGTTTTTCCGTCGGTGCTTCCTAATTTAAATTCGATTTTTAGGTTTACAACATCACGCGAAAAAACAACATAAATTTGGAATTCGCTATCACCTAATTTAAAGTATGATATGTTGTCTGAAGTTCCTGAAGGTTTATCGCCTGAAGCTTTTGAAGATGTGTTTGGATTGTTTATGTCTAAAAGTTCCCAATTTTCGTTAAACACCCAAGAAATTTTGTTTTTTCCGTTGATGTTTGCCGTGTTGTTTTCTGGGTTAAAAACGTTTTCAGGTGTTTGACCACCTTCTGCACTTGGCTTGTTAAACACATACCAATCCGCTTCTTTTGAATAGTCAGTGTTAACCTGATATGTTTCATAAGAATAATAGTGCCCATATTTTAATAATATGTCATCATTACCCAATGGTTTTGAACCTTCTGTGGATTTTATTTGTGCAATTGGCTTTGTGTTTGTGTTGCTTTCAGAAGAATCGTCGAACACTTTGATTTTTAATTTATATTCTATTGGAGTTAGTTCCACTGAATAAACACCTGAATCTTTTGCTGTGAAATCTGATATTGTAAATGTTACAGAACCACCTTCCTCTTTGTGGCTTATATTTTTGTTGCTATCAGTTGAAGTTGTGTTGGCATCTTCAAAATGATACACTCTTGTGCCATTTAAATATAAACCAGTAATTTTAAAGAATTTGGAAAAATCAATCTCTCTTTCTTCTGTGACTGGTTTGTAGTTTGTTTCTATGTTGACTTTTAAAGTTACCGTATCGCTATAATTTATGTTATTTAGTTGATTATTTGTAGTATCTTGATTATTTATATTAACAGTAACAATATTTAGTGGTGGTAAGTTGTCAATTCCTAAATTTTTAATGCTCTCTTCTGAACTAAAAGAAATTGAGTATGTTTCAAAAAATTGCAAATTTGGCAACACACTGTTTGCTTTTATCCAAATATTATCAAAATCCCATAAATCGGTTAATTTCCAACCCGTTCCGGTTTTATCTTCTATTTTTGTATAGATTTCATTTTTACTTAAAACGCCTAAACAACCGAAAGTGTTAGTTGCATTGTCATATGTGTAGTTGCCAATATAATTTAAAAGTTTTGAAGAATAGAAACCATATATGGACTCTGATGGCAATGTGTTATTCATGAAACCAATAATTGAGCCAACAAACGTTTCCGTGTTGTTGCTGGCGGGACTGGTTTCTGCAATTAAAACTACATTGTTAAAAAATGACACATGATTTGTTTCTGTTTTGCCAACCAAATAACCAAAGTTGTAATATTTGCTAGTTAATTCAATTGTTGATTTAGCAGAAGAAAAATCTAAAATGTTATTGGTTATTTTAAATGCTGAAGAAACATCCCCAACCAAGCCACCAAAGTTAAAGTTTTTTGAGTCTGTGTCTGTAACCGAAATGTTTAAACTAGAATTTGTTATTATGTTGTTTTGCAATCTTGTTCCGTCTGAGATTTTGCCTGCAAGCAAACCAATGTTTGAGTTTGTTTTAATTGAGCAATCAGACTTAGTTTCAATTGAGCACTCATCAATTTTTATTTGATTAATGTTTGAGCCAATAATTTGACCTGCAAGCAAACCAACATTAACTGTTGAAACCGATTGACTATTTTCCCCATTCAAAATCATTTCAACATTTTTAAAGTTGATTGCATATACATTTGAATTTGTGATTGTTTTTGCAAGCACACCATAAGATGTGCTGTTTGAAACAGAAAACTCAGTTGAACCTAAAACAATATTCAAGTTGCAAATTGTAACATTTGATAAACTTTCAAAAAGCGAGATGGCAGTTGTTATTTTTATTGTTGCTCCATTGCCGTTTAAAGTTACATAATTTATATCATCTAATGATTTTGATATTTCAAAATCTTTGTCTTCTAATTTATAGGATTTAATACTACCTTCTTCGCCAGAAGTTATATCAGTCAAATTATTTATGGTTGTGGGTGGTGTTTGAACTTCTTCACTTTGATCAGTGTCTGTTTCTTGCACTTCTTCAGCAAAAACAAAATTTTTTGGCAAAATGGACGCAGTGCCTAAAAAAGCAAAACAAAAAGAAATTATTATTGAAAACAACAAAATATGTTTTTTAAACTTCATAACGCCCCCGTTTATCTTTTGACTAGTATGTGCAATGTTAAAATGATTATTGCATGTTACCTGTTTTGCAAGTTAAAACTTTTTGCAAACAAAACATTGTTTATAACAAAAATATAACACAAAAAAAATAATAAACCAAATTATTTAATAAATTTTTAAAAACAATTAATAAATTGTTATAAAAATAATAACAAAAAAAACAAAACTCGGACTAATTTGGAAACTTTCCAACATAGAGTTTTGTTTTGTTATGCTATTTTTTATGCATTTTAATCTTTAAAATATCCAATGTTTGATGACTGTTTAGGATTAAAAGTGAAATTGCAAATTGATGCAACCAATGGATATATACCAAATGTTACAAATGTTAAAAAGAAATATGCACATGTTCTAGACTTCCATCCGTTTGGCTTTAAATTTGTGTGATTTATTATAAAACTACCAATAAAACCAAAGAAAAATGTTAAAAGAAATCTAACAGCATTTTTACCATCGTTAGAACTTAAAATTGGCTCATCCTTTATTCTGCACCCGCAATTAACACATATTTCTGCATCGTCGTGAACCTCTTTACCACATTTTGAACAATATTTCATAATTGATTTCCTCCTTTGTTTAGATTTGGTTTTATTATATTCTTACAGTTGTAAGATGTCAACATAATTTCTTACATTTGTGAGAAAATCTTTTATATGAGTTATCAAAATGAGTTTAAAAACATTTTAAAAGAATTAAGACTTGAAAAAAAACTTGGGCAAGTTGAACTTGCCAAGGCTGTTGGAGTAAGCAAAGGAGTTATAAGTTTGTGGGAAAACGGGCTTAGGGAACCAAACATGTATTCACTAATTGTTTTGGCAAAATTCTTTAATGTGTCAATTGACGAATTGGTTGGGTTAAAGTAAAAGTCATTCTATATTGTTTTGATATATTCTAAGAACAAATAAAAAAACCATATTTTCTAACACCCATTTTTTGATAGTGTTTTTATAGAAATATGTTTTTTTTAAAAAAAGTTGTTTTTACGTGTAGTTATCTGGCAAATCGTTTTCAAAAAGAACAACATCGCCTTGTTTTGTTATGTTTGGCAACAGATTTGATGCACTCTTTAAGTTTTCTGCTTCAAAAATGTTCTCTTCTTTCATTCCGCCATCAACAAGCCCTTTTTTTATTGCTTCTAGGTTAACCTTGTTAACAATAATTACTTTATTGCATATCTTTGCCATTTCCAAGCCAAAATTGTAGTTAACTTCATATTCAACCATCCCCATTTCTACAATTCCTGGAGTTACAACAATTTTTGCTGAGTCTTTAAACAAGTTTATTGTTTCGAGGGATGCCTTACTGCTTTCAACAGAACTATTGTAAGCATTGTCGATTATTGTTAAACCTTTGTTTTGGATTATTTCCATTCGGTGAGCAATTGGTTTTAGTTCTGAAATTGCCAAAGCAATATCGTTTAGTCCAACTCCCAATTTATATGCCATTGTGCTTGCCAATGCAATGTCTTCTAAAAATTGCTTGCCTAACAATTTTGTGTTGCACTTTATTTCTTTGCCATCTATGCAAAGAACAAAACTGCTTCCATTTTGGCTGCACCCAATGTTTTTTAAATAGCAAAACAAGTCTGTGTTTTCAATTCCGGACAAAAATTTTTGGCAAGAACACTTGTTATATAGCGACAAAGCACCCTCGCTTTGAGCATTAAACACTACAATGCCATTTGTTATTGCTTGAACAAGTTCAAACTTGGTTTTTGCAACATTATCTTTTGTGCCAAATGTTGCCAAATGTTGGCTTGCAACTGAAGTTATTATGGCGTGTTTAGGATTTATAAAATCACACAGATATTTTATATCGCCTACATTTTTTGCGCCCATTTCTGCAATCAAAACCTGATTGTCTTTTTTTAAATATTTTAAAACAACTTTTGTTAAACCCATTGGAGTGTTAAAACTGTGCGGAGTCATGCAAACAGAATATTTTTTTGAAAGCATAACGTTTAAAAAGTGTTTTGTTGTTGTTTTGCCATAACTGCCCGTTATTCCAATTTTTATAAGGTTTGGCATTTTTTCAAGTTTGTTTTTTGCTTTTTTTAAATAACTATTTCTTATGGCGTTTTCCATTGGCAAGTTTATTATGTGAGCCAACGGAACAAGCACAGCAAGCAAAATAGGGGTTAAAACAACAATGCCATATCTAAGTGGTTGAACAAATTGTGTTGAAAAGGTAACCAGCACAAATGTTATTGATGTTATTAAAACAAACAATGTGACAATAAGTCTGTTCATTCTTCTTGTTTGTTTTAAAGGAGTTTTTTGTGGCATTTTTGTTATGTTGATGATGAATATCACACAAAAATAAATGTAAAACACTAAACCAAGATACGAATAGTAACCACCACCAAAACCATCTAACAGTGCATTTGTTACCAAAACTGAAAATAACGACAAGAACGACAACATGAAAATGCGACCAAAAAATTTAATTTTTGTGTCTTTTAGCCATGAATTATATCCTGACAACTTGTAGCCTGACAGTTGAACCATTTGCAAAGGTTTGCCCGCAACAAAGCATAGAATAACACCATTTAAAATGGCAATTGCAATTGAAATGTAAAAATGTGGATTTGATAAACTAAAAATTTCCATAATTCCCTTTTTATTATTATTGTTTTATAACATGTTCAACAACTCTTAAAAAAGTGTTAAAATCGTCCAAATAAGAAAAATGACCAGCATTTTTAATAACAACAAGTTCACTATTTTTTATGAGTTTGTTTAAACGTTTTGCCATGTACATTGGGGTTTGGTTATCTTTTTCACCCCAAAATAGCACTGTTGGCTTAGTTATATTTATAGCATATTTCTCCAAAAAAGTGTTAACAATATTCACAAATGTTTTTTTCATTATTGGAGATAAATTATTGTAGTCGGTTGAACCTTTAATGTTTGAGCAACCAAATTTTTGTTTTATTTTGTTAAAACAAACTTTTAAATGATATTTTATTGTTCTTTTGGGTTTTAGTCCTGCAGAATCAACCAAAATTAGTTTTTCTGCAAAGCCCTTGTTTGCCAAAACAAGGGCCACTCGACCACCAAAAGAATGTCCAATAATTGTTGATTTTTGCATGTTTTCTTTTTGCATTATTTCGGCTACCAGTTCAACATAATCAAAAAATGTCCACGGATATTGCATTTCTGTGCTTTTACCAAATGGTGGAAAATCTATAAACAATGCTTTGTGGCTTACGCTTAAATGATTACATATGAACTTAAAACTGTCAACATTTCCACCCCAACCATGCAAAAAAACCAAATTATTACTGCCATTGCCAACAACTTCATAGTTGACTTGTGCAGACTTAAACATATATTCCACATTAATATATATGAATTTTTTCAAATTTGTTGTTAAGATATGTTTTGCTCAGCAAAAAGAAAGAACAAAAAATGTTTTTTATTGCAAGAACATGCAAAGGGCATCATCGCCGTCTTTGTAATAATTTTTTCGGATGTGAACAGTTTTAAAACCAAATTTTTGATAAAAACTGATTGCTATATTGTTTTTTGATTTTACTTCAAGTGATACTGTTTGGTTTTGTTTTTTTAATGACAAAACAAAGCGTAACAGTGCTGTGGCAAAACCCAAACGTTTGTGTGTTTGTTTTGTTGCAATATCTAAAATATTTATGTCGTCAACAGTTTTTAAAAAACTTACGACACTTATTAATTGATTGTTGTCAAAAATTCCATAAAACTCTGTTGAGCTTGAATTAATTGATTCTAATATTTGTGTTTCTGTCCATGCTTCTGAGTTAAATTGTTCTTTAAAAAGGCTGTGGATTTGCCGAACATTTGATGAGTTAAGTTTAACTATTTCCATTCTTTTTGTCCAGTTCTGCTTCTGCTTGAGATTTTCTAAGATATGTTGGAACAAAATCTGCAGACAGCTCTTGCTTTTGAATTTTTTTAAGAGAGTATTCTAATAAATCGGTTGTTGAAAAATCTACAAAGTTGTTGCAAATTTCAAACATTTCTTCTTTTAAACCAACAACAATTCCCTTTATGTTTTCAATTTGGTCACCTGATGCCATGTATGGCTCACACAACCTTTCCCCCACACTGTTAAATTTGCATGTAAAAACATTTCCGCTTAAACCATTTAATGCTACAAAAAAATTTGATTCGGGAGATGATTGTTTTACAAAAGTGTGTGCAACAAGGTCTAATGAACAAACTTCAATTTTTTTAACATTTTGGCATGCCATACAAAACCCCTTGCACAAACTTGCTCCAATTCGTATTCCGGTAAAAGAACCTGGCCCAACGACACAAGATATATAATTCAAATTTTGAATTTGCAAATTTGCACTTTTTAAACAATAATCTACAGCACCTAGCACGTTTTCTGATTGTTTAAGAGAACTATCCATGTTTTTATCAACAATTGTGTTATCTTTTTTAACAACCACATATGTTTGACTAAAAGCAGTGTTTAAACACAAAACATTCATTTTATTTAACCCACCCTTTAACCGAAATTGAAATTTCTCTTGTTGTTTCGTCTATTTTTTTAAAGTTGACCAAAATATGGAGTGCTGGAAGTAACCCTTTAACATTTTCTGCCCACTCAACCAAAACAACTCCTTTAAGTTTTGTTAAGTCAAAATATTCTTCAAAGCCACAATTGATTGCTTCTTCAAAAGAAGACAGCCTATACATGTCAAAATGATATAACGGCATTGTTTTGCCTTGATATTCATTCATGATTGTAAAAGTGGGACTTGTTATTGTGTCAGACACACCAAAACCTTCTGCAAAACCTTTTGCAAAGGTTGTTTTGCCTGCACCCAAATCACCAGCCAAAGAAATCACACACGGTGATTTTATGCTGGCTGCATACTTTTTTGCTATTTCTCGAGTTAGTTGCTCGCTGTTTGATGTAACTTTTATTTCCATTTACTGTTCCTTTTTACAATGTTCTTGGAAACATTTTAGCACTATTTTTGAGATTTTACAAGTTTTTTACGCACAACAAGCCAAGTTAAAACAAAACCAGTTGCGCCAATAAACAACCCCGCAACAATATCACTCAAATAGTGTTGACCTAAATACATTCTTGAAATTGCAGTTAAAACAACAAAAAGCACACAAGCCGAGAATATTAAAACTTTAAACCATTTTTTATTGAAAAGTTTAAATTTTCCATTTTTGTTTAACCAATAAAATAAAAACAGCAAAGTTAAAACCATAAAAATAACACTAACACTATGTCCACTAGGAAAACTCTTTCCAATTGTGGTTAGTTTGTTTATTATTTGTGGATTGTTAACATATGGTCTTGGCCTTGAAACAATTTCTTTTATTAAATAGTTGACTCCCAAAGTGCATAAAAAACCTACTCCAAAAAACAATCCAAATTTTTTGTTAACAAAAATTAAAATAACAACAAACAAACACAGCGCACCAATCCAACTAGCAACATAAGATTCTGCTTGCATTAAAACATCTAACAAATTTGTTGAATTTGATTGAAGCCAAATGATTATTTTTTCTTCCATATGTTTTATTATGTCATTGATTTTTGAAAAAATCAAATAAATACATTGTTTGCAATGTTTTCATATTTTTTTATTGCAACTCATACATTATGCTAATGAAAATATTTAAAACATCAGCAATTATTATTGGTGCAATTATTGGTGCAGGTTTTGCATCTGGAAAAGAAATTTTTGAATATTTTGCAAAATATGGAATATGCTCTTTGTTTTTTGTTATTCCATTGTTTTTTGTTATTTTTTTCTTTGTTTACACTTATTTAAAATTTGGAGAAAACAAAGAAGATTTTAATCTTAAACAAAGCAATAAGTATTTGTGCAAACAGTTCAAGATTTTTAATTTAAAGTTTAACCCTTTTGACGTTTGTTTGTTTTTAACCTTTTTGATTCATTCAAGTGCTATGTTTTCGGGACTTGTTGCATTGTTTGAAACATATTTGCCTAGTGGTTACAGAATTATATATTTTGTTGTTGCTTTGGTTATAACAATTGTTCTGTTAAAAACTTCGTTTAAGAGCTTTTCTATTTTATCTAATTTGGTTGTTCCGTTGATTATTGTTTGCATTATTTTGAATGTTGTTTGCTCGTTTGGCTCTGGAACAATATCGACTAGTTTTGGCATTAACACAATTTTGCCGTTGCCGTTTTTAACAATTGTTTATGCGTCTCAAAACACTTTTTTTAGTTCGTTTGTTATTATAAAGTTAGGCAACGACTTAAACAAAAAACAAAGAATATTTACAAGTTTGATTGTTTCTGGAATTTTATGTTTGCTTATTACTCTTGGAATTTTGTGCTTTATGTTTAATCCATCACTTGCATATTGTGAAATGCCTTTTGCCGAGGTTGCAATAAATGTGAATCCTATTTTTAGCATTGTTTTTGCAATTATTCTGTTTGGTTCAATTATAACCACACATGCAACTTGTTTGACATCTTTAAAAGAATATTTTAAAGGCGAAAAAGGATATAATAATTCATTTTTAATGGTTGTTTTGATTGTTGCGTTAAGCTTGATAAATTTTGGAAAAATTGTTGAATATTTATATCCTTTGATTGGTGCTTTTGGCATTTTATATTTTTATAAAATTATAACATATAATTTTAAAATTAATTATTTAAAAAAATTATTAAAAATTAAAAATTGTTCTTTTCAATCACATCACCCATGCCTATCTAAAAAAACAAATAGCAAATAATTGTTTGCTATTTGAAAAAAACAAGAATTTTTGTTATTATTTAATTTATTTTAATTTCTTTTATATTTTTTCTCGAGTAAACTAACAAAAAAGTACATTCCACCGGCAAGTAAACACAAAACAACTGTGCTTGTTAAAACAATATCTAGTTTAAAAATTTGGCTTCCATAAACAATTAAATAGCCAAGACCTGCCTTGCTTACCAAATATTCACCCATTATTGTTCCAACCCAAGCCATTCCAACATTAATTTTTAAAACCGAGATAAAATCTGCAAAAGTATTTGGCAAAATTAGTTTTGTTAAAATTTGAAACTTGTTTGCGCCAAAAGACTTCATTAACAATATTTTATCTTTATCACAGTTTAAAAATGCAGACAACATGGATAAAATTGTTATAACAACACAAATTAGCACACACATGGTGATTATTGCGTTTGTTCCTGCCCCAACCCAAATTATAATGAGTGGTCCTAAAGCAATTTTTGGCAAACTGTTTAACACAACAATGTAAGGGTCTAACACTTTTCTAAGTTTTTCACTCCACCACAAAGCAATTGCAACAAGAGTTCCTATTGCGGTTGCCAAAACAAATCCAATAATCGTTTCGCTTAATGTTATCCAAATATGATAAAGCAAATTTCCTGAAGCAAAAAGTTCTACCACTGTTTTACATATTCGACTTGGACTGCTAAAGAAAAATGCATCCATAACATTTGTTGCAACAAGGACCTCCCACAATATAACCAAAGTTGCAAGCAATATAAACTGATATATTCTGGTTGTGATTTTGTCTTTCTTTAAGTTTTTGAGATATTTAATATATTTAACAGATAAACCATCATATTTATTTTTTTTCATTAAGTTCACCCCATATTTTGTTAAAGTAGTTAGAGAAGTTTTTATCATCTCTACGCTTTAAAGGAGATAAATTTTTATCAAACTTGATTGTTTCAATCATTTGTAGTCTTGCTGGACGTTTTGTTAAAACAAAAACTTTATCTGATAGTGAAATTGCTTCTGAAATGTCATGAGTAACCAAAATTGCTGTTTGTTTTTCTTGATTTATTATGTTTTTAACATCATCACACACATCTAGCCTTGTTTGAAAATCTAAAGCAGAAAAAGGTTCATCTAAAAGCAAAAGTTTTGGTTTTACTGCCAAAGTTCTTATTAATGCAACTCTTTGGCGCATGCCACCAGAAAGTTCGCTTGGATGTTTGTTTTTAAAATCGTATAGCCCATATTTTTTTAACAAATCATCAATGTATTGTTCGTCTTCTTTTGTTCTTTTTTTGCCTTTTATTTCTAAACCTAAAAGGATGTTTTTGTAAATTGTTCGCCACTCAAACAAATGGTCTCTTTGAAACATATAACCAATGTTAAAGTTTCCGACATTTTCTCCGTCTAGCAAAATTTCTCCTTTTGTTGGTTCTAGCAGTCCTGCAATTAGTGATAAAATTGTTGTCTTACCGCAACCGCTTGGCCCAACAATTGAAACAAATTCGCCTTTTTTAACGTCAAAACTTAATCCTTTTATTGCTTCAAATTCGCCATCCTTTGTAAAATAATGAAAATCGACATTTTTAAAAGATAAGTATTCCATTTTTTTCTCCGTTTGGACAGGGTTTGTTTGCCCTTCCAAATCATACTATTTTTATTTTCATAAAAAGGTGAAAAAAACAAATGCAAGTTTGACAATGCATCATAGATTTTTTTTAAAAACAAAAAAAAGACGTCCATTTTTTATGGACATCAATTTTTTTAAACAGCATTTTTGTTTGTAATTATTTAATATTTTTTTAAAACATCATTTCCATGGTTTTTTCAGGGGCTTCATCAATGAGAAATTGTTCTTCTTCGGCATTTATTTCTCCGTCATAGGTTCTGTGTCTTGCAACTGGATTAATTTCTGGATCACCATAGGCTTCTAAAAATTGTTCATTCAACAAGCAAGGGCCAGCAGTAACTCTTGAAACATGGTGACGATTTACACTCATTGAATCCATAATTGACCTTGCTGAGCGATTAATAACCTTTATTAATTCATTTAAAATTTTTTCTCTCATTATTACTGAAGTATTATTTATTTCTTTAATAACCTTTTCTGGCATTTCGATTCTATCATAGCAAACTGTTGATGTGAAAGGGTCATACCAAACATATGTTTGAGCCAAAATTTTTTTTGCTCCGGTTGCCTTTCCAAATTCATCAACTTCATTTATTTCAAAAACCAAAAAGCCTGCGTTAGGGTTTTTGTAGGCATCGTCAACACACTCGCTTGTTGCATTGCCATTTAAATATGTTGTTTTTGTTATATCATTCAAAACAAAACCAAGAGGGTCATCTTTTCCTATTAATCTAAAAGAAACACAACCTGTTGCTGTATTTGTTTTGTCTGCAGTTATAACGTAACTCGATTTTATTGCCTTTGCAATGTTGTAAGTTTTTTGAATTTGATTAAATTGTTCTTGAGAATAATCATACAAACCAACCATTGCTGCCAACTCTTCATTTCCATGATCAACATTAATATATCTTATCATATTTTTCTCCTTGTTTATATTATTGCATATTCTTTGAATAATGTCAATATCAACTTAAAAAAACAAGGAGTTTAGCCCCCTTGTTTTTGACGTGATGTTATGTTAAATGACTTGCAATACTTTTTTAAAGACTTTTTTAAAGTCTGATGCAACTTTTTGTGCTTGCATTATGTCAAAACTAGCATCTGCTTTTGTGATTGTTTTCATAATTATTGAATCGCCCAAAATGTCACAAGTTATATCGGTTATGTTGCCCATGCGAGATTTATCCATTGCGCAAGCAAGTTCAATTAAAACCCCAAGTTTTCTGATTGCTTCTATGTCTTCTTCGGTTAAAATGTTGTTGTATTTCATTATTTCTGCCAAAGAAAAATTTTCTAATTTTTGACATTTGCATGCAAAGCCTGCAATTAAAATATCTTTTTGAGAAACACCTTTAATGTTTGAATTTAATATAATTTCAAAACTTTTTGATGCATAGTTGTTAAATGCAATTCTTGTTCCACAATTGTACATTGATGCGGCAATTCTTAATGGTTTGATGTATGTTCTTGACAATTTGTGAATGACTTTTAGTTGTTTAAACAACATTATGGCAAGATTGTAAACATTTGCCGTGTTTGAAAGTTCTCTATCGTAAAAAGTTCTGATTGTTTCAAGGCTCATTGTTAACATGTCTGTTGGAATGATTCTTTCTTGAATTTCTAGAGGGAGTGCTTGAATTGTGATGCCTTCGTTTATTGCGTCAACACAAACATTTATTGAAGGCATTTTGCAAACATTTGTTAAGGCTTTAACAATTGCAAGCCCGCTTGCCAAAGCGTCTGCCCTGTCTTCTGAAATGCCTTTTAGTTTTTTTGTTTTGTCTAAGTCTAGCGATTTAACAATGTCGTATACAGAATCAAAAGATTCTTTTGTTACAACATAGTTGTTTTCTAGTTCTAGTGGATATTTGCTAACTTTTCTTGAAAGTTTACCCAAACTTTCAAAAACACTGCCTGCCCCAATAAAGGTTGTTTCTGGCTCGATTCCGTTTATGAACTCATTGTTTTTGATTAAACTTTCTACTTCTTGAACCATTTTTTCTGACTTTTGACTTGCATCCAAAACATCTGCAAATTTTTCTGCCAAATTTAAATATCCACAATCTATTGTTTGAACATTGATGATTGTTCTTCTGTTAAACTGCAAAATGTGTGTTTGATTTGGAGCAATATACACACCAATGGCTTTTGAAACATCAACAAGGTTTGTTATTCCCCTGTAAACAATTTTAACCTCTTCTTCTGGAGTGTAAATGTAAAAATTAAAACCAGTATTGTTGTAAATTTCGTCTAAAAAGCTTTTTTGATTTTTTGCTGACTTGATAAAACTTTCTGCAACAGCATAAACCTTGCTAACATTGTTAGCATCACAAATTTTTCTATAAAGTTTTAAAATGTTTAAAGACTCAGAAATGATGTTTGGTTTAATTAAAGAGGTTTGCTCTACCGATGCACCAATTTTTACATTTTCTGTTACTTCATCAAAAAGATTAAAATATCCGTTTTGTGCAACATCTACCAAAGATAAACTTACAGTGTCTGCACCTAATTTTAAAATTGCAATTTTTTCCATAAAATTTCCTTTAAAAACAAATTAGTTGATTTTTATTGCATTAACAGGGCATGAAATTTCACATGTTCCACATTTAATGCAAATTTCGGGATTGATTACCGCTTTGCCATCTGAATCGAATGAAATTGCCCCAACTGGACATAATTGCACACATGTTCCACAACCAATACATTTGTTTTTGTCTACCATATAATCTCTCCCATAAATAAATTCAACCAATTTTAACATATAATTTTGAAATTGTAAACAATAAAATCACAAAAATAACACTTTTTTTAGTCTTAAAACCTTTATCTTTTTTATTAAGTGTAAAAAATTCATTTTGAATGCAACAATTTAAGCTGGTCATTTAATAATTTTTGCTTCTTGAATAAAACATGTTTTTTTACACATAGTATCATTGTTTAAAAAGGAGTAAAAAATGAAAAAAAGAAAAATTTTTGCAACTATTTCTGCCCTAAGCCTATCTGTTGCATTGTTAGTGTTTGGAGTTTATGCTGCTGGCACTGTTTCGTTTAATGTTACAAACACTGTAACATATACATTTGCCGATGTTTTGGTTGATATTAATGCAAAACTATACAAGGTTAATTCTGGCACTTCTAGCATTGTTTCAACAAGCAATTTAGACACACTTGGTGACGACAGTTGGACAGAGGTTTCTGGCGGGGTTACAAACGGGACTTTAAAATCTTACACAGGCTCTGATGGAGTTTATTCTCAAGATGGAGATTCTAGCACTGTTAATTCAAGCATAACTTTTAACATGAATAACGCATTTGCTTATAAAGTTGTGATTGAATTTTCAACCGTGAGCAATGCGGGTGTAACGGTTAATTACAACAGCTCTGCCTTTGTGGAATCAACCGCAAACAACACTAGTTTGGTTATTAAAGACGATGCGGAAAACAGCACAATTGTTGCCGGAGAAAAATATACCTTTGTTTATTATGTTCTTTTAAATGATGCAACAAAAGAAGCAAACACTACTCTTCCAACACTTAACTTCACTGTTGAAAAAGCATAAATGTAAAACTTAAACTGGCACTTGTGTCAGTTTTTTGTTAAATTAAAACTTATGCACCACCAAACTGAAAGTTTAATATAAATATGACATAATTACGTAATTTACAACATTTAATCAAATTAAGCAAAGAAAAAAAACTAGCAAGTTTAATATTATATATGCCAAATTACTGTAATTTAAATATTAATTTATAAACGTCTTTTTTGTTGATAAAGTTTTTAGGCAATTCATAAAACCACATAAGCAAATAACATAAATATGCCAATTTTAAGCAATTAAAGCAAAATGAAAACTTTAATTGTTTTAATAAAATCCCCCAGCGACATACATTCAAAACATAATAAAAAATAATTGTATATATGCCAAATTTGCGTAATTAAATATTGTTTTTTTATGAAATTCATAAAGCCACATAAATAAAAAAACAAAACTTAAACATACCATTTCGTGCAATTAACGCAAGTAGTTAAATCAACCCACAAAAAATCCCCCAGCGGACTGCTCTTCACAAAGAAATATAATTATGCAAAAAATATGTGGCTATATAATCTCAAATTAAACCAACATAAAAATCCCCCAGCAAGGGACGTTTGTGGGGTGTGGGGGAATCGTAACCCCCACGTTTTCTTTGTAACTTTCTTTTGCTACAAAAGAAAGTTTGTTGTTGTTTTCTTTGTCACCCTTCTTTTGCTTCAAAAGAAAGTTTATTCTACCAATAGAACGCCTTTAAATATGGCATGCCTCCATTAAACACTCCATACGAATCAGTAGTCCATAAAGAATCATCCAACGCTCCTAGTTGTTTCTTTATTAATTTATTTTCAATTTCTGAATTCTGATACCCTTCTGCTTTTTTAACATTTGGTAATTCCATCAAAATTAATTTTGCATATTCTGTGTATTTATTTTTTAAACCAGTATAAAATGATATTATTAGAGGTTCATTTTTAGAATTTTCCGTTTTAACCCAATACTATATAATGGTAATAATTAAGAAACTCACTATCACTATCATCCCAGTTGTGGCCAAATAAGTCAATGTCTTTAGTTAGAATAACATTTATGTTGCCATAGTTAGGGTTATCATCATTTACCATTTTACTCACCCAAGCAAGTTCAGATGCAGTGCTTATTTCATAATAGTCATCATTATTTTTGGTAACGGAATTAGCGGCATAATCAGTCCAAGGGTCTGTTATTGTTACACCTGTTGTTTGCGAGGAAGCAACGTCTGCAAAAAACAAATATGAACTTACTGCGCCAATTGAAATGG
>CAZRJB010000005.1:0-73671 GCA_964600435.1 uncultured Lachnospiraceae bacterium
CAATTTACTTATTGAATACTTTTCATTTTCTTTATTCATAATCTTTACTCCTTTTGTAAAATTTTAATTGTCAAATACATAAATTTTTTGTTTGACTTCATCATATAAACCCAAGTATTCTTTGTTGTTATAAACAACTTTCAATACCTTAGGTTCATTCTTTTTAATCAGTTCTTCAAAGTTTTCTGAAATTTCAATTTCATCAAACTTTTCTAAACTAACTATAAAACCTTTAATTTTATTCATATATAAACCTCCTATTTAGATTTGCCTTTCGGCAGACAAACGAAAGCAAGATTTGTTAAATTTTTTCTCTTAATTAAATTGCGAGTGTCAATGAAAAAGAAAAAAATATTGTCTTTGTAATTTTTTGACAAAACAAAAAAGACCAGGTTTGCAAAAAACCTAATCTGATATAAAATATATTAAATTTTATTAAATTGTTTAAGCAATAATTTTTTCCATTGACACTTGCAAACAAGCCTTGCTACGATAGGGCTGACGAATGGCAAAGATAAATAGGATATTGTTTGCATAAAAAATACTTTGCATTTTTAATTGCAAAGCATTTTCAAAATTATTTTTTCAACAAAATTTTTAAACCAAAATAGTCATTACTAAAAAATCCGAACTCACTTTTACAGCGGTTCGGATTATTCCTGTATGGTGCATCTGTACGGACTTGAACCGTAAACCCTCAGTTCCGAAGACTGATGCTCTATCCAATTGAGCTACAGATGCAAAAGATAAATATTAAGAAAAAAAGGTGCGAAGCGAAAGGAACTGAGGGTTCCTTGGGGACCCCAAAAAGTTGTATACAATAAACTTTTAGGGGGCGGAGCCATTGTGGTAAAAATGAAATTTTGCTTTGCAAAATGAATTCAAAACACAATATGGCGAGCAAGAGTTAGTCTTGATTTTTAAGCATTACCCCATTCACGTTTTTATATACGCGTTTTTCGTTTATGTCAAGTTTTTTATTTATTTCATCTTCAAGAGAAAAGCCTAACAACTGAGAAATTCCCATAAGAAAAATAGCAACATCTGCAAGTTCACTTCCAAGTTCTTCCTTGTCAAATTTTTTGTTCCATGCCTCAAATGCTTCTGCAACTTCGCCGCTTAAAAGGCAAAATTCTTTATCTATGTTTGTTGTGTTAAAACCTTTTTTTATTTTGTTATCCAATATTCTTTTTTGACAATTGTCCAAATCAATCATAATTTTTCTCCTTTGTGTTGTTTTACATTATACATTATAATTTAAAAAAAATACAATATAAAATTACATTTTTTAAAAACAATGGCAAAATTTACCACATAGTGAAAAAAATGGATAAATTTTCATAGTGATTTTTTCCTTTTGTTAGAGTGGTACTAAACATATTAGCGAAAAAATCACTTTTTTCACAACATTTTTTTGTCGCAATTAAAATTTCAATCGACTTATGATAAATTTGCTATTGTATTTTTGCAAATTATATGTTAACATAGAAGTACAAAAAACAAAAGAGGTGCATATGGCAAAGCAACAAGTAATTAAATTAAATAGCGGAGCAACATTAATTTATCAAAAGCAAGGAGCTTTTAATGGTTACTCTTTTGCTATTGGTTTTAGAGGAGGTAGTCAGTTAGATGGAAAATTTAAAGGCTTAAGCCATGCATTAGAACACATGTTGGTAAAGGCGCCAAATTATAAATCCACTAAAGTTTTGTTAGACAACTTGTTAAAATATACCATCAACCAAAACGCATTTACAACAAAAGACACAATTTGTGTTTCATCTTTTAGTTGTGTAGATAAAAACATTGACGAAGCATTGCAACTTACTCAAAACATGTTAACAAGAAAAAGTTTTTCTAAAGAGCAATTAGATAAAGAAATTGAAGTTATTAAACAAGAAATTTTATTGGATGAAGATGATTATAATAACCATCAAGACACGGCACTAGACTATTTGTTTGGCGAATTGCAAAACGATGATGTTGGTTTTGTTGACATTTTAGGCTCTAGCAAAACACTTAAATTGTTAACTCCAAGCATTTTGTCAACATACATGAAAAGGTACTTCAATTTGGAAAACATGGTTGTTTCTGTAACAACAAACAAATCGTTAGAAAACGTTATGGAATTATGTAATAAGTATCTATTTTCAGTTGTTAAGCCTGCATCAAACCCAAAATTTATAGTAGGAACTCCAACGCCAAAAACATATAAAGACATAAACACAATGGTTGCCTTGCCAAACATGAATCACAACAACATTTCAATCTGTTTGCTTCTTAGAGAACGTTCCACTTTTTCAGATGACATAAACATGGAATATGCATATGACACAATAGAAGAATATTTAATGAATAGTGTAGGTGGTTTGTTGTGGGATGTGTTAAGAGAAAAAACGCCACTTGTTTACACTTATTCCATGAGTAACATAGATTGTACCACAGCAAAATTTAAAGCATTCCAAGCAACAACAAATTCACAAAAAATGCGCAAAACAATTACAGAAATTTGCAAAATTATTAGAGAAATTAGTTTGTATGGTGTTACAGAAAAGAAATTTAATAGTGTAAAAAACGCTTTAATTGATATAAAAACTGCAACATTAAACAAATTTAAATCAACAAGTGCGGAATCCAATTATTTTGACTTTATAGAAGGTTATGAATTTATTGACTATAAAAAAGTTAATGACAACATTTCAAAAATAACCTATGAAGATTTTAACAATTACATTTCAAGTGTTTATTCAACGGCAAATGTTTCTTTGGCGGTTGAAGGCAATTTTGACACAAGAAAATGTTTTAGGCTTATTGAAATTGAAAAAATGCTAGGCAACTATTCTCATGTGGATATGGACGAAGAATTTAATTTGCCAATTATTGAAACAACTCCATTAACAGATCCAAACATGGAGTTAATGGAACAGGCAATAAAGCAAGTATATTTGCAACAAAATTCAATAAAAAAAGACGATTCAGAATTTATTTCAATAGATAACGAAGTTGTAAAATAATGTTAGTAAATTTTAGCAATAATATTTTAATTTGTTCGCTATAGATATAACATATTATGATTTTATCATTTAAATAAATTTGGGATACCTGTTGAAAAAAATACAGATATTGATGTTGTTTTCATTGACTTAATAAAAATAATTATATATACATATATTATGAATTATTTGATAGAAATTGATATTTTGAAACATGAAAAAAAGTGTTTCCATATAATTTACCATTATTTAGAAAAGAATCAATTATTGATTTAAAAAAAACAATTACATTTATTGTTGGTGAAAATGGGGCGGGCAAAAGTACTTTTTTAGAAAATATTGCGGGGGCTGTTGGCTTTAATACAATGGGTGGTAATGCAAATCATAATTATGGTGTTGAGGAAAAATATAGCATTGAGGAAGTATTAAAGCTTAAATGGAATGTTAAAACAAAAAAAGGATTCTTTTTTCGAGCGGAGAGCTTTTTTAATTTCTCAAATTATATTGATAAACTTATGGATGAAGACATAGGTATTAAATATGCTTACGGTGGTAAGAAATTGATAGAACAATCACACGGAGAATCATTTTTGTCTTTGTTTAAGACTAAATTTAAAGATGGTTTGTCTATTTTAGATGAACCTGAAGCAGCATTGTCTCCAGAAAGACAATTATCACTTATTTCCATTTTGATAGATTTGGTTCAAAATTATAATGCTCAATTTATTATTGCAACGCATTCACCAATTCTTATAACGGCACCAAACTCAGTGGTTTATGAAATTGATGAAGGGGCATTAATTGAAAAAGATTATAAAAGAACGAAGCAGTTTGAATTTTATAAAAATTTTATGAACAATCCAACCAGATATTTATATTATTTAACAAAGGAGTAAACTGCTTGTATTTTAATTACCCGTGTGTTATGTCAAACATTAAAGTAGGGAATTATCAGAATATAATTAAATTACTTTCAGCATCAAATTCTTATAGATTTTTAACAAAGGATAAAATTAAAATTTGTAAAAAATGTGAATACAGATATTTGTGTTTAGAATGTAGGGCAATTTATTCTAAAACAAGGAAAGAATGGACAGATAAACCATTTACATGTTTGTATAATACAAAAACTCTTAAATTTAAGGAGATAGATAAAGATGATAAAAATTGATAGGAAAAAAGATTTAAAAATAGAAAAAAAAGAAATGGATATACAATTTTTTTTCTCAGTGTAATCCTGATTGTGAACCAAATTGTAATCCTAATTGCAACCCTTTATGTACACCACGTTGCAGACCAAGTTGTAATCCGTGTTATCCATCAGATCATTGCAATCCCGAATTATTTTATTAACATTGTGAATTGAATTTTAGTAGATGAAAGTGATAGGTTATATTTGTCTCTTTTTCTTGTTTATATTTAATTTAATCATTGATTACAATAATTAAAAACAAAGTTTATTTCAATTAGATATTCGCAAACTTGAGAGTATTTTAGATAAAATCATAAACAAATAAAACTATTTGTATTTAAAAAAACAATTAACATTTTTGTTTGATTGTTTTTTTTAACACAACATGTTAAAATAAAAATATGGAAAAGTTAAAAGTTTTAATTTGTAACAACTCGATAAATCTTTTTGAACAATCTTTAAAAAGAATTTCTGAGTTTTATAAAAATGATAGTTACAACAACATTGTTATTGTTCCTGACAAACTAAGTTTGTTAACCGAACAATCAATTTTTGACGCATTAAACATTGACGCATATTTCAATATAGAGGTCATGGGTATTTCAAAATTTGCAAACAAGATTATTGAAAAAAACAATTTAAAAACATTTCAATGCTCAAATTTGGAATCAAAACTTTTAACCTTGCAAGCAATTCAAAACGTTTCAGAAGAATTTAAGTGTTTTTCCAAAAAATTCACCTTGGGGTTTGTTGATGAAATATATTCCAAAATTGAACAAATCAAATCCTCAAATTGTGAAATATCCTGTTTGATAGACGAAAATGCATCACAAGGCACAAAGTTAAAGTTTGAAGATTTGCGCCTTATTTATAAGGAGTACGAAAAACTTAGAAACGGCAAGCTTGACAGTGGTTGTTTGCTGTCGCTTTTTAATCAAATTTGCACGGAATCTGATTTTTTAAAAACATGTAATGTGTTTTTTGTTGGTTTTGACAGTTTAACCAAACAAGGCTTAGAGCTTTTAAAAAATGTTTCAAAAATGGCAAATCATACACAGGTTTCTGTTGTTGCTCCAAACAATCAACCAAACGAAAGAATATATGACCAATCATTTTTAAACTCAATTCTTGAAATGGCAAAATCTGAAAAAATTGAGTGTGAATTTGAGTGGTTGAATTTACCTTTTAAAAACAACGATAAAAATCTTGTGCTAAAAAACCTTTTTTCTAGAAATCAATCTTTAAAACAAACAGATTTTTATAAAGTATGCAGGGCAAACTCAAAAACAGAAGAAATTGAATTATGTGCAAAACAAATAAACTACATGTTAAAAACAAAAAATCTTAAGTTTAATGACTTTGCAATATGTTGCAATGCGGACTATCAAAAATTGCTTGCAAACACCTTGCAATCGCTAAGCATTGACACATATTGTGATGCAACTTATGCATTGTTTGACCTTGAACCAATCAGGTTTTTGTTTAACTATTTTTGCTTTATAACTCAAAAAAATGACGATTTTTTGTTTGAAATATTATCAAACCAATTTTTTAATTTAGAAAAGCAAAAATCACAACAATTGCTAACAGCATTAACAAAATATGGTTCATTAAACAACATAAACAACTTTTATAAAACAGAAGATGCGGATGTTTTAAATTGTGTAAAAAACTTAATTTCTGAAAAATCTGAAAATCATTCAAATTGTTTGGAATTGGTTAAAAAAATAATAAAAAATCAAAATTTATTAGAAAATATTGAAAAAATTAGCACAATTTTTGAAAAAAATGGTGATGTTTTATTAAATAAAATATTTTTGCAAATTCCTTCAAAGCTAGAAACCGCAATAAGTTTGCTAGAAAGTTTGATAAAAGAAAATGTTTCGGTTGAAGATTTTACAAGCATTTTTAAAAAACTGTTAACGGAAATTGAAATAACTTCAATTCCAAGCACAACAAATCAAGTGTTTATTGGTGATACAAAAAGTTTTTTCAACAACAAACAATTTGTTTTTGTGCTAGGGCTTAACGAGGGCGAATTGCCAATTGTTTTAAATGATTATGGACTTATTTCAGACAAAGAAATAAACAGCAAAACAATAAAGGCAAAGCTTGAACCAACAACAAAAATAATAAATAAAAGAAACAAATTTAAATTGTTTGAAATTTTGTTGTCGGCAAAAGAATCGTGCTATGTATATTATCATGTGTTTGACAAAGAAAACAAAACGGCAATAAAAGGAGATTTTGTTTCCGAACTTGAGCATTTGTTTAAAATTGAAGAAATACCCGCATCAAAAATAAAAACAATATTAAATGAGCAAAACCTTAATGTTGCCAAAATTTGTTTTAACGCACCAAACGCCTATCATGCCAATTTAAACTTGCAAGAAAACCTGCCAAAAAAAGTTCAGGGCATTATAAATTCATCTTTGTTAAAAATTAACAAACTATATTGCAAAACCAAACCAAATCAAACAACAAACAACTTTTCAAAACTGTTTTTTAAAAACGGCAAGGCTTCAATTTCAATCATAGAAAAATATAACAAATGCCCAAAGTCTGCTTTTTTGGGTAATGCCTTAAAGTTAAAACCAGTAAAAAAGAACATTGTAGAAGCAAACATAATTGGAACATTTTTGCATGAAGTGGGTGAAGAGTTTGTTAAAAAAAACATGGCTTGTTTGGGTAAACTTTCTCAAAAACAAATAAAATTTGATGTGCAGAATATAATTCAAAACATGCAACAAAATGAAAATTATTATTCTATTCTTTTGCCAGAAAACAAGTTTTTGTTTAACCTTTTAAAAAAGGAAAGCGAAAGGTTTTGTTGCTTTATAAACGATGAGCAAAATCAATCGGAGTTTAAGCCAAAATATACAGAAAAATATTTTGGAGTTGGGCAAGGTTTTAAACCAATAACTCTTGAAGTTGATGGCATAAACTATTACATTACTGGGTTTGTGGACAGAATTGATTTTTTTGAGAACAACTTTAGAATAATAGATTACAAAACAGGCAAGGCTACCAATGCAAAAGGGATGGACTATTTATTTTATGGTACAAAAATTCAATTGTTTGTGTATGCAAAAGCAATAATGCAAAACACAAACAAAAACATGTTTGGCGCATTTTATCTTCCAATAAAAAGTGGTTTTAGCAAAGATGGAACAACCTATCAGTTCAGTGGTTTTTTTCAAGATGATGTTGGAACGTTTATGGCGAGTGATAAAAAAGTTTCGCCCGATAATCCAAAATCGGAACTATTTAATGCAAGTTTAACAAAACCTGATAAAAATGGAGAAATAAGACTAAAGAAGAAACAAAACATTTTAACAAAGCAAAACATGGATGCATGCATGGAATACGCTGTTCAAATTGTTAGGCAGTCCATAAAAGATATAAATTCGGGTTTTATTTCATGTTCGCCACTAAAAGAAAAATGCACAACTTGCGAGTTTAGTAAAATTTGCAAAAATGCTTTTAACGAAAACATTGAAAGAAAGGAAATTTACGAAATTTCTAAAGAAAAGTTTATGGAGATAAATTATGGAAACAAAGCAGATAGAAATTAAGGAGCAAGAAGAAGTTTTAAATGTAGAAAACAAAAACTTGATTGTTTCGGCATCTGCAGGCAGTGGCAAGACCACGGTTATGATAAGAAAAATTTTAAAATACATTTTAGAGGGAGATTGTCACATTGACCAACTTCTTGTTTTAACATACACAAAATCAGCAGCCTTAGAAATGAAAAAGAAACTAATTGATAAAATAAAAGAACATGTGGATTCAAACCCAAAACTGTTAGAAGAACTAGATTTGGTTCAAACGAGCGACATTTCTACGTTTGATAGTTTTTGTCAAAAACTGGTTAAAAAATATTTTTATATTCTAGAAATTGACCCATCTTTTTCAATTTTAGAAGGGCAAGACCAAGCCCACTTGCAAGACCAAGCACTAACCAAAACTTTAAAAACTTTCAAAATAAACAACACAGAATCATATGAAAATTTGTTAGAAAACTTTTCTGCAAAACGGGACGACTCAATAATAAAATCTTTAATTTTAGAAATCTATAACTATTTAACATCAATTTATGATGAAAAAGATTTTGTTTTGGCAACACAAAATTTATACAATCAAGAATTAAAAATTGCAGAAAAAGTTATAATTGGATATTATAAAAACATATTAAATGACCACATTAAAATGCTTGAAACTCTCAAACAAACAAGCAGCAATCTTAACTTTAACAGCTACACAAAATATATTAGCGACCTAATTATAATTTTAGAATCTTTAATTTCCAACAAAAGTTTTTGTTGTTTTGTTGATGCAGTTTTAGAAATAAAATTTCCTTCTTTAAACTCAGAAAAAACAGACGAAATTGGTTTTAAAGAACAAATTGCGAAACTTAAAGCAAGCATTGTAAAAATATTTGATGAAATAAAAAAACAATACATAAATTCAGAAAATATTGAAAATTCTTACAAAAAATGCGAAAAAATTATCCAAAACTTGCTAATTTTGTTAAATTTGTTCAAAAACGAATATGATTCTTTAAAACGCTCAAGTAATGTTTTTGACTTTAACGACATAGAAAGGTTTGCAATAAAACTTTTAGAAAACAACTCAATTAATGCCGAAATAAAGAACACATACAAACACATTTTTGTGGACGAATTTCAAGATGCAAACAAAGTTCAAGAAAAAATAATTTTTTTGCTTAACAATAACAACAATCTGTTTTTTGTTGGTGACACAAAACAATCAATCTATGCATTTAGGCAATCTGACCCGGAAATTTTTTTAAACATTCAAGAAGATTTTCAAAATCATAAAGAATCTTGTGCAAAAACTTTAAACTGCAATTTTAGAACAAACAAGAACATTTTATTTTTTGTAAATCAAATTTTTAATGTTATCATGACAGAAAAAACATGTGGCTTAAACTATTTCAAAACAGCCCAGTTTGACCCAAAGGCATCATTTTTAGATTTAGAAAACGAAGTTTGTGTGTCGCTTAATGTTTTGCTTTCCAACAACCAAAAAACAGAAAAATTTGAACCGTTAAATGTTTATTCTGTAAAAGAAAATTCGGGTTCATGGCAAAACGACAACAAATTTGACCAAGAGAGTTTGTTTGTTTGTGAAAAAATAACCTCTTTGGTGGGGCAACAAATATATGACAAAGACCTTCAAAAAACAAGAACAATAACATATAAAGATATTTGCATTCTTATTTTAAAACGTGGCAAGTTTTTAAAAAACTTAACTCAGCATTTAACATCAATCGGCATACCTTTTATTGTAAACGTAAATCAAAACCTTGAAGAGTGTTACGATAATCAAGTTTTATACAATTTAATGCGCCTATCCCAAAACATTAATGATGACTATGCTTTATACATGGTTATGTCGTCACCTCTTTTTGCATTTTCAGACGGTGAACTTGCCTTAATAAAAGAAAACTGTTTAGAAAGTAACACCTTTGTTGATTGTGTAAAAAATTATTCAAAAAATGACCAAATTTTGTCAAAAATTAACGATTTTTTTAAAGTTTTAGATAATTTCACCTACAATATAAAATATAAGGGCATTTTTTATGCATTGGATAACATTATTGAAAAAACAGAATATCTTTTAAAAATTTCATTTGAAGAGGATTTTTTCGAGCGTAAAACAAACATAATTGATTTCATAAACAGTTTTGTTGAATCAAAATATAACCATAACATGTGTGAATATTTAACATATAGAGAAACTTCCCTGCGCAAAGAAAAAGTTCAAAACAATAAAACTTTTGTTGAAGCAATTGAAATAACAACCATGCATTCTTCAAAAGGGCTAGAATATCCGGTTGTAATTTTGCCATTTTTAAGCACTGACTACACAAAAGAATCTGTTCATAGCGAAATTAAAATAAACAAAGAATTGGGAGTTGGCATTAAAAACTATAACAGTGACGACAGAACAATTTCAGGTGGGGTGTTCTATAATGCTTGTAAAATAAAAAACAAACAAATTGAAACAAGTGAAAAAATCAGGCTTTTATATGTTGCAACCACAAGAGCAAAAAACAAACTTGTTTTAAGTGGGGTTTTAAATGGGACAATTAAAAAGTTTGCTTCAGATTTGCAAATTTTGCAATGCAATAACTATCTATCTTTAATTTTATCGTCTTTGCCAGACAAAAACATTGATAAAATAAATGCGGGCACAGAATGTTCCGACATTTTGTTTGATAACAGCAAATTGCTATTGTGCGTTAAACAACCAACCAATGTTGATATTTTGCAACAAGAAATTGTTATACCAAAACCAACCGACCAAAAAAATGTTGACCAGTTGTCTGACTTTTTAAACAAAGATGTTGGGGAGCAAAAATCCAACATTGCTTTAAAAAACTCGGTTTCTAGATTGCTAGACGAAAACTCAAGCATAAATTTTGCACCAAAAACGTTTATGGTTAACGAGCATTTGACCGAAAGCGCAAACCAAACAGGAACACAATATCATGCACTTTTGGAAAAAATTGACTTTAGCAGCATAAAGTGTTTGGATGACATAACGGAATATATAACATGCAATTTAGAAAAAGAAGAAGTTGAAGTATTTAAAAAAATCGGTTTTGATAACATTTTTAACAATATAAAAATAATAAAGCAATTAATTGAACCAACCGACAAAGTTCTAAAAGAACAAAAGTTTGTTATGAGAATTCCATATAATCAAGTGGTAAAAAGCGAAAAAACTGACAAAATTTTGGTTCAAGGAATCATTGACCTTATTGTAATAAAAAAAGACAAAATTTTGCTTGTGGACTACAAATTGTCAAACAAATCAGAAGAGCAAATAATAAAAACATATGCAAAGCAGCTCGAGCTATATTCCATTGCATTGTCAAAAATGAACGGCAACTTGCCAATATATAAGTACATTTTGTGTTTAAAGTCACAAAAATTAATCAAAATACAATAAAAAAATATATAATAAAAAATTATTGAAAAAATATTAAAAAATATTAGTTAAAATTATTTCAATATGTTATACTAAACACAAGGAATAAAAAAAATAAGGAGAAAAACCATGATTCTTGGTATTGTTCAAACAATTTGGAAAGTTTTTTTTGATTTAATAAGTTCAATATTAACAATTGACATAATTTTTTACATTGGTGTTGGTTTCTTGTTGTTAATGTCATTGTTCTTTTTTATCAGAGCAAGAACGTCTTATGAGTACAAACTCGATAGAACGGCAGATAAATTAAATGACTGGTTGTTTACACATCAAACAATAAACGACCAAAACTTGGTGGAGTTTAACAACATTATGAAAAGCAGAAAGTCGCCAAAAATTTTACGTAAATATTGGCAACAATACATGCTTTATAGAGATAAGGCTCCAAGCGAATATATGAGTGCATACAACTGCATTGACAAACCTTTAAAAACCAGCAGTTATAACACAAGTTTAAAAAACTATTCAATGCTTTACAAAATCACAGCATTAATAACATTCTTTTTTTCAATGTTTTGTTTTGCTGGCAGGGCAGCAGATGCGGGTTCGCTTTTGTCGTTTATAACACAATCGCTTGTTTCTTCAATCATAATTTTGTTTATTGGTGTTGTTTTAACTCTTGCATTAAGAGCAATGCAAAATTCAAACATTGCAACTTTATATCAAAGGTTTAATGTTTTTAATAGATACATAGACAAGGCGTGTGAAACAATTCCAAAATATGTCGATTTTGAAATTTTATTCACAAAACAAGAAATAAGAGATAGCATTCCAATTTTAAGTGAATATCTAGAAAAACGTGCTCGTCAAGAACAAGAAGAACTTGAAGAGGCACAAAAAAATGCTGTTTCTCACGAAGAATACGATTTTTCCGAGTCGGGTGTTGATGGCTCATTGGTTTTGGAAAGGGCAATGAAAGAGTCAGAAACATATCTTAATGCAAAAGGCAGACTAGAAGCAGAAATCAAACAGTTTGAAACAGAAATTTCATCGTTTAACAAAAATTACGAAAACACTTCAAAAGACTATCAACGTAAACTTCAAACATCAAAAGAAAACCTGGAAAGGTTGCGTATTCAACAAGAAGAATCAACAAACCGTATTGAAGTTAACTACATCAGAAAACAACAACAAGACGAAATTAAAAAACAAGAACAACTTGAAAAAGAACAAGATTCAACCACAAATACTTACAATCAAGAAATCAACCGCATAACAGAAGAAATTGCAAAAAGAAAAGAAGAAATTGCAAAGAAAAAACTTGCTGTTCAAGCGGCAATGCTTAGTGAATATCAAACGCTTTCAACAAAATTGCACAAAGCAATTTCACAAACCGTTGAAAAAGACAAACAAGACAGCATTCAAGAAGCAAACAACGAAAAAGATAAATATGCTCAAGCAATCACCTACTTAAAAAGCGAAGTTGACAATCGTGATAGTTTAATTAAAGCAAAAGACCAAACAATTGCAGAACTTGCCACAAAACTTCAATCATATTTGGGTGAACAATATGCTCAACAAAACAGCAACAATACCCCAACAAACGAAACTGAAACAAATCAGCCACAACAAGAGGGAATTCCACAAGAGCAACCAACTCAAGAAATTTCTGGGCATTACGGCAACAATGGCTATTACTGGTTTGATAATGGAACATATTATGATAACAACAATCTATATCACGACCTAGAAGGCAACGTTTTTGATAGTGATGGCAACTTTATTAAATCTGGTGAGGTTGTAGAAAAAGAAGAACAATTTTTGCAAACAGAACAAGTTGAACAAACAGAAATTGCAGAAAATCAACAAACCGAAACCTCACAAGAAAATGCGGAGAGTTTAGAACAAGAATCAGATTCAACAAACAATTCTGAACAACAAGCTGAAAACAACAATTCAACCGAACAAGAAAACAATTCAAAAGAGCCAGAAAATGCACAAAATCAACAAACCGAAACAATTGAAACAACTCAGCAACAAGACAACAACACAGAAGAAATTGTAGATGGCAAACAAGACTTAAGTGGCAACTTTACATATTCAGATGGCACATATTATGATGTTAACAATTTGTATCATAGCGATAATGGCAAAGTTTATAACACAGAAGGTGTGCAGGTTATGGAACCAGAAACAGAGCAAAAGCCAAAACGTAAAGTTGGTCGCCCTAAAAAGGTTGTTCCAGAAGGCACAGAACCAAAACAAAAACGTAAGGTTGGCAGACCTAAAAAAGTTAAAACTGAGCAAGAAGAGCAACAGCCAAAACGTAAGGTTGGCAGGCCAAAAAAAGTAAATTCAGAAACCGAAAACGGCGAGCAAAAACCAAAACGAAAAGTTGGTCGTCCTAAAAAAGTTGTTGCAGAAGGCACAGAACCAAAGCCAAAACGAAAAGTTGGAAGGCCAAAAAAGGTTCAAGCCGAACAGCAAGAAACCGAACAGCAGCCAAAGCGTAAGGTTGGCAGACCAAGAAAAACTCAATCTCAAGAAACAGAGCAAGAGCAAAAACGTGATGCCGAAAAAATTCAAAGCGCAGAGCAAACACCAAAGCGTAAGGCAGGCAGACCAAAAAAAGTTCAAACCGAACAACAAGAAACAGAGCAAAAACCAAAACGTAAGGTTGGTCGCCCTAAAAAAGTGGTAACCGAAGAGGAGCAAAAACCTAAACGCAAAGTTGGCAGACCTAAAAAGTCCGAGCAAAACGAAAGCGCAAAATTGTTGCAACAATTGGGGCAATCACTTTTGAACATAACTTCTCAAACAGACAACAATGAAGAATAGTGTTCAATCTATATAGTCCAATTTTATAACTTATTGTTTTTAAAATTAGAACAAAACAAGTCAATTAACACAAATCACGTGCAAATTTGACTTGTTTTTTTGTGCACAAAAGGTGGGTTTTGATTGAATTTTGCTATAAAAGAGAACTTTAAAATTAATTTTTTAAATCAAGATTTTGTATGTGTTGATTTTATTCTAATTTAGTGGTACAATAAAAAAAAGGAGTAAAAATGGCGGAAGAAGAAAAAAAAGAAGACAAAAAAGAAGAAGAGCAAAACGAAGAGCAAAACGAAGAGCAAAAAGAAGAGCAAAAAGACGATTCTGACAGTTCCGGCGACAAGGTTGCCGGTGCATTAAACAAAGCCAAAGAAGGTTTAAAAAAAGTGGCTGACAAAATTAAACAAGTTGGAAGCAAAGTTGCAAAAAATCTTTTAAAAAATCCTTTATTTTGGAAAATACTGCTTATTGCATTGGCTTTTGGCATTGTTGTTATGTTGATATATGTCATTGTTGCTGCCATAATTTCGCTTTTTACTTACAATCCTTTTAATCCTTCAAAGGGCACAATGAGTTCTTTGTATGGCATGAATGGTGACTCATTCTATGGCGCACGGCTTTTATATAAAGATGACGAGAAGGCTGCTCAAGAAATTATAGATTCCTATAAAAAATTCACATATCAACTTTTGTGTGATGTAGAGGGCACATATGGTGAAGGCGAAAATGCTTACACGGTTACTTTAAATGTATCAGACATATCTCAAAAAGAAAATTCGGAAGTTGTTAAAACAATCACACAAACTTATGCTGTTGAATTGGCAAAAGACTATGTTGCAGAAGGCGAAACAGCACCATCAACATTGGAAGATAGCGCAAAAATAATTGACCACTTTGGGTTGACTTCTGATGAAGTAACTTTTGTTATTGGTTCGGTTGTTGATTCGCTTAAAAGTGATATTACTGTGAAAATAGGCTCCAATAACGCAACACAACCAACAAATGACCAAGTTGAAACATTTAAAGGTGATTTGGCTAACAAGGTTAATACAAAAGCATCTTCAATGCCAATATACAAACAAATAACAACTCCTTGCGATAAAATTTTTGTTTGTGACTATTTCTTAAAAGACGAAACTTCTGGGTTAGAAGACCTTGAAAAACATAACTACATTGCAATGGTATACATGGCAAAAAAAGATGTTGAAATTTATGATGCCTCTTATAGATTTTTGGTGGAGGGCGAAGAAAAAATTCTTGTTGAACTTAAATCAAAAATTAATGGACAAATTTCAAGCCTGGGTCCACAAACAGAAGTTGATGCATCTTGGTATCAAGATGAAGAATTTGAAAATTATGAAGTGGATGAAATAAACATTACACTTAAGCAATTTACAGCATTAAATTCTTCCAACCAAACTGAACTTTCTCAACCACAAACTTTAAACTCTTTAATTGCAAACAATGTTTATTCTTTATATTTTAATCAACCAGAATCAAATGGTAGCAATGTTTCATATTTAAGCACACAAGACAACCCTATCAACTGGATAAGTTTAATCAATGCCGACAACTTTATGTTTTTGGAATGCCAAGCCGCTCAAGCATTTTTAATGGCAGAGTTTAATGTGGAATATGAATAATAAAGTGTTTAAATAAACCAACCATTTTAAATGGACAAGGTTTAATGTTAAATAAGAATTGCAACATACAAAAAAGTGAGTCAAAAGTTTTGACTCGCTTTTTTCTGTGTTATTGGGAGTTTTGTCCAAATGCACGCTCTAAACAAAAACAGCATGTTCAGCCGGTAATTAATCAAATTATAACTCAAACAAAATGCTTAATAAAAAACACAAGCAAAAACATCACTTGATTAGTTCAAGTGATGTTTTTGCTTGGAGTGTTTGGATTAAAAGATTTTTAAAACCTTTTGCCAAAACAAAATACTATTTTGTTTAAATATCCATTGCCTAAAACTTTATTATTGTTTAAATGGTTTAAACAACATTTTAAACAAATAAATATATTAAACATTTCAAACAATATCAGAAATTAACATTAAAACTTTTTTTAATGTCTTCTTCTAGGAGCATTAGCTCTTGCTATGTCTTGTCCGGTTTCAATACCAGGAACACCACTGAGAAGATCATTAGCATCATTAATCATACCATCTGCGGATTGAGAAACGAAAGAAGTTACACCTCCCACAGCACGTTTAAGCATATTAGGTTTTGCACGACTCTTTTCAATATTTTTAATTTTTGCTTTTTTAGAATCAACGGTTTTGTTATAATCTTTTAGTTTATCTTTTGCTTCACTATCATGAGATACAGCTGTGTCAGACGTTGACATACGACTATATTCTCGTTCACCATAAATTCTTTTAAGATAATTTTCTTCATATGCTGCTTTTTCTGCGTCATCTGTGATAGCATTATATTCAGCCCTACCACTAAGGACTCTCTGAACTTTTTGAGATACAGTTTCGCCACCATTAATGCCTGCAGCATCGAATTCAGCGGCTTCGTCTCTTTGTTGTTCAGCTGTACTCAATTCTTGTTGTACTTCATTTTGTTTGTTTTCAAGTTTTACATCGCGTTTAGAATCTAGCTTATCACTAATTTTTGAAGCAGTGGCTTTTGTACCTTTCATGCCCAATTTTGCACCCAAAATTGCTGGAGCAGCGGCAATTTTGGCACCTGCAACTGTTTTTCTAACTCCAGCTTTAAGGTCCCCCGTCATTTTGTTGCCGACTTCACTGGCTGCGGCATATGCATCGCCAGCACCAATAATGCTTGAGAACATTTTGTTTAATGAGTCCACAGCATTAAATGCTGCCATAATAAAGAATGTAAGTAATATGTAATTTAAAATTTCTAAGTTTTCAAAAAATACAATTTGTTGACAAATTTCAATAAGTGGAGAAACAAGGTTTAAAGAAAGCACCATAACAACCAGCACGGCAAACTTAGAAATAAAAGTTTTACGCCAAGTGCCAAGTGCTTGACCATTGTCCAACGGCATTAATGAAATTGAAATTGGAGAAATAACAAAAAGCCCGACAACTTCAAAAACCCTTTGCATTAAATATAATAAAAAGTTTAAATACATTTTTGCAATTGAAATAAGAGCAATAAAACCAATAATATAGTTAAAAGACCAAAGATTATAGAAATATAAAACAGCACTTACATTATATTTGCTTAACTGACCAATTCCACTATAAGTCCAGCCTGCAAAGGGTATAGAACTGTCTTTAAAATAGTCCTCAACAAGTGTTTTGCTTAAAGAGTATTTGCCGTCTAGTTTTGCATTTATTGAAAAGCCAACATCAATAACATTGGCGGCAACTTTTTGACTGTGGATGTTGTTAAAAAGGCCAAGAACATTTTTTTCCTTCATAAGTAAATAGTAGTTTTCGGAATTTCTTATTCGGTTGCAACCATAGGCACATGCTTTAAAAATTGATCCGCTAAAAGGTTGAGAAGATGTGGGAATGGTGTAGCCAAATATTTGATATGCCATGTAGTATTTATCTACAGTTATGGAGCCAATGGGAACATCTTCTTCATCCGCTTCTGAATTGCCATTAATGATTTCTGAATGTGGTTGAAAATATTGTTCAACTTGAATTCCGGAATAGAAGGAGGAAGAAGAGGCTTGGTCAATTACTCCAACCAAAGCATTGCTTAAAAACATTCCAAATATGCAAGCAATTGGCACAATAGCAAAAGAGAAGATTGCTTTAAAGAAATTTTTAACAACTCTAGATTTTGAATTGCCTGTTTTTTCGTCAGGTGCATATTCAAGCCTTATAATTGCAATGATTGAAGTTATAAACAACATAAAAATGCCCAATGCAATCAAAGACCAAAAAACGGTTTGAATGGCGGGATATTTGCCTGTGAATAAAGCGTCTGTTATAATTTTATAAACAGTGTCACCCTGATATGATTCACCGCTGATTGTGATTGTGTCTAACCCAGCAAGTTTTCTAAAACCAATTTGGCAAAGATCCATCAAAGACAACAAACAAGCAACAATAAAATATAAAACTTTTGGAATGAATACAAAAAAACCTTTTATTGTTTCTGTTATGGATAACAACATGTTAAACATATAAACCCTCCTACTTTTTCAAATGTGACAACACAAAAGCAATCGTCAAAAACCGCAATTATTTCACAAAAGTTCCATTGATTATTTATAGTATACCAAAAAGAGATGAATTTGTACATAGTTTTTTTAAAAAATATTAAATTTTGTTAAATTTTAACAAACATTTTAAACAAAAAAATGTTATAAGACGGCTTTGTTTGCTGTTTATGGTTTAAAAAACAAATTAAAAACTGGTTTTTTGTTTGTTCAAATTTCGATTAGCCGAGGTTGTTGCAGTTATCAACTACTTATGATGTCTCGAGTAGTCGAGGTGGTTGCAGTTATCAACTTAAATTGTAACATCGCATAGTTTTTTTGTTTTAAGCTTAAACAGGTTTAACAAAAAAACCTTTTGGATTTCTCCAAAAGGTTTTTGCTATAACAAAACATATAACAAAGAACTAGTTTGTTTTTTCCATTCCAAGCCAATCTGGAACATAGTTCAAGAATAAAGAAAGTAACAAGGTTAAACCAACTGCAATTGCAACGCCAAGCAAAACATTTATAACTCTTTTTTTAGCTTCTTCACGTTTTTCAGTTGAATCTGCCCTTGCCATTTGAACACCTAAAACAATTGCATAAATTGAACCGGCAGCAGCAACCAAAAGAATAAGTGGCCATTTGATTTCATTAATAACGTCAATAACATTCTGAACCCATTTAAAATTATCAGAAACTTCAGCCTTGCCACCAGATAATTCAGACGATGTTGTGTCAAGTGGGACACTTGTTAAAAAGGAACAAACTTTTGCTAAAATTAAATTCATATAAAAAACCTCCAAATATTTAATTTTATCTTTTGCAGAATATTAAAAAATATTCTTTCAAAATGAGATACGCAAGAATTAATAAAATGATTTTCTTGTGTTTATGATCATATATTAGCACATATTTTTTTAAATGCAAAACATTTTTATATTTTTTTTAAAAAAATTTTTTTATATAATAATTTGTTCAACATATTAATAATTATTTTAGTTTACTATATAAAGAAACAAAAATAATTGTTTAAACAAATTAAGGCATGTTTTTGTTTGCAATATAGCAATTAAAAAAATTGTTAGAACCATCATGTGCAAAAAAAAGCATTGCAAGTGGTAGTTTGCCATTTTACAATGCTTGTTTTTAAATTATTCAGATTTTTGTTTTTTTGATTTTTTGGAAGAGTTTTTTGTTTTTGGTTGAACTTCTTCTTTTTCTGCTTTTGGTGCAGATTCATCAATTTTTGTTGATTGGTCAAGTTGTTCTGGTTTTGGTTCATCTGCCACGGCAACTTTTTCATCTTTGCCGGCAATATATCTCATGTCCAACTCAATGTCAATTTTTTCTTGAGTGCCAATTTCTAAAACGCAAACTTTTCCATAACTTGTGTTGTAAATACGTTTAATTTTGCCGTATATTCCAATGTGAGTTATAACTTTGTCGCCCGCTTTAAAAGACTCCAAAATTTCTTTGCTTTGTTTTTCTTGCTTTTTTTGGCGAACTATTAACATAACATACATAATTACCAAAACTGCAAGAAGAATAACCCAATAATACCACTGCATTACAATATCTCCTTTTAAATTTTTTATAACATATATTAACATTAAATGTTAAAAAATAACAAACAAATTTATCAAGTTAAGAGAAATATTTTGTTGATTTATATATTTTTTTGTTAAATGTGAAAAACTCCAACGGCGTTTAAAATTAAAAACACATAATATAAAGCATAGATGCCCAACAGTGCAAAGCCTTGCCACTTAAATGTTTTTTTCTTTATTATTGGTGGCAAAAGCAAAACAAGTGCCGACACAATGGCAACTGGCAAAGTAACATACATTGTTTCGGAGTCAATTAAAAGCCCACCGCTTAATGCACCGGTTAAGCCAACCAGAAGGGTAGAGTTTATTATGTTTGCTCCAATAATGTTTCCAAGGCCCAATCCTGGTTCTTTTTTTCTGATTGAGTTTATTGTGGTTATAAGTTCTGGCAAAGATGTTCCAAAAGCAACAATTGTTAAACCAATAAAAAGTTCGCTAAGTCCAGCAAGTTTTGCCAAAAATTTGGCTTTTTCAACCATAAAATATGCACCCACACCAACCATTGCAGCAGCAATAACAAAAATTAGCAAATGAAACCAAACCGAATGTTTGTTAGAATTTGCATCAAATTCTGGTGGTTCAGAATTTTTTGTTTTTACTGCATTAACAATGTTTATGGTTATAAAAGTTACAAAAACTGCAAGCAAAAAGCAAGAAGCAATCACGCTAATTTTTCCGCAAATACCAAAAACAAAAGTTGCAACCAGTGCCAAAATCAAAAGCAAATAGTCAAAGTGCCAACCACCTTTTATTATAAGAATGGTTGTGGCAAGCAAAATGCCGCCAATAACGCAACCATTAAAAATAACAGAACCAACAGCATTTCCAACTGCAACATTGCTAGCCTGATTGGTTATTGAAAAAATTGTTACCAAAATTTCTGGAATTGTTGTGCCAATGCTAACCAAGGTTGCACCAATAATTGGTGTTGGAACTTTAAGTTTTTTTGCAATGGCAACCGAGGCATTAACAAAAAGGTCACCACCCCAAATGATTAATGCAAAAGAAACAATCAAAATAACAACCGCTAAAAAAATATCCATAAAACCCCCTAGTTTTAAATTGTTATGTGTGAAAATAGTTTACACATTTTGTGCATAATTCGCAAACAAAAAAAACAAACAACAAAAAACTTTTTGCAAAGATTGTTTTGTTTTTTTGCTCAAATATGTTAAACATATATACATATATATGAGATTTGCAAAGCAAATACAACATTAAAAAGAATTTTTTAAAACTTAAAGGAATACAATAAAAAAATGAAAAAAATCTTAGTTGCAATTTTAATTATGTCTTGTTTGGTTTTTGCCGGATGTTCTAATGTTGGAACAGTTGGGCTAATTCAAAACTCAGACGGCTCGGTTGTTGAGTTTTACAGAATTCCATATGCAGAAACAGAACTTTTAATCAATGGAATAACTTCGGCAGAAAATGAAAAAATTAAATCTGAGGCAAAACAAAAACTAGATGAGCATTTTGACTTGTTTATTCAAAGTTATCAATTAAGAATTGACGAAAATCAATCTTACTCCGCCGAGCAAAAAGAAGAATTAAAAAACGGCGTTTCGGTTGTTAGCTCTTTTGAAAACGAGCAAGATAAAAACACCATGCTTGAATATATTCAGTATGAAATTCATTTTGCAAACTCAACCTGCTATTTAGAATTTAAAAACGCAAATCAATTAATAAACGAACCAAAACAAGTTGTGGTAGAAAAAACACTTTTTACAACCACAACAAAAGTTGTAAAACATCCTGTGTTTGACAACATTGCTCAAAACTCCATAACTCTTGGCAACTATGCGGTAAGTTTAATAGAAAATGTTGTTGTTGATGTTTTGGCTGGAGAAAATCCAACACAAGAACAAGTTTATATGGCTCAAACCAGATGGGCTTCTATCAAGTTGAATTTAAACTACAATGGCTCGGGCAGTGTGTTCTCTTATTGCTATGTTGTGCCATCTGCAAGGTTTCATAGCAATGCAGACAAGGTTTTAACTCAAAATGGTTACTATTATCATTTTTGGGAAGTAGATTCAGAAAACATTTCAAACCCAGAGCAACAAAAGGTTCAAATTGAATACTGGACAACAACGGCAAACAAACCAGTTTGGTATGCTGTTGCCGTTTTGGGTGGAGTTGTTACTATTGCTGTAACTTTTGTGATTTATAAAAAAAACAAAAACAAACAAGAAAAAGAATTTAAGGATTTAATTTAAATTTTGCAGTATTCGCAAATTAAATCAATCGCTTTTTGAACAAATTCTAATTTTGGTTCAGATATGCAACAAAAATCACCAATTGCCATGCATAAGTTTGTTATGCTGGCATTTTTTAAGTCATGCAAATTGAAAATTTTGCAGGGTTTTGAGATTGATAAGGTTTTTGTTGCTTGAGGAAAAAGTTTTTTTAAATTGTTGGTTTTTATGTAGATTTTTTGTAGCAAATCAAATTGATTTTTTGCAAGAGCAAAGTTTGATTGTTCCAGCAATAAAAGATTCATGTTTATATAGTTGTATGCATTGGAATAATCTGTTTTTTTTGTGCAAATTTGTTCACTATATTTTTTTGCAATCAGTTCAAATTGCTCTGGCGTGCAAAGTGCAAAATCATTATATTTATTATCCATATTTTTTCATATATGAGTTATGCGCAAATTTTGTTAAAAGGCGAGTTATTTAGAATTTTTTAAATAAAAAAACAAATCTTTATTTATTTTAATTGGCAACTTCCACAAATTCGACAGTTAAATTTTAAATAGTTTTTAATATGACTAAATATTGATATTTTCGTCAAATTTTTCACTAACCCTTATAAAAATCATGATGTTACAATAGCCTTGCGTATTAGCAAACAGGAGTAAAATATGAATAACAAAATTAAATTATACATTGCAGATAACTCTGAGTTAAAAGATGAACTCATTAAAGAATTACAAAAAAATGAAGATATAGAAATTGCTGGCAGTTCGGCTGACGGAAATTTGGCAGAAAAAGAAATTTTGGAATTGTGTCCAGATGTGGTTATTTTTGATATTGTTTTGCCAAATCAAGATGGTTTTGTTTTAATTGACAAACTGAAGTCGCAATTGCAAGACAAATGCCCAAAATTTATTGTGGCATCTGCTTTGGTTCACGAAGGCTTTATTTCAAAGGCAATTTCAATGGGGGTTAGTTATTACATAAACAAGCCTTGCAAAACTTCAAGCATTGTTGACAGAATTAAAGATGTTTACACTCTAAAAACTTCTTCCGTTGATGTTGATGCAAGAAACAAATCTAGAGTTATTGATGAAAAAATTTCCAACATTTTTATAACGGTTGGAATTCCTGCACATATAAAAGGTTATCAGTTTTTAAGAGAAGCTATAAAAATGGCAATTGATACACCCGAAATAATTAATTCCATAACAAAAAAATTGTATCCGGCAATTGCAGAAAAATTTGACACTAGCGCAAGCAAGGTTGAAAGAGCAATCAGACATGCAATTGAAGTTGCATGGAATAGGGGTAAAATTGAAAACATTAACTCAATTTTTGGTTTAAAGGTTTACACAAGCAACGAAAAACCAACAAATGGCGAATTTATTGCATTGGTGGCTGATAAAATGTTGTTGGAAGGGGCATAAACAAACAAACTTTCTTTTGTAGCAAAAGAAAGTTACAAAGAAAACGTGGGGGTTACGATTCCCCCACACCCCACAAACGTCCCTTGGCGGAGCAGTCCGCTGGGGATTTTTATGTTAGTTTAATTTGAGATTATATAGCCACATATTTTTTGGCATAATTATATATTTTTTTTGAAGAGCAATTCGCTGGGGGTGTGTGGGTTGATTTAACTACTTGCTTTAATTACACAAATTTGGCATATTTATATTTTTTATTATGTTTTTATCGTGTTTTGAATGTTTGAATATTTATTATGTTTTTTATCGTGTTTTGAATGTATGTAAACAAGTTTACACATTCACTCACACTCAAAAAAACATAAAGTGTGATGAATGCTTTGCTCGACCTTAAAAGGTGCTCGCAAATCATGTTTGCCTTGGCAAACTCCGTTGCACAGCAACGGCATCACAAAGGAAAATATTTAAATATTTTAAACATTATATTCTCACAGCAACGGCATCACAAAGGACTTGTTATAACATATTTATTAGGATAAGGATTGTTTTTTAATAATATAATCGAAAAAGCACAAACCCCACGGCATCACAAAGGACTTATTTAAACTTTTCCCCTTGGCGGAGCAATCCGCTGGGGGATTTTATGTAGCATTTTTCGATGTTAAATATTTTATTAATTACGCAAATTTGGCATATAAATATTTTAAACAGCAAGCGAGTTTTGAATGAAGGAATAAATTTACCTTTATTTTTTTCAAAATGACTTGTTTTTCTTTAATTTTTTTTCCAAATGTTAAAAAATGACCTTATTGACTCCAGCCCCTTGCTTTTGGCACTAAAAGGCTTGTTTTAAAAATGAGAGTAATTTAGTTGACAAAAGCGAGGGGGGGGATAAAATAGGGTATCAAATTTTTTATGGAGGAAAAATGTTTAAAAAAGTTAAAACAAAAATTGCCACTCTAAATTCAGACACAAAAAACCAAGAATATCAAGCACGGGCATATAAGTTGAAAAAAAAGTTGCTTATTGTTGGTCTTATCATAACGGCTTTGGGCTATGTAATAACTGGTGTTTGTTGTTTGTGGGCAATGAAAAGCATGAACAACGTTAGTTATACTAGCACTGATGTTATGGAAATTATAAAACCAATGCTTGTTCCAATGATTGTTGCTTTTGTTGGTTGCATTATGGGAACAATTGGGCTTTCTGTTTATCGTCTTAACAAAACAGTTGTTGTTACTCAAGAAACCAAGGTTGCAATAAAAAAAGAAAAAGCAAATGGCAACACGAATAAAGAAAACAACACAAAACCTGAAACAAACGGTAAAGAAACAGAGAACAATTAGGTTATAAACAAATAATAAATTATTCTTTAATAAAAATTAAATTGGAGGCAATATGAAAACAAAAAAATCAAAAAGAAAATTTTTAAGTCCAATTTTGGTTGGTGTTTGCATTTTGTTTGCAGGCTTAACTTTTTCTGCCTGTGGCGAACTGACACACACACATAGTTATGGCAAAAGTTGGCAAACAAGCGCAACTCAGCATTGGCACGAGTGCGATTGTGGAGAAACTTCAGATGTAAACAATCATGATTTTGCACAAACTTGGTCAACAGATGGCACAAGCCACTGGCACGAATGCACTGTTTGCGGTGTGCATGATAGTGATGTTGCTCACAATTTCGAGCAAAAACATGATGGCAACAATCACTGGCAAGAATGCTCAGTTTGTCATGAAGTAAAAGACGAAGCAACTCATACATATTCGTTAACATGGTCAACAGATGGCACAAGCCACTGGCATGAATGCACAGTTTGTGGTGTGCATGACAGCGATGTTGCTCACGATTTCAAGCAAAAACATGATGGCAACAATCACTGGCAAGAATGCTCAGTTTGTCATGAAGTAAAAGACGAAGCGACTCACACATATTCGTTAACATGGTCAAAAAATGTCAGAAACCACTGGCATGAATGCACGGTTTGTGGCGCCCATGACAGCGATATTGCTCACAATTTCAAGCAAAAACACGATGGTGACAAACACTGGAAAGAATGTTCAGTTTGTCATGAAGTAAAAGACGAAGCAACTCACACATATTCGTTAACATGGTCAACAGATGGCACAAACCACTGGCATGGATGCACAGTTTGTGGCGCCCATGACAGCGATGTTGCCCACACTTTCAATCAAGAACACAATAACAACAATCACTGGCAAGAATGCTCAGTTTGTCATGAAGTAAAAGAAGAAACAACTCACACATACAACAACAATTGCACAGCAGTTGATGAATCAACTCACTCAGCAAGTTGCTCGTGCGGGGCAAACAAAGTTGTTGCTCACAATTTTGTGGATGGCAAATGTTCCGATTGTGATTATGTTGAAACAACCGAAGGCCTTTTATATATTTGGACTCAAAAAAATGAAGATAGTTATTTTATGGTTCAATACGGAAATGCAACAGCAAAACACATTAGGATTCCATCAATGGCCACAGGTCAAGATAATTCTGGTGCCCGTGTCACGTTGCCAGTAAAAGGTGTTGCTTCTAATGCATTTGCCGATAAAAACATAATCAGTGTAATCATTCCAGAAGGCGTTGAATCCATTAATACTAAAGCATTCGAAAATTGCACAAACTTAACCAGTGTAAGCATTCCAAATAGTGTTACAACACTTGGAAATTATGCTTTTTCAGGTTGCACAAGTTTAACAAGCATAACCATTCCAGACAGTGTAACAATAATGGGAGATTATGTATTTTATAATTGTCGGGCATTAACCAATGTAACTCTTTCAAAAAATATAACAGACATTTCTAACCAAGCATTTCAAAATTGTCAGGAATTAACAAGCATAACAATTCCAAATAATGTAACAAACGTTGGGGTAGAAGCATTCTCAGGTTGCTCAAAATTAACCAGCGTAACTATTCCAGAAAATGTTACAGGCATTTCTAGGAGTGCATTCTCAGGTTGCACAAACTTAACTAGTGTTAACATTCCAAGTAAAGTAACAAAAATAAGAGAATACACCTTCAAAGATTGCAGCAGTTTAACCAGCGTAACCATTCCAGACGATGTTACAATCATTGAACTTGATGCTTTTTTTGGTTGCACAAGTTTAACCAGCATAACCATCCCAAAAAAAGTTTCAAAAATTGGTGATTATGCATTTTCTCAAACTGGCATAACAAGTTTAACCATTCCATCAGGAGTTGAAAAAATCGGCTTTGGTATTGTTAAAGGTTGTAACAGTTTAACAAGTTTAAGTGTTGAACAAGGCAACTATACATATCATAGTGTTGATAACTGCATAATTGAAACAGGAGCAAAAAAAATAGTAGCTGGTTGCAAAAAATCAATAATTCCAACAGATGCAAATGTTGTTAACTCCATTTGGCAATATGCATTTGGAGGATTTAATAATATTGTTATTGTAATTCCAGTCAACATAATTGTAATTGAGCAATTTGCATTCCTTGATAGCACAGTTGGTGGCAAAAATAAAATCTATTACAAAGGCACTACAACAGATTGGAAAAGTGTAGATTGTTCTGCTTCTGCTTTTAATAATAAAGATTCATTCATAGTGTTCTATTTCAGAGAAACAGAACCTGAACACAGCATATCTGCTGCAAGATATTGGCATTATGACACAGATGGCAAAACTCCAGTTGATTGGCCAAGCAATTAATTCTTACAATTGTAAATTAGTATAAAAAAATTTTGTAAGCAATTTTTAAAATTGTTCTTGCATTAAAAACAGACAAAGTTAACAAGGGAATCCTTAAAACTTTGCCTGTTTTTTTTAATCATATACCGTTTAACATTTTGTTAACAATTGGTACAAAATTAACTCCAACAAGGAGTTTATCATGAACAAATTTGCGGAAAAATTAAAAGAACTCAGAGAAGATAAAAATCATAAATATTAATATGAACATTTTAAAAGTTTTATCAAAAATTTGCAGTTGCAAAAAAAATGTGCAACTAAAAGATTATTGCAGTATTAAAATTGGTGGGGTTGCCAATTTTGTATGTTTTCCAAAAACAATCAGACAATTAAAAAAGTTGGTCATTTTTTTAAACAATAATGGCATAAAATATTTCATTTTAGGCAATGGTACAAACGTTGTTTTTTCTTCTAACGGGTTTAATGGGGTTGTTGTTTGTTTAAAAAAAATGAATAAAATTATTATTAAAAAAAATGGTGTGTCGGCATTTTGTGGGGCAAGCCTTTTTTATTTAAATCAAACATGTGCAAATTTTGGGCTAGGCGGATTAGAGTTTAGTTATGGAATTCCGGCAAGTGTTGGTGGGGCGGTTGTTATGAATGCTGGTGCTTTTGGTGGCGAAATGAAAGATGTTATAAAATCGGTGCTTGTTTTACACAATAACAGAATAAAACTACTAAAAAAAGAACAAATATTTTTTTCTCATAGAAAAACAAGTTTGCAAAATAAAAACACGATTGTTTTAAAAGCGAACTTTTGTTTAAAAAAGGAGCAACCTTTAAAAATAAAGCAAAAGCAACAAAAATTATTTCAAAAAAGAATTGATTCTCAGCCATACGGAACAAACAATGCTGGAAGTGTTTTTAAAAGAGTTAATGGTGAGAGTGCGGGAAAATATATTGACAAACTAGGGTTAAAAGGTGTTACAATAGGGGGAATAGAAATAAGCAACAAACATGCAAACTTTTTTATAAACAAAAATAGTGCAACAAGCGACGACTTTTTAAAAGCCATCTCGCTTGTGAAGAATCAAGTTAAAAAAGAATTCTGTTTAAATTTAGAAGAAGAAATTATTTATGTAGGAGAATAAAATATGGTTATTTATGGCGACTATCACACTCACACAACATATAGTCATGGCAAGGGTAGCATTTTAGACAATGCTATTGTTGCAAAAAACAAGGGGCTTAAAGAAATTGCAATCACAGACCATGGTTTTAGCCATAAAGCATTTGGAGTTAAGCGCAACCAAATAGAAAACATAATAATGGACATTGACAAAGCAAACAAGGCAACTGGCGTTAATGTTCTTTTTGGAATTGAAGAAAATTTTATGTCTTTAAACGGCAAAATTGGCATATATAAACGAGATTTAGATTTTTTAAACATTGTAAGTGTTGGATATCACAAACTTGCAAAGGCTTGCTCGGTTAAAGATTATTTTAAACTTTTTGTTCCAAACAATCTTCATTTTTATACCAAAGCCCAAATTGAACGAAACACAATTTGTGTTTTAAAAGCAATAGAAACACAACCAATAAACATCATAACACATCTCGGGGTTGGAATGCCTGTTAACATTGAAGAAATTGCACGTTTGGCTAAAGAAAAAAATGTTTTTATTGAATTAAACGGCAAACGCATTGCTTTTTCTCGTGGAGATATTGAAGCATTGCTAAAACATGACACTCAGTTCATTTTAAACAGCGATGCGCATGTTCCAGAAAAAGTTGGAGATGTTCGCAATGGAATGAATTATGTTATAAAATATGGCATTCCTGAAAAAAACATTGTTAACTTGGGCAAACGTCCAAATTTTAAAAATATAAAATATTAAAGCATTATCCATTTTAAAAATATAATTTAGCACCACCAAATTTTAATAATTAAATTTTAAAAGGTTTTTATGAGTTTTTCTAAAGAAGTTAAAAAAGAAGTTTTAAACAATGGTTTTAACAGCGCAAAAAGTGCGCTTGCTTTTTTGTGTGGTTTAACCCTTTCTTCTGCAGAGTTTAAAATGGAAAACGGGGAACTAACAAGTTTTTATTTTTCAACCGATTTAGACTTTTTGCATCAAGCGGTAAAAAGTTTGGTTTGTGAAAAATATGGAGAGCAATCTGTTTTATTGGAAAACAATTTTAAAATTGGAAAAACTCAATATTACAAAATTGTTCTAAAACCAACATTTGCGCTAAAATTGTTAAAAGACATTAATGCTATAAACACAAACACAAACGAAATTGTTTTAAAAGTTAGCGAAAAGGTTGTAAATGACGAAACCAGTTTAAAAGGGTTTATGGCGGGAGTTTTTATTGGTTGCGGAACAAGCAGCATAAAACTTGCAGAAAACGGCAGAACAACCACAGGCTATCACATTGAATTTAGCAGTAAAAATTATGAAATGCTGCATGAAATTGCAAACATCATGGCTCAATTTGAAATTTTGGCAAAACTTACAAAAAGAAAAAATTTATATGTTTTATATGTTAAAGATGCCGAAGAGGTAAGCAACGTTCTTGCTCTTTTGGGAGCGAGTAATGCAGTGTTAAAACTTCAAAATGAAATTGTTACAAGGCAGGTTAGAAACAAAGTAAATCGCCAAAACAATTGCTATGTTTCTAACTTTAGCAAAACATTAAATGCAAGTTTTAACCAGTTGGAAGCAATAAAAATTTTAGATGAGAGCATTGGGCTTTACAATTTACCTGAAGACATTCAAGAGGTTGCACTTTTAAGACTGGCAAACACGGAAGAAAGTTTGGGCGAACTTTTAAAACTAACAAAAAAACCAATAACAAAAAGTGCATTAAATCATAAATTTCAAAAAATAATAAAAATGGCAAAAAAAATAAAAGGATAAACAAATGAAACCATACGTTCACTTACATTTACACACGGAATTTAGTTTGCTAGACGGGGCAACAAAAATTGATGATTTAATTGAAGAAGCAGTTGCTAGGGGCTATAAAGCAGTTGCAATAACCGACCACGGCAACATGTATGGTGCATTAAAACTATATGAAGGCTGTTTAAAGGCAGGAATAAAACCAATTATTGGTTGTGAATTTTATATTTGCCATGACCGATTTAACAAAACAGGCAAAGGTGACATTGGTCACATTGTTTTGTTGGCAAAAAACAATCAGGGCTATCAAAACCTTTTAAAACTTAGCGGCATTGCTTCAAAAGAAGGTTATTACTATAAACCAAGAATAGACTACAAAGCATTAAAAGAACATGCCGAAGGAATAATTTGTTTGTCTGCTTGTCTTGCAGGGCATATTCCACAATTAATTTTAGAAGATAAATATGAAGAAGCAAAACAGTTTGCTTTGGAACTTAACAGTTACTTTGAAAAAGGTGATTTCTATTTAGAAATTCAAAACCATGGCATTCCAGAACAAATTAAAGTTTTAAATGCTTTAGACAAAATGAGCAAAGAAACAGGCATTGAACTTGTTGCAACCAACGACGTGCATTATTTAAAAAAAGAGGATTCAGAAATTCAAGACGTTTTAATGTGTGTCCAAATGCAAAAAACAATTGATGACCCAACAAGAATGAAGTTTTCCACTCAAGAGTTTTATTACAAAACATATGAAGAAATGTTGGAAGCACTTCCGGGCTACGAGCGGGCATTGGACATAACAAACGAAATTGCAGACAAATGTGATGTGGTTATAAGAAACAAAGCACACGAATCCATTAGAGGAATCGACCCCAAATATGTTTTGCCTGCAAACGAAAACTTTATTCCGTTTTATCAAGCACCAAACGGCAAAGATAACTATGAATTTTTAAGAGAAATGACCTATGATGGCTTAAAACAAAAATATGGAGAGCCTTTAACGCAAGAAATAATAGACCGTGCAGAAAAAGAATTAACAATCATAAATGAGCAAGGTTTTGTTGAATATTTCTTGGTTGTTTGGGATTATGTTCATCATGCAAGAACGCATGGAATTTCTGTTGGACCAGGTCGTGGCTCTGGTGCTGGAAGCATTGTTGCATATGCAATTTCAATCACTCTTGTTGACCCTTTAAAATATGATTTATTTTTTGAACGTTTTATTAATAAAGAACGTGTTTCAATGCCCGATTTTGACGTTGATTTTGACTTTGATAAAAGAGCCGACATCATTGAATATGTAAAACAAAAATATTCGCCAGAAAACGTTGCGTCAATTGGAACATTTGGAACAATGGCTGCAAAAAATGCAATCAGAGATGTTGCAAGAGTTCTTAAAGTTCCATATTCAACAGCAGATAGAATAAGCAAATTGGTTCCACAAAAACTTCCAGAAGGAATAAAAAAACCACCAGTTTTAAAATATTATTTTGGAACAACCGGAAAACCAGAAAACGATAAATATATAATTCCTGAGTTAAGAAAAATATATCAAGAAGACAACATGCTAAGAAGAGTTATTGACATTGCCATAAAACTAGAGGGCATGCCACGAAACATCTCCACCCACGCATGCGGAATTTTGATTGCCCCACACGAAGTTGACACATATGTGCCACTAATGAGAAACGGAGAAGATATTTCAACACAATACTCAATGATTGACTTAGAGCATTTAGGCTTGTTAAAAATGGACTTTTTAGGTTTAAGAACTTTAACCGACATTGATAAGGCATGCCAATATGTTAAAGAAGATAAAGGCATTGAAATTGATTTTTATAGCAAAGATATGGATTATAACAATCCGGATGTGTATAAAATGTTGTCAGAAGGCAGAACAGATGCGGTTTTTCAATTAGAAAGTGGCGGGTTTAAAAAATTTATGAAAGAGTTAAAACCGGACTGCTTGGAAGACATTATTGCAGGTGTGTCACTTTACAGGCCGGGTCCAATGGCATACATTCCAAAATATGTGCAAAACAAACATAATCCAAGTTTAATAACCTATGCACATCCATGCCTAGAACCAATTTTAAACGTTACGTATGGTGTTATTGTTTATCAAGAACAAGTTATGCAAGTTTGTCAGGCAATGGGTGGCTATAGTTTGGGGCAAGCGGACAATGTTAGACGTATAATGGGTAAAAAACAAAAAGAAAAAATGGTTTTTGAACGTGAAAAGTTTATAAATGGATGGGAAGACCCAAACGGCAAAAAATCAATTCCGGGTGCAGTTAAGTTGGGTGTTCCAAAAGAAATTGCCGAAGACGTGTTTGGACAAATGGAAGCATTTGCTTCATACGCCTTTAACAAATCACATGCAGCGGCATATGCCTATTTAACATTTCAAACAGCATATTTAAAGTGCTATCACGAAATTGAATTGTTGACGGCGGTTATAAACAACCGAATAACCAATGCGGACGAAATTAAACATTACATCACATATGCAAAAAAAGAAAAATATGTAATTTATCCACCAGACATAAACAAATCTAAGGCATTTTTTAGTGTGGAAAACGGTGGCATGCGCTATGGTTTAAGTGGTTTAAAAGGCGTGGGAGTTGCAGTTATTCAGTTGATTGTTAATGAGCGCGAAAAAAATGGCGAATATAAAAGTTTTCAAGATTTTATAAACCGTTCAGACCAACAGGTCTTAAACAAAAAATGTTTAGAAAGTTTAATTTTTGGCGGCGCTTTTGACTGCTTTGGATATGCCAGAAGTCAACTTTGTGCAGTTTATGATTTAATGATTGACAAGGTGGTTAAAGATAGAAAAATTAAAGCCGCTGGGCAGTTTTCAATTTTTGATTCTTTTGGAGATAATTCTGCATCGGATATTGCCGAATTTGACTCAATAAAAATCCCAAAAATTAAAGAGTTTAGTAAAAATGCAAAACTTAAATTTGAAAAAGAAGTTTTGGGAATTTATCTTTCTGGGCATCCACTAGACGACTATTTGGAGTATTTTGACGATTTTAACTTAACAAGCGACATGCTTGTTTCTGAACAAGTTGAACAAGATTCAGAAATATCTGACTCAGAAGAAGAACAAGAAGAGGTGTTTGCTTCTGGAGTTACTGATGGCATGAATGTTACTTGTGGTGGAATTGTTACTGAAATTAAAAAAGTTTACACAAAAAATGGTAACAAAGAAATGTGCATTTTAAAACTAGAAGATTTATATGGCACAATCGAACTAATGCTTTTCCCAACAACATGCGAAAAATATAAAAACCAACTAACAGAAGATTGCATGATAACAGCAAAAGGCAAGTTGTCAATTAGAGAAGACGAAGCACCAATTGTTACCGTTGACAACATAATTTTTTGGAAAGAAAAAGAAACCGAAGAAGAAACTCCGCAAGAAAGCAACAAAACTCTTTATATAAAATTTGACACAAAAAACACAGCAATTTACAACAAAGTTATGTTGATTCTTTCAATGTATTCGGGGCAATGCTCGGTTGTTTGTAAATGCACAAACACAAATCAAGCATTCAAAGTTAACAAACAAGTTAACCCAAACAACCTGTTAATAAACGAATTGATTGGCGTTTTGGGTGAAGAATCTGTTAAGGTGGTTGAAAAATAAATTTATTGTTTTGAGTTGGGTTATGTTTATCAAAACAATAGGTCATATTAAATAATTAAAAATTTTTCAGTTGTTTTCAGTAAAAATTTTATTATTAATAATTTGTAGCATTAAAAAAACTTGTTAAGCAATTTTCTTAACAAGTTTTTTTAATGAGAGATGTTGAAATTGTGTATTAATAGAATTCTCCAATTCTAACATTTTTTCTTTCACGGGCTTTTTCAATTTGTTCTGACAACAAGTTTCTAACCTTATATGGGTTTTTGATGCTTATTAAATCTAACGCTGGATTTGTTGCATCGTTTGAGTACAAAGAAATTGTTCCAACACCAAAAATTTTTTGAAACAAAGATTGAGAAATTTTTATATCATAAACTCTATAAAGATTAATTTCATCAATATATGTTGACAAAAAGCCGGTTTTTATATAAATTTTTTCACATTCATCACCAACAGAAAGAATGTATCTGGTGAAAGAAATTGGCATTCCTAAAATTCTTTTTTTATCTGTCCATAAAACATTGCCTTTGTTATCAATTTTGTTTTTCATAAAATCTCCTTTATTGTTAAACAATAACCCCTATTTAAGTAACATATGAGTCAAATATACATTATAACTGAATTTTTGTCAAATTATTTGTTAGTTTTATTTTTTTGTGTTATCATATAAATATGAAAAATAAAAGTATTAAATTTGCAAAAAGTTTGTTAGATGTGTTTTTAGCACTAATTTTAATTGTTGCACTGGGTGCTTTTTGTTTAACTATGTATTGTTATCTTAAATATGATGTTCAATATGCAAAATATTTATATGTTCTTGTGGGAGTTTTTTTATTTCCTATAGAATTTATAAGTGTTAAAAACATAACGGGAATAATAATCAGAGAAGCAAACATGGGGCTTTGTCTTGGCTTGACGGGTGCAATTGTTGTTTTTGCAATTGTTGCATTTGTTCTTTCTAGCAAAATGTACAACAAATCCATTTCGGCAAAAAAAAGAAAGGTTTATGGCATAATTGAATGCATGCTGGTTTTTGTTTTACTCAGTTATTTTGCTGTTTCCGCAGTTTTGATGTTGGCAAATTTCTCAACGTTTGAAAACGGAATGAACGGGCAATCGCCAGAAATCATAAAAGAACTAACTCTTTTAATTGGAGCAAATGCCGTTGTTTTGAAAGAAGTTATTGTTGCATGTGCGGGAATTTTCATTTTGCTATTTGCCTTGATTGTTTTTATTGTTGGCATGTCGCACAAATCAACAAAAACAAAAATTTATTCAAGCATAAATTTTTATTCTGCAGAATATGAACCAACAGAAGAAGAAAAGACTGTTGTTCAAGAAGAAAAAGTCAAAGTTTCGGCAGATATTCCAGAAAAAAATCAAAAAGCAAAAGACTTAATTAAAAAAATCATGCAACTAGAAGAATTAAAAAAAGCAGGCAAAATTAGCGCTGTGGACTACACTCGCCTGCGTCAAAAAGCAATAAGGAGATATAAAGACCAATGAAAAAGTTTTTTCAAGATTTTAAAAAGTTTATTAGCAAGGGCAATGTTATAGATTTGGCTGTTGGTGTTATCATAGGCAATGCCTTTTCAGCAATTGTAACTGCCTTAACAAACAAAATTATTATGCCATTAATCAACTGGGTGTTGTCTTTTGGTGGCGCAGAAGAAGGGCTTGCTTCGGCATTTACTTTTTTAAAAAAGGCAACCAATGCCGATGGTTCAATTGACCTTTCCAACAGCATATACATAGATTGGGGTTCATTTATTACCGCTGTTTTAAATTTCTTTATTATTGCCCTAACTTTGTTTATCATTTTAAAAGTTGCCATGAAAAGCAATGAATTGTTTAAACAAGCAAGAGAACGTGCTTTAGAAGAATATGAAAAAAATTCAATCACAAAAGCAGATAAAAAAGAACTTAAAAAACGAGGCATTTCTTTAAAAGACAAAAAAGCCGTAAAACAATATTTAACAGAAAAACACGAAAAAGAATTGGTTAAAAAGCAAGAAGAAGAAACTCTTAAAAAACAACAAGAAGAAGAAAAACTTAAAAATTCAACTGAATACATTTTAAAAGACATAAGAAATTTGTTGTCAAAAACAATCAACACAGAAGAAGACAAACCAATTTAACATAATTCATTTAAAAAATTAGAAATATGACAAAACAAGTCATGTTTCTTTTTTAATATTTTTTCTTGTTAAATATATACTTTTTGTCAAAAGGAAGGGCATTATGTTGCAAGAAAATCGTTTTTTTCAAGGGAATTTGTTTAAATTTTTAAAATATTTACTCTTTTTTGGTTTGTTTTTTGTTGCCGACATTGCAAAAATTGGAGGGTTGTTTAATCCGTTCACGTTTGGAATTTTTTTTGCTTTGTTGTGGTGCAATCAAAATGTTTTTGTGCTTGGAATTGAATTTTTGGTTGCAGGGTTTTTGTCTTCTTTTTCATATTATGTGCTTATTGAAAATGCAATTTTTATGATTATTGTTTTAATCATTTATGGCATTCATTACAAAATAAAAAAACCAATAAAGCATTTAAACATAATCATTTATGGTTTAATTGCAAACATTCCAAAATTGTTTATTGAAATATATTATTTAAAATCGAACATATATGTTTTGTTTGTGGAGTTGGTTTTTGGGCTGTTATATGCATTTTCAACCATGAAGTTCTTTGAAAGTTTGTGTGTTAGAGGAGTTGGTGGAAAACTAACTGTTTTAGAGCAAATTTGTGCATTTGTGTTTGGAATGAGCATTTTTTGTGGGCTTGCCAGCGTTTCGTTTTATAACATGGACATGGTTAAGTTGTTTGGGGCTATTCTAATTTTGTTTTTTGGTTACGTGTCCAATGTTCAAATCACAGTGCTTGCTTCACTTTCTGTTGGTGTGGGCAGTATGTTGTTAAATAATAATCCTACATATTTGTGCGTTTGTGTGATATATTGCTTGGCAGTTTGTGCATTTAGAACAAAAAACAAATATATATCTTGTGTTGCACTTTTGGTGGCAGAAGCAATTTGTGGGCTATATTTTAATTTTTATGTTGAGTTTAATGTTTGGTGCATATTGCCACTTATTGTTGCTTTGGTTGCGTTTGTGGTTTTTCCAACAAAAATATTGGATGGCTACAACAGCCAATTTCAAGAAACATTGTGTTCTTTAACGCAAGGGAGTGTTATAAATCGAAACCGAGAATTGCTTTATAGAAGGCTAACCGAACTCTCAGATGTTTTTGCGGAGATGAATAAGGTTTTTAGGGGAATGATAACCGGTGGTGTGGTTAACAGCAGTTCTAAGCAATTGGTGTATAACGAATTAAAAATTAAGGCATGTTCAAATTGTCCAAACAAAAACAAATGTTACAGAATAAACGAAACAGAAACAACGTCAAACTTGCAAAAAATGATTGAAATAGGGTTTGATAAAGGCAAAATTAACTTGTTGGATGTTCCAACCTTATTTGCGGGCAAATGTGACAGATTAAACTTGTTGGTTTCAACCATAAATGACTTAATTAATCAATACAAAAACTATGCGGGATTGGTTAACAATATTGACGCAAGCAAGGTTTTGTTGGCAGAACAGTTGTATGGTGTTTCTAACATAATGAAAGATTTAAGTTTGGAAGTTAATGCGGGTGTTAATTTTGAAAAAGGAAAAGAGAAAAAAATTATTGATGAGTTAACATACAACAACATAATTTGTTCCGATGCTCTTGTTTTTGAAGACAGAAATCAAATTATGTCGGTTACTCTTGCTGTTAGAAAAGAAGACCGTTTAAAGGCAAGTGTTTCAAGAGTTGTTAGCAAGGTTTGTGGCTTAAAAATGGAAGTAAGCGACGAAACAAGCAGTTCACGTGCTGGCTGGCAAATTTTAACATTAAAATCTGCTCCAAAATTTGATTGCATTTTTGGTGTTGCAACAAAAACCAAAACAGGGTCACTTGTTAGTGGAGATGCATATTCAATAATAAAAATTAACGATGGAAAATACTTGTTTGCTCTTTGCGATGGAATGGGTAGTGGCTTAAAGGCAGAGCAAACAAGCAGCACCGCAATTGGGCTTTTAGAAAACTTTTATAAGGCTGGGTTTGATAAAGAAATTATTCTTTCAAGTGTTAACAAACTTTTAAGTTTGGGCGGAGAAGATGTTTTTTCTGCATTAGACTTATGCATAATTGATGTTCGTGGAGGGACGGGCGACTTTATAAAAATGGGCGCCCCCGAAAGTTTTGTAAAACACAAAGAAACAACGTCAGTTGTTCAAATTGGTGCATTGCCTTTGGGAATAATTCAAAATGCCGAATCAAAAAACGAACAGGTGTTTTTAACCAGTGGTGATAAAATTATTATGATGACCGATGGAATTGCCGACGGCTTTAAAAGCACAGAAGTTTTGCAAGATTACATCAACAACATTGCAACAAACAATCCGCAAGAAATTGCAAATGAAATATTGAACAAGGTTGTTGCTCAAAACAAAAATATTGCAAAAGATGATATGACGGTTATTGTTGCCAAGGTTTTTGAAAGATAAACTTTTAGAAAAGTTGCATAATTTAAAACAATTTAAGTCATAATTTGGAGTTTGCAAAAATACAATATTTTAACAGTGGAGGTTTTATGGAAAATATTTACGAAAAAATATCCGTTTTAAACAAGCAAAAACTTGCAAGTGAACAAATGGCTTTAGAAAACAACATTTTAATAAATGGCGAAGATGAAGCGCAAAAAGTTTTATCGGTTAGTGCAAAAGTGGACATTGTTAGTCCAATGGAAACATTAAATGGCGAGTGCAATGTTGCCGGAAATGTTGTTGTTAATGTTGTTTATGTATGTGAAAATGGTAACATTAACAATCAAGTGGCTGTTAGTCCGTTTGCTTATAAGTTGACAAATGAAAATATTGATTCAAATTCAAAACTAAATGTTCAAGCAAATGTTATAGACACTCAAATTGATAAATTACAAAACAATCAAATTAAAGTTATAACAACCCTAAATTTTGATTCAGTTGTTGTAAAAAACGTAGAGTTTGATTATTTAAAAGAGTCACAAAATGGCACATATGTTAAACAATTAGAGCAAGAAATTGTTTCTTTTGACAGGCAAAATTGTGATAAGTTTCAAGAAAACTTGCAAACAAGTGTTAGAGATGGTGTTAAAAAAGTTTTGATGACAAATGTGGATTACGTTATTAAAGATTGGACAATTGGAACAAATTTTGTTTCAATTGAAGGCGAACTATATGCAAAAGTGTTGTATGCAAACAATCAAGAGATTTCTGAGTTGCAAACAATAACCATTTCGAAAAATTTTAAGCAAGAAATTGAAGCCGAAGGTTTAAACAAAGATGCAGACCTAGATGTGTTTGCGCATGTTATAAACGAAGCACTAGAAGTTGAACTTGAAGAAAAAGACGGCGAAACTGTTATTGATGTTAATGTTCCAATAATGATTTGCTATAATGTTTATGTTTGCAACAAAATGTTGTCTACTGTTGATATTTATTCAACCGAAGATGTTTTGTCGGTGGAACAAAATGATTGTTTAACATACAAAAATTTAAAACCAGAAGTTATAGAGGAAAAAATCGAAGGCAATGTTGTTTTAACCGATAACGATGCAAGAGTAGATAAATATTTGGCAACAACCAATGTTTGCAATTCAATTAGCAACTGCTATGTTTCCGACGATACTCTTTTTGTGGAAGGGGTTGTGAGCGCAAATGTTGTTTATTTAAACGACGAACTTGGAACAATTCAGTCTGTTGAAATTCAAATTCCATATGTTTTAGATAAAAAAGTGAATTTTTCTAGTGATGTTATTTTGGAGCCATTTGTAAGTTTGTGTGATGTTGATGTGATGGTTAAACGTGGCAGAGAAATATATTTTGATGCAAAAGCAAAAGCATACATAAATGTAACAGCAAAAGAAAATGTGTGCATGATAACAAAGGCGGAAACAATTGGAAAACTTCCAGAAAGAGATAGCGCTTTGGAAATATATTTTGCAAAATCTGGGCAAAGTTTTTGGGATATTGCAAAAAGTTTAAAAATTCCAAGTGAAACAATTGCAAATCAAAATCCAATGCTTGCGGACCCACTTGAAAAAGACGAAAATATTGCAATTTATTTTCAAAAACAAAAAATAAACAACTAAAACAGAAGTATTTCACTCAAATTGAAGCAAAAAAAACGACATAATAAGTTTTTGCTTAAATGCAAAAATGTTTAAATTATACAAAAAAATAAGGCAAAAAATGTTTGTTTTATTTCTAACCAATAAGGTTAAAAATAAAATTAAATAATTTTGCCCTATTTTTTATATGATTGTCTTTTTTAACACTGGGTTTTATCTAAAAATATACATATATTTATTTTTGTAATGTTTTATAATTTTTTATTTATATTTTATATTTTATTAAATTGTTTAATTTTAATTCGATTTTATTTGATAAATGTTTACAAAAAGTGTTAAAATATTTTTATAAACTAAAGAACACTGGGGTTTTTATGAAAAAAAGATGTTTTAAGTTGAGTTTGGTTGCTTTTGCATTGTTTATAAGTGCATTTTTTATGTCGGCATGCAAAAGTATAACGCCAAAAGTGGTTTTTAACGAATCTCAATTTGTTATGGGAACAAACCATGAGTTAAGTTTGGAAAACTTTGTGTCGTTAGAAAACATAAGCATTGGCAATGTAAAATTTTCAAGCAGCAATCCAAACATTGTTGCAGTTTCTCCAAGGCAAACTTTAATTTCGGGCGAGGCTGAGGGTTCGGCAATAATCACTGCAAATGGTTTTGAAGGTTTTGTTGAAATCACGGTTAGTGGTTCTTCGCTTTCATTTTCTTCACCATCAAACCTACATTTTAATCAAGACACAGGCTGTTTGGAATGGGACAATGTTTATGTTGGCAAATTTGTTGCAAATCAATATAAACTTACCATAATCAAAAATTCAGAACCCCCACAAGAAATAATTGTTAACACAAACTCGTTTAAGTTAAACGAAGTTGGAAATTTTAAGGTTAAAGTTGCTTGCATGGCTCGTAGTGGAATAAATGAATCTGAACCAAGCAATGAGTTTTTGTTTTCTAAACTTGAAGCGCCTGGCAATTTAAAATATAATTCAAACAACAATGTTTTATCGTGGGACAAAAACGGAAATAATCAATTTGTTGTAAAAAAAGATGGTGTTGTTAGCAACATTATTGAAAACAATTTTATAACACTAGACTTGTCAGAAGAAAAAGTTCACACCATTTCTGTTTTGTCTATATCTGAAGAACGCAATGCGTTTGGTTCACAAAGCGAAACTTTAACATTAACTCGCTTAAAAACTCCACAAATAAGCATAAAAAACAACACAATTGAATGGGTAGATGAGCAAACTGGTGTAAGTTCATATGTTTTAAGTTTGTACAAAGTTACAGATTCATCAGAAACCTTTGTTAAAAGTCAAACAATTCCACACAACGGCACAAACTATTCATATAGTTTTGGCGGTTTAGATTTTGGCACATATAATGTTAAGGTTTATGCTTGTGGCGACAATGTTGAAACATTCAATCAAAACAATCACTATTTAAACAGCGCTGTTTCAAGCACTGGAGAAATAACCAAACTAAAAGAACAAACAATTGTTTTTGATAAAGAATTAAAACAAATTTCGGTTGTTGATTTTTCTGCAAACCAGTCTTTGGTGCTAATTGTAAAACATGGCGAAAATCAACCAGAAGAAATAGATATTTCTCAAAATGGCAAGCATGTGTACAATTTTACAGAATCAGGAGACTATTCTTTTACTGTTGTAAACAAAGCAAAAAATAACACAGAAATTGATTCAAACTCAAGCAATCAAATTATTGTTAAACAATTGCCAAAACTAAGCAATTTACAACAATCAACAACCCTAAGTGGCAAATATGCATTGTCGGGAATCAGGTTGTTGGATGGTGCAACCTCTTATAAAGTTGAAAAGTTTTTTGGTAACTCCAAAATTGAATTAAATCAACTTTCAAACGGAGAGTTTGGTTTTGTAAATGAGTTGTTTGGTCAAGCAGGTAACTACGAGATTGTTGTTTCACTTTTTGGGTCAGATTCAGAAAATAAATATGTTTTAAGCAGTCAATCATGTTTGAATGTTAAAAAGTTAAACAAAGTAATTTTGTCAAACAATGAGTCAAACAAACAAATAACTTGGCAAAACTCTGAAACTTTAAACAATTTACAATATTTGTGTGTTTTGTCTGGGCAATCAGAAAAAACAGAAACCACTTCAAATTTATATTTTGATTATTCAAATCTTGCTGCTGGGCAATATAACCTAACAGTTGCAACAAGGTTAGAAAGTTTAGAAGATGTTTTATATATAGATAGTGACAACAGCGAACAAATCACATTTGAAATAGAAAAACAAATCACTTCACCACAACTTAGCATAACAAAAAAGCAAGGCAAGCATTTTCTTGTTGTAACCCCATCAGAAAACGCTAATTTGTATACCATTTCTGTTAACAATATTCAAATTGAATCAAAAAACCATAACTCTTTAGAAAACATTGAAATTGATATAGATAGCATTTTGGCACAAGCAGGAACGGGTGAAAACAATTTAACATACAACTTTGAAGTTTATGCAGAAAACACAGACAATGCATACAACACAAAAAGTGAAGTAGCAACCATAAAAGCACAAAAAATTGTTGCACCAACAACATTTAGTGTTTCTGCAACAGAAGAAATTTCAACAACAAAACCTGAATCTTTTATCAATTTTGAAGTTTTGATTGATGAAGAAAAAACAAACAAGATTTCTGATGTTGAAAACAAATCTGAATATCAAATAAAAATTAAATATGTTTCAGACATGCAAAACCATAACGAAACATTCTATATAGACAGTGATTATTCAATGTTTAAACTAACAAGAATGCCAATTCAAATTGAGCAAAACGGTTTGGTTTTTGCTTCAAAAGCAGAAGAAACAACACAAACACACACAAGCATTGCAAAAATAACACAAAATCTACCTTATTCAAACATTATTATAAGTTCTTGTGAACAGGTTGGTTTTGAAACAGAATTCCAACAAAATAGTTTATATGATTTTGAAAATGGATTTAAGTTATCTTTCAGACATGAATTTGTTATAGACAATGCAGAAATTGACGGCACATACAAAAATGGCGTTTTTGCTAGTGCAAACAATTCTTACTACATTTCAGGTGAATCAAGTTATGTAACAATAAAACTTGCAAATCAACAACTAAACACTCAAATTGTTGAAGCGGATAACAAACTTCAAGTTTCTTGGGAAGATAAAGAAAATGCTTCATATTCATTTGATAGCATGTTTATTAAAAACGAAACAAAATCAAATCAAACACACACAAGCGGTCACAATTCTGCAGAAGTTGACTTAACAGATTCTGACCTTTTGCAGGGCAGTTTGGTTATGGCAATAAGCGAAACAATTTCAAACCAAAAAACAATTTATCTTGCATATGTTAAAAGAACCAATTCGGTTAATGTTAACGTGTTAGAAGACGAATCAATATCTGCAACCACACCAGAACATGCACAAAAAGTTTTAATAACTCAAAATGGCTCAGAAATTTCTTCTTTAAGTGAAATTGGAACATTGGAAGCAACAATTGATGTTCAAACCATAGCAAACAACAACAACTCATATTTCTTCTATTTAAACAGCATAAAAAAATCTTACACATTTAAAAGATTAGACTTGGTTGATGGTATAAAAGTAGAAAATGACAAATTAACTTGGAACTTAGGCACAGAAGATGCAAATTTTGTTTATGTTTTAAAGTTTTCCGATTCAACTGGAAAAACAATTCTTGTTGAACTTGATAAAACTGTTAACATGGTGGATTTAACCGAATCTAAATATCAACAAATTTTGAATTCGCTTGGTGGCAATGCAAAATATGTTGCAATAAAAAAATTAATAAAACAAAGTTTTATAGCAAACACAGAACAAACAAACAAACTTTCTTCTGATTATTCAAGCAATGTGGAGTTGGTTCAAATTGCAACTCCAACAAATGTTAGTTTAAATGTTGACCAAAACAATTTAAAACAAAACGTTATCGAAATTTCTTGGACAATTTCAAATGCATCAACAGTTAGCATTTCAAATTATGTTATTGAAATATCACATAACGGAGAAACCAAAAACATTTCAACTTCTGGAACATACACAGTTTTGGAAGATGACGAACAATTTAAAAATTCTGGCATGTGGGGTGTTAGAGTTAAGGCGGTTGGAAGCAATAGTTCAATAAGTTCAAACTTTAGTGAAAAATTGCAAGTTGAAAGGCTAAATGCAACAACTGTTTCGGTTGACAAAAATGGAACAATATCTTGGAATAAAATAAACAATGCAAATGGCTATCTTGTTGAATGTTCTTTTGTTACTCTTACGGGCGAAACAAAAGAATTTAAAGCAGATGTTGATGCAAACAGCACATCTTCTAACTTGCTTAAAGAACAAATGGAAACTGCATTTTTTGGCAATGTTACAATCAACATATATGCAAAAGGTGACGGCATAAACACATTGTCTAGTTTTGCTAATTCAACTATTGAAAGATTGCAATCACCAAATTATTCAGTTAAAAATGACAGCATTGTCATAAACAACTTTGAAGATTATCCGGAAAACACCAAATTTTTTGCGACTTGCACAATTGATGGACATGTTGTAATAAACAAACAAATTCAAATTGAAAAGAACACAGACAATCAATATTATTGGAGTTTGCCAACAGAGTTTTTATATTTGGACGAAAATGGAACAACCCAAAAAATTGATTTAAGTGAACAAAAAACATTAAATATGTCAATTTATGCTTTAAACGATAAAAACATAAATTCTAACATAGCAACAAAAACAGCAACAGTTTTATCTCCACTCACAAATTTAAGATTTGTTAGGGATGAAAATTCTGTTATTAGATTTAAAGCAACAAACAACAACACAAATTGTACCAATGTTAAGTTAATGGTTGGCAACTATTTGGTTGATAGTTTAAATGGCAACATTGACTTTGCAATAACCGACGACATTTTAAAAGAATATTTTGCTTCTAACTGGCAAATTAAAATTCAGGCAATTGGTGATGAGAGCGGTGAATATGTAAACAGTAAGGCAGAAATTATAAGCGGAACAAAACTAAACAAAACACAAAACATAAAAACAAAAAATGGGCTGGTTGTTTGGGATAATGTTCAAAATTCAACATCTTATAGTTTTAAAATGGACGAGCTGGCTTGGGAAACCAACATTAGGGAATGCACTAAATCTTTAAAAAAAGAAGAAATTAGCGCTGGCGCTCACACAATTAGTGTTCGAGCAGTTGGAAATGTTGGAACGCAAGAAAAAACATCAGACATTGTTTTAGATGGAGATGTTTCTGCTAATGTTACAATAACAAAACTCCAAGAAGTTACAGATTTTGGCGTTATAAATGGTTATTTTACTTTTGAAACAACAATTGAAAAAGCAAGTGAATTTGTTATTGAAGCATATTTAGATAAAGAATGCGAAAATCTTGTTGCAACATATGTTTTAAACAAACTCGACAACAACAAAATTGGTTTTGAAAGCAATGGCAACACATATTATTCTTGTTCAGATTTAAACAATAAATTGTCACAAAATGGCTATTCAACTCTATACATAAAATCTTTTGCAAAAACAAATGAAACAAATTATGTATATTCTAACTATGCAAAAAACAGTGGTTTGATTAGTGTTATAAAAGTTGAAAATTTAAACAATCAAACAGCAATTTCGTTGTCGCATCCTTTGTTGGAAACTTCTTCTGTTGATTATTTAACAACAAATGCATCTTGGGGAACAAACACAAATTCAAACAACGGCTTTGTTTTAAATGTTGATGGCAATCTTCAATATACAATCGAAACAAGTTATTGCTTAGACAAAAACAAAGAATGGAATGCTGGAAGTCATGCCATAAGCTACATGCAACTAGGCTCAAACTTAAACTCAGACGGCACAACTTATTTAACATATAAGTTTAGTGCAGAAACAAAAATAACAAAACTAGAACCTGTTAAAGTTTATGTTAAGGTTAGAGATGTTGGTGGCGTAAGTGAACCGTATGTTGTGTTTGATGCAGTTTCTGGTGCAAATTTGTATTATTCTTATTTGTCAGATGATTTCTATGCCTCTCACAACAATCCAAGCATGGTGATAAGCATGGCAAGCCTAAATTCTAACACAACATACAATAGTTTTGGCATGATTGCTGTTAACACAAGCAACGTAAACATTTTGGCAAGCACAATAAACTACATAACAAAAACAAATTCAGAAAACAATGTTGTTAACGTAAAACTAGAAAAAGAACAAAAAGCAACAACTCCTACTTTATCAAACGGTTCTTTCTATTGGACAATTTCAACAAGCAACTGGAAATCAATTATGATAAGCGAAGAGAAGTTAACAAGTTTGTTTACAAAACAAATAAAAATAGCATTCTCATTAAAAGATTCCCCATCAATCAAATATCAATATGTGGACAACGTTAGCAACTACATTTTGCTTTCAAACAGCCAAAAACAAGAATTAATTAACTATTTTGCTGGCATTAGTGGCATTATAGGTTTGTCTAAACAAGAAATTGAAAGTGCAATAGAATTGTTGCAATTTAACCTTTTGGGTGGCTTTGCATCAATAAACTATGGTTTTAATAAATTTGCATCAGACCTTCCTGTTGGTGAGTATAACATTTCTATAAGTTTGGTTGGCAGTGGTGTTGTTGAGGTTGATAATAACTACATTGCTAAATTCTCATCAGACTATGTTGAACTACCTCAAACAATATATGTTGCCCCTGCAACAGAAATAATGGCAGTTGCTTCAGAAGGAAACTATTCAATTAAATTTAACAATATTAACGTAAACTCAACCTACATAACATCTGCACCAACATACATTCTTGTGGGTAGAAAACTTAACAAAACCTATAACACAATGGAAGATGTTAACCTTGCAGAAGTTGCCGCAACAAACTTAAATTCTAGCGAAGAATTAACCTTTAATGTTACAGACTTAATTTCTAGCGGAAAACTCACATCTGACTACGCAGAACTTTATGTGATTGTTAAAGGCAACAACAAAACTTTAAACGGAAAAACATCAAATATTATAAACATAAAAATTTTAGATACTGTTGTTGCAAATGCAGAACATGGCGAAATCACTTGGAAAAAAGTAGAAAATGCAACTCAATATGCCATAACTTACACACTTTCTGGTGGGCAACCTTCCACAAAAACAATCACAAACTCAGATAGCGATTCTTACAAGTGGGATGGTTCAGAACTTGAAACAAACAAAAACTATACAGTTTCTATTCAGGCACAAGGCTATATTAATAAAAAAGTTAAAAATTCTGAAGTGTTTACAATGTCTGGTAAATTGTTAGAAATTGGAACGGTTTGCAGGCTCCTTCCGGTTGCAGATGTTTCAATAAACAATGGCATTTTTGAATGGAGTGAAATTTCAAATGCAACTTCTTATGAAATTTATGCAAGTGGAGTGTTGTTGGAAGAAATCACAACTTTGCAATTTGAAACAACTGTTAAAGACAAAAATGTGTACAATTACACGATAAAAACAATTGGAACTGAGAGTGGTTTGCTAAATGGCGAATCAACAACCTACTTAAATTCTTCATTAAGTGAAGAAACAAAAGCACAACGGGTTAATGATATAAGTTCAATATCATTTGCAAATGGGCTAATAAGTTTTGTCCCATCTCAAACAACAAATTATTACAAACTAACATTCTATAAACTGGCAAACGGCAAACGAAGTGATTCAGATTCTGTTGTTGTTTACACAACCACAACAACATACGACACAAACACCAACGATAGTTTAAAAGTTTATGGTGATTACGACTTAGATATTCAATCTTGTTACCAAAACAAAACACAAGTTGCAGGAACAACCGACACATTCTATGTTATAAGTCAAGCAACAAGTGCAACATATTATAAGTTTGAAAAAGTAACAAACATAAGTGTTTTCAACGGAAAAATAACATGGAATTTTGAAAATTCAGACAATAAATTGGACGCAGACTTTGAATTTAAATTAATGTTTACGTCAACATCAAACAACACAACAGAAAAAACAGTGGCATCTTCTCAAAAAGACGAAAACGGTAATTATTATTACGAAAATGTTGTTTTTGACAATATTGAAACAACCGATTCTATTTCACTAATAATCTATGTGGTTCCAACTTTAAATGCAAACAATTATGTAAAATCTGTTGCAAGCGATGAATATTCAGGAATCCATCAATATGCAAAAATAGATTCAACAAAAATAACAATGCAATTTAATGATGATGGACAACTTCTTATTGGTTGGTCTGACGGAGTTTCAATTCCTGACGGAGTTACAGGATTCACTTATGAATATAAATTTGAGTTAAATGGTGAACAACAAATTGGCAAGAGTGACAAACCAGAATTAATTTTGGAAAGCGGTCTTGATTTCAATGACAGCTTGAGCGATGTTATCACTCTTCAAATAAGAGTTATTCCAACAATTGAAAACTATATTTCTTCCGTTTGGTCAGACATAAAAGAAATTTCAAAACCAAAAGCAGTTTCAAATTTGGTTTATAATACAGAAAAAGCAATTTTCACTTGGGATCAATTTGAAACAGAAAATAATAGCAGTTATAAATATAAAATCATAGATGAAGTTACATACAAAAACGCTTCGGGCTTGGATATAACTGAAACTTTTATAATTTTTGCAGAAATTAGCGACGAAAAATTTACTCCGTTTGTTGTTGGAACACATAATCTTTCTGTATATGTTATGGTTTCAAATTCTGATACAGATAAGTTTATTTCTGTAGCATCAAAAGTAAACAATGCATCTTTCAAATTGTTTGCATCCGGAAATGGAACACAAGACAATCCATATGTAATTGAAACAAAAGAACATTTTAAAAACATTGCTTCTAGAGCAAATGTTGATAAAAAGTTATATTCAATTTTAAAACTTGAACAAACCATTGACAAAAACGAGCAAACAATAACCACTTACAATGCAATTAATATGTTCAACGGCTTAAGCGGTTACAACTTTAAACAAATCAATGATTTAGAAATTGATAATTCTCATGTTGTTGTGGTAGATTCAAACACTGGATTTAATGGTGTGTTTAATGGTAACTATAAAACCCTTACGTTTAAATATGCATATAAAACCAATGACGATTTGTCAATTTCACTTTTCAATAATATTGGTTCTAGTGGAAAATTAGAAAACATCAAATTGAAATTTGAAATTTCAACAGACAGCAATGGTTTCGACAATGTAGCGGCATACTTAAATGTTTTATGCAACACCAACAATGGAATAATAAATAATGTTTTGGTTGGCGATGTTAATGACCAAATTAATATTACAACAAGTAGAACTGCTTTATATTTGTCATTTATTGCATACCAAAACAACGGAACAATTTCAAATGTTGTAAACAACTATAATGTGACAATAGAAGAGACAAGTATCAACGATTCAAAAGTTCTTGAATATGCATCAGTTGCCATTCAAAATAATGGAAAAGTAGAATGTGCAAAAAATAATGGAAACATTAATGTAACTGGAACTTTTATTCATGTTGGCGGATTGGTTGTTCAAAACATGGACACAACAAATGGGCAAATAATTGGTTCGGGCAATTCTGGTGATTTTGTTATAACATATAATAACAATCCAAACTCTTCTTCAAACATTGGCGGTATTGTTGCTGATAATAAATGCAAGTTAGATTATTGCTATTGCACAAGCAGTTTTGAACTGTATTTCAAAACAAATATTGGTGGGGTTATTAGTGCATATATTGGTGGATTAATTGGTTCTTCAACAGGAAACAACATAACCAACTCTTATACAAATGTAACATTCAATGAACAAACCAACTGCAGCGTATATCATGTTGTTGGAAATTTAACAAATGTAACTGCCAACTTTGATTCTGTTTTCTATAACAATAACGGCAGCAGTCTAGCAGCAGCAAACAATGGCTCATTTGAGAATTACACCAATGACAACCTTTCAGATGTTAAAAACAAACTTGTTTCAGAGAATATTAATTCTACATACTTTAATAACAGTTTGACTTTAAAATTTGAAGATGAATTTGACAAGAATTGGAAAAATAATTCAAACAATTAACAACTTTATGTTTTAAAGGCTTTAATTGTTTAACAAACACACTGCAAAAATTTTGCAGTGTGTTTTATAAACTAGAAAAATATATATTTCAAACAAAAAAACAATATATTTTTTTAATTTTTGCTTCTTTATGCTCACATTTTGCTTTTTAACTTGAAAATAATATTTTTGTATGATAGAATACCTATAAATTTTTAGGAGAAAAAAATGATTAATGTAAGTAATGTAACTCTTCAATTTGGAAGCAGAGTTTTGTTTAAAGAAGTAAATTTAAAATTTACAAAAGGTAATTGCTATGGGATTATTGGTGCTAATGGTGCTGGAAAATCCACTTTTTTAAAAATTTTAACAGGGGAATTAGAACCAAACAAAGGCGAGGTTTCAATTTCTTCTGGCGAACGTATGAGTGTTTTAAAACAAAACCAAAATGCCTTTGATGAATATACTGTTTTAAAAACAGTTTTAATGGGGTACGAAAGATTGGTTGAAGTAGAACGCCTTAAAGACGAACTTTATTCAAAGCCAGACTTTGGTGAAGAAGATGGCATTTTAGCCGCACAATTAGAACAAGAATATGCCGATATGGGCGGATGGGAAGCAGATGGAAATGCAAAAACACTTTTAAAAAACATAGGCATAGAAGAAAAATATTTTGACACTTTAATGTCGCAAATGGATCCAAAAGCAAAAGTTAAAGTTTTGTTAGCGCAGGCACTTTTTGGCAATCCAGACATTTTAATATTGGATGAACCAACAAACAATTTAGACTTTAAAACTTGCAGATGGCTAGAAAACTTTTTGCTTAACTTTGAAAACATGGTTATAATTGTTTCTCACAATCGACACTTTTTAAACAAAGTATGCACTCACATTTGTGATGTGGACTACGGACAAATTAACATGATGCTTGGCAACTACGATTTTTGGTACGAAACAACACAACTTATTGCAAAACAATTAAAAGACCAAAACAAAAAAGCAGAACAACGTGCAAAAGAGTTAAAGGACTTTATTGCCAGATTCTCAGCCAATGCCTCAAAATCTAAACAGGCAACCTCAAGAAAAAGAGAACTTGAAAAACTTACAATTGAAGACATTAAAATTTCTTCAAGAAAATATCCATATATCAACTTTGATTTTGAACAAGAAATTGGAAAAGAAATTTTGGTTGTTAAAAATCTCACCAAAAAGGGTTTTTTTGAAAATTTAAGTTTTAGTGTTTCAAAAGATGACAAAATTGTTGTAATGGCAAACAACAGTTTGGCTCCAACAATGCTTTATAACATTTTAACGGGCAAAGAGGCCGCAGATAGCGGTACAATAAATTGGGGAAAAACAATCAAGGTTGGCTATTTGCCACAAGACAATCGTGAATTTTTTGATGATTGCCACTTAAATTTGGTTGATTGGTTAAGGCAATATTCAAAAGACCAAACAGAAAGTTACATCAGAGGCTGGTTGGGCAGAATGTTGTTTTCCGGTGAAGAAGCATTAAAAGAAGTTAATGTGTTGTCGGGTGGTGAAAAAGTTAGATGCATGATGGCAAAAACCATGCTCGGAGGTGGCAACTTTGTAATTTTAGACGAACCAACAAACCACTTAGACCTTGAAAGCATTATGGCTTTAAACAAAGGAATGATAAACTATAAAGGTTGCATGTTGTTTACATCTCATGACCAGGAAATTGTTGAAACAGTTGCAAACAGAATTATTGATATTGTTTCTCCAACAGAAATATATTACAAAATGTCCACTTATGAAGAATATATGAATGCAAAGGAAAATTTGAATTAAAGAATATTTTTTATGTTTTTCCACATGCTATTTGTGGAGGGAGAAATGAAAGATAAGTGTAATAACGGCGTTTGTTGTAATGTTTGTGTTTGCAAACATAACATTGACGGTTGCAAATGTGGTTTAAATCAAATTAAAGTTACAAAAGGTGACAGAACAAGTTTGCATTATTGTGAAAGTTATTGCCCAAACGGCAAATGCTAAAAATTGAAAATTTATGCATTTTGAGAAAAACAATTAAAAAAATATCGAGAAAATTTCTCGATATTTTTTGTTGTATATAGTTGGCAATTTGTTGGTTTTGTTCTAAAATTTTGAAAATTCAAATTGCAAATGCATTATTTTTAGTGTTTTTTCTGGAATTTGCCGTCTTTTTTCTTAATGCTAACATTAAGTCCTTGTTTTTCTGCCAATGTTTCTACATATTCCAATGCTTCTTTTTTTGTTTTGCAACGTTTAGAAGCACGAGCTGCACCAGTTTTTTTAATAATCCAGTTTTTGTTTTCTTTGTCATAAATAACCATATATTTTTGGTTTTTAACTTTAACTTCTTCTGCAGATTCTGAATTGTTTGTTTCATCAGTCATAGTGTTTTGTTCTGCAGGTTCTTCTTTTGCTTCTTCTGTTTGCACCTTTTTAGCCTTTGAAGACTTTTGTTTTGCAGGTTCTTCTTTTGGTTGCTCTTTTTTAATTTTTGTGGATTTTGATTTTGTTTCTTTTGCAGTTGTTTTGTTCTCAGTTTTTGAGTTTTTCTTTTGTGCAACCTTTTCTGTTTTTGGTTCTTCTTTTTCTTCTTTTTCTGCACTTTCTTGTTTAACCGATTCTGTGTTTTCTTCAGTTTCTAGAGTTTTTTCTGGTTGAGCGGAAGTTGTTTTTTTTGTTTCTTTTTTATTTTTTGCTTTTACTGCAAAAACAATAATCAAAACAATTGCAATAACAACAACAGCAACAATCCCTGCAAAAATCCAAGCAGAAGTTTTTACTGGAAGACTTGGAAAAAGTGCTTTTAAAATGTTTTCAAAAAATTGTTTCATGTTTTCTCCTTTGTTTGTAATGGTATTAATAATACAACAACAAAAAAATTTTTTCAATAGGAAAAATAAAAAAATTTGAAATTTTTAAAATTATTAATTAATTAATATTAATTTGTTGACATAAAAATCAAAAAAAATTAAAATACTTAACATAAGGGGGCGTTTGCAGGTGAAAAAACATTTCAAATTAATTTCTACATTAATGTGTTTAATAGTTTGTTTTGCTTTAATTTCTTTTGGCGTATATTCAATTGCAAATGCAACAAGTTATAAAGCACTGCAGTCGTCTGTTTCATTTACTCCAACAACCGCACGCTTAAAAATTTTTGGGGGAATATATGGTGACGTTGACTTTGATTCAGAAAATCAACCAGAAACTTCAAGATATTATGCCTGCAATTACAACACACAAGCAAGTGCTGGCAACTATTCAGAAGTTAACGACAAATATGTTTTTAACGGTTGGCAATATGGCAGCTTAACCTTTGCAGACAATGATGATGGCACTGCCGATCCAATTTATTTTTATATTCAAATAACCAACTATAGTGAAACTTTAATTGATTATTCAGTTAATTTTGGCAACTGCATTTCTGCCTCACAAGTTGATTATAATGTATATTATTATAGGGCAAGCAATTATGTTGGCAGTCTTGCAACAAACACAAATTTAACAACCAATGCATCTGCCAACGGTTTTTGGAGCATAGAACAAACTTCAAAGGCAGTTCCAAACTTTACAAAAAAACAAGAAACCGCCATGACAGATGTATCTATCGAAGTTGATTCAACAACTTTAAATCCAGTCAAGGCATCAATTCCAAACACAGATTCAATGTTTTCAACAACAATGATTGTTATAAAACTTAATGTTAAAGATCCAAACAAAAACATAGATAGTTCAACATTTGAGTTTGGTGTTGGGGCTGAAACTGTTCAACAATAAAAATTTATAGGGGGGCAAATGAAAAAACGATATTTAATTGGTGCTACTGTGATTGCATTAATTTTGTCAATAAGTGCATTTTTTGTTAGTGTGTATGCTGCTGTAAAACAAACCATTTCAGTATCAAACCAAATTACGTTTGCCGGAAACCAAAATGCTAAAAGTTTTCTTGTTAAAGGTCAAATTTCAGGAACAATCAACGATAGCAACCCTAATTTAAGAATGGAATGGGAATACGATTACGAAAATCAAATAGGTTTAGATGGTTTTAATTGGAACTTGGGAGACTTGCAATTTGATAGTTCAAGCGGAAATTTAAACGAAATTGGCATAACATACACTTTTACAATATCAAACCAAAATGACAAAACCATAATGGCAGAATTTGTTGGACCAAACGATTTGCCTTCAGGTTTAAACAAAACTTTTTATGCATATAATCAAGAGTCAAGCCCGGTAGAGGGTTCAAACATAACTTTTGGTAGCTACGAAACAGTGGTTTTGGAACTAAAATTAACAATTTCAGATTTGGATTATTATTGCAAACAAGCCCCTGTAAACTTTAGCATAAACATTGATGTGGCAGAATAACAACAAATGTAAAAAGCACTTTTTGAAATTTTCAAAAGGTGCTTTTTGGTATATTTTTATATAAATATGTTAAAAATTTGACAAGCAAAAAATTATTGTGCTAATATAGAGCAGAATTGTTAAATGTGCATTGCTCGCAAAAATGTTGTTTATCAATGTTGTGCTTTGTGCAATAACTTCAAAAAAAGTCACATTTTGTTTGTTTTAATGTTGTTTGTTTAAAAACGGCACATATCAAAATAGACATATGCAGGCATTGTTCAAATTGCCTCAACTTAAATATAAAAAGGGATATATATGAAAAAATTTACATCAATAATTTTTGTTTTGCTTGTTTCGTTTTGTTTTATTTTAACTGGGTGTTCAGGTTCAAACTTAAGCATGCCAACCAACCTAGGCAAAGTTTCTTCAAATGGTGGTTCGGTTGTTTGCATTGGAGATTATATATATTTTGCAAATGCATATCAAAGTTATGAAAATCTTACAGAAAAATCAGACAACGACGGTGACACTGTTAAGCAATACTCTTTAAAGCGCTCAGCAATAAACTCAGACAACAGTCTTAAAAAAGACTCAGAAAACAAATTTAATTACGAAAATGTTGTTAACAAAATTGCAGCATATCAAACTTCAAACATGTTTGTTGTTGGTGACCATCTTTACTTCACTTCTCCAAACGTTCATAAAAGCGACTCTAAAGACACAGATAAATACAACAAGTACGAATTTGAACTTAACACTTTGTTTAAAATAAAACTTGATGGTTCCAACTTTACAGAAATTTACACAACAAAAACAAGTTCATCACAATTCTATTTGACTGGCGGAGCAAATCAAAGCATTTTAATTTATGATGATAGCAAAATTATGCAAGTTAAATGTTATCAAAATTCCAATGCTGTAGAAACATTGGCAGAAAACGTAACAAGCGCGGTGTTTCCATATCAGCAAGGCATTGAACTTGTAAACATATATTTTACTGCAGATAGAGAATCAACCGACCAACTTAAAGGCAACAAAGTTAAAAGGTTAAACATTGTTACTGGTGACGTTTCTGATGTTGCTGGCTACTCAAACAACAACGAAACGGTTACATTAATTTCTTACGATGGCAACTATTTGTTCTACACTCGTTCTGGTGGAACAAAAATTGCAGGGTTGTATGCAACAAACTTCTCTTCAAACGAAGAACTTAAAAAATATGATTATAGTTCATTTTCTTCATCTTCAAAAATTTATTTAATAAAAGATGACTCGCAAGATGTTAATGTGTTTGCATTTGAATATGAAAACAACATATATATTCAACCAATGAATTCAAATAACGACACAACTGCAAAAAAAGTAACATCAGAAACTTCACACATTTTGTTTGTTGATAACAACCATATATACTATTCTACAGATAAAGGGATTTTTAGAGTGTCTGCAAGAACTCAAAAAATTCAACAAATATCAGACATGACTTCTTTTAAAACAGATTGTGTGGACTTTGATGGCAGATTTATATATTTCTATGCTGAAATAACCGATTCATCTTCAAAAACATATTATTTGCATAGGGCAGACATAAACAATGCAAAAGATGTTGAAGATGCAAGTTCAAATTTTAACATTGAATGTATTGCAGAATTGTTGGAAGAAGACATTGAAAAAGAAACAGAAGAAGAATAGGCATAAAAACAGAGATAAGGCAAAAGGTTTTGCCTACTCCAAATAATTTAACACTCCAAGGAGTATGCAGTAGCATACTTCTTTTTTATATGAATCCGTGAGAAGAAGGGCTTCTTCTGTTGGATTAGAAAGATAACCACATTCAACCAAGACGGCGGGTGCTTTGATTGCGTTTAGAATGTAGTAGTCACCAACTTTTGTTTCTTGTCGTGGTTTTTCTAAATATTTAAGAAAATATTTCTGAATTGAATCGGCAAGAAGTTTGCTGGGTTCGTCATCTTTGCCATAAAAGACCTGTGCCCCGTGTGAAGTGGAGTTGTAACTGTTCATGTGAATTGAAATAACAAAATCTGCTTTTGAGTTTTCAACAATTTCTTTTCTTTTTTTCATGTCGTCTTTTTTCTTGTTGGAGGCAAGTGGGCTATAAAGACCATTGTCGGTTGTGCGTGTCATAACAACATTAAAACCAAAATCAATTAAATATTCTTTTAAACATTTTGCATAACTTAGGTTTATTGTTGCTTCACTTACGCCACTTGTTTTTCCCACGCTCCCGCCGTCAATCCCGCCATGGCCGGCATCAATCACAACCGTATACTTTGTTATTGGGGTGGTGATAGAAACAACCTTAGGCAAAAAAAACCATGCAAAAACCAAACACAAACATGCAAAAAACACAACAATCCATTGTTTTTTTATAATCGCAAATTTAAATTTTTTCATAAAGTATATATATTGAAACAAATTATGGTTTATTATAAAAAAACAAAACTGATTTTAAAACAAAAACAAAACAAAAACCGCTAAAAAAAATTAATAAAAAAATATTGAAAAATTTTGGTTATTCCCATTGACAATTTTGCGGGGGGGTATAATCTATACATAGATATATTAAGGAGAAAGAAATGAAAAAAATTAAGTACATTTTTTTAGCATTAATGGTTTCTGTGTGCCCATTCGTGTTTTACGCATGTGACTTGTCAGAACATTATGATTTTGTCAGTTTTAATGACTTTAAAACTGAATACTATGTTGGTGAACAATTTGTTCTAAACAGCAGCTTGGTCATTAAAAACTCGTCAGGTGAAATAATAACGTTGGAACCTGGTGACTATACGGTTGAAGGTGAAATGTCCACCCAAGAAGTTGGTGAACATGAAATTGTTATCAAATATAATGAGTTTTCTTACACTTTAAAATACACTGTTTTAGACAACGAGCAAGATGTAACCAGCCAAGAAATAATCAATTATTTGAGCAATAAACTTGCCAAGTTTTATTTAAACAATAACAATATTACATTTAGCATAACTCCAAACATAACTGCTAAATATTTAACCGAAACAGAAAACATAACCAATGGTGTTGATGGTAGCATAAATTTTGACCAATTGTGTGAACAACTTTTCAACAAACAAGGCTCATTTATTAAAAATGTTGTTAATCAAGTTACAAATTTGTTCAACAATGTTGGAAATTTAGACAATAGTTATTTAACATTAAAAAAATATGTTTATTTAACATTAAGCAACCCAACAAGCACTGACGAATTAACCATTTTAAGCGAATATCTTTCTGTTTTAAACTTGCAAAGTGAATTTTCTTTTGCACAATACATAGATGGCAAATTTAACACAACATTTGCAACAAGCATCACACAAAACGGCTATGCTCCATATGTTACAAGTTTGGTAGAAGGTGCAATAAATGCTCAAAACATTAGCAACTCTCAATTAAATACTGATTTAAAAAACATTGCCAAAACCTTAACTTTAGAAATTGATAAAATGCTTTTTGGGCAAAATGTTGATATGGGCGAAAGCATTGTTTCATTCTTCAATGGTTATATTGATTTAATGAACAAATATCCAGAATTAAACAACAGCGATATTCGCTTGATTCTTGAACAAGCAATTATTGTTGCAGAGTCTGATGGTTTTGATGTTGCTTTGCTTAACGAAATTTTAACTCAAGACGATATTAAAAATGCAATTGTATCAATTGTTAAAAGTGGTTTTAACTGTTCAGACCGCACAGCAGAAAAACTTACAGCTGATTTAATTAGTTTTGTAACTTGTGAACAAACTTATAACATTTTGTTAAAAGATTTCTTGGTTGAAATTGGCTATAAAAATGATATTATTTCCTCAATATCAAATGTATTCTTAAATGCTATTAACTGTCCTCCAATAGAACAATACATTAACATTGTCAACCAAAACTTCTCATCTGATTTATATTCAATGTTTATTGTTAACGATAACAACTTCTCAATGCAAAATTTCAGCATTGAAAAAATTATTAAAAATGCATACAAAACTTTAGATGCTCTTCATTATGGATATAATCAAAATTTAAAGAACATTGTTTTGATTCTTGCAGATGAAAGTTTAACAGCAACATTTGAAGAAAGAATTTCTCTAATTTTAAGTGATGATAGTTTTAAAAACTTGACTTTTGAGTTATTAGAACAAATTTATCAAAGAGAAATAACAGAAGCAGAACAAACTGAAATTTTGTCACTAATTCAAGACGTTGTAAATTATACAAACGGTCAAGAAACATTAGAAAATGTAAAAACAGCTTTTGTAGACTACTTAAAAGTATATTTCCCAAGCTTGCCAGCAGAACAAGTTGAGGAATTAATCAATCAAGCCATTGAACATGTTTTAAATGTATACAATGCAATATCATCACAAAACTGGGTAGAACTAGAAACAAGAGTAAACGACGTGTTTACATGGTTAGAAAGCCGCGATGTGGTTGTTCCACAAGAAGTAAAAAGCATTGCAAACTATGTAATCACACAACTAAAATCTGGCACAATAGAAAACTTTGTGTTTGATGTTTTAGAACAAATTTATCAAAGGGAAATACCAACTACAGAACGAACAGAAATCTCGTCAATAATTCAGGGGATTGTTAGTTATGCAAATGGACAAACATCATTGCTAGAAGTTGCAACAACTGTTAAAGACTACTTAAAAGTGTATTTCCCAAGTTTGCAAATTGAACAAGTTGAGGATTTAATCACTCAAGGCATTGAACATGTTTCAGAAATATATGAAGCAGTTTGTTCTAAAGTTTTTGAAAATATAAAATCAAGCTTACAAAGCACAATCGAGTGGTTAGAAGATCTTGGTGTTAAAATTTCAGATACAATTACAAACTTGTTAAGAACAAAAGAATTATTAGTTAAAGAATTGGCACTTTTGTCAAACGCATCAACTGAAGCTCAACTTCAAGAGGTAGAACAAAAACTAAACAACATTATTGAACAAGTTTCAAACAAACAATTCGCACAAGCTTTAAGCAGTGTAGAATCATTGTTAGATTCATATTATTCAGAAAAATCTCAAACAATTTTTAAATCAATTTTAACAATATATATTGTTGCAACAAACAGTTTGGAAGATTTAGATTTGAATGAATTGTTTAGTTTTATTGAACTTCCAGAAGGTGTTTCAATAGATTACAATAAATTATATAATAAAATAAAATCAACTTTGACAAACAGCAATATAATCAGCATTGAATCTGCAAAAACAGAAAGAGTTGTTGTTGACGATAACAATTCTTACACAAAATTGGTGTTAATAGTAAACATTAATGTGGATGTTGAAATTGCTTCAATTTCAGGTTCTGTTAAAGTTGAAATAAATTAGGTTATGGAAGAAGTTTTAAAAGTTTCAAACATTTACAAAACATACGGTAACACTGACGTTTTAAAAGGCGTCAGTTTTGCTGTGTTAAAGGGTAAAATTACTGCATTAATAGGAATGAATGGCGCAGGCAAAAGCACACTTGTTAACATTATTTGCGGAACTGTTAAACAAACCTCTGGAACTGTAAGTTTTTTTGAACAGAGTTTTGGTTATATGCCACAAAAACCGAGCCTTTTTAACGAGTTGACTGTTTATGAAAATCTTTTGTATTTTGCAAACATATACGAAATTGAGAAAAATCAAATAGAAAACGTGCTCGACATGTGTAAGTTGGTTAAATTCAAAAATACTTTTTTTAAAAACCTTTCTGGTGGCTATAAGCAACTTTGTGCTTTGGCAGTTGCAATTTTACATGACCCAGGGTTTATAATTTTGGATGAGCCAACAAGTGCAATGGACCCCATTTTTAAAGATTTCTTTTGGGAAATAATTTGCAAATTAAAAGCAAAAAACAAAACAATTTTATGCATAACACACAGTTTGGAAGAGTTGTCAATTTGTGATAATTTGTTGGTTTTAGAAAATGGCAAAATTGTGCACAATGACCAAATTAAAACAAAAATATCAATAGATGAGTTTAAAAATTTAATTCAAGGAGATAACAAATGAAAAAAATACGTAGTTATTTCCAGTTTATGTTGTTAGAAATAAAAAAAATTATTCGCGCTCCGTTATTGTTGTGTTTTGTTATTTTTGCACCAATTGTTATTGTTGGTTCTTTAGGTACATTTTTTAACAATTCATATAATCCGCTTGAACAATATAACAAAAAACAAGAAATCGTTTTTGTAAGGCAGGGTGAGGGCGATGTTTCTAAAATAGAAAACATTTTTGAAGATTGTTTTAGTGGAACGGAAATTGTTTGGGTAGACGACTTTAATTCTGCCGAACAAAATTTAAAACTTGAAAGAATATCAATAATTGTTGTTGTTAATGCAAACAAGGAGCCTGTCGACTGCACAATTTATTACAACCCATACAACACAAAGTCAACATATTATTTAAATGAAATTGATAAGTTAAAGGGCATTTATTCATACATTACTGTTAAAGAATATTTGGCGGAGTGGGGAGTTGAAATTGATGACGAATATTTTCAATTGGCAACAAATGAACCAATTGAGCAGGTTAATGTAAACACAATGACGGCATTAATTCCAAGCATTTTAACAATATCAATGGCGTTTTTGATTGTTATTATGTCTGTTTACATGTTTTCAAGAGATAATGAAACTGGTGTATCCAACATTATTGCATACACTCCAATAAAATCAAAAGACTATATTCTTTCAAAAGCAGCCATAATTTTTGCAATTTCTGTTTTACAGAGTTTTGTAGTTATTGCAATTTTACCACTTTTTGACATAAGATATTTAGGCACATACATTGGTAGTGTTGCACTGTTGTCGTTGTTTTGTTTGTCGTTTGTGGCGGTTTGTTCGTTTATTTCTGTCATGTTAAAACAAATTAGCATGGCTTCGTTAGGAATTGTTTCTATAATAATTCCGTTAATTATTGTAACATCAGTAGACATAACAAAAATTAATACATTTTTAAAAATTTTATTGTATTTATTGCCAGTGTCAAGTGGCCTTCAACTGCTTAGATATTACATGCATTATGGAATTTTTGTATGGGAATATTTTGTAATTCAAATGGCTATTTTGATTGTTTCGATTGTTGGATTGATTATATTTTTTAAAGTAAAATACAATTCGTCACTAAAAAAACAAACAATAAATAAAAAAGAGGTAAAAATAAAAAAAGATGGCACTGTTTAACAATAGCGCCATTTTTTAATTGTTGTTAACGTTGTTTTTATTAATTGTTGTTAACATTGTTTTTATGTGTGTTTGTAGCAATAAATAAAAAAACTGTGCTTGCACAATTGAACTAACCATTTCAGTTATGCCTAAGATTTTTGTTACTCCACCAAAGTTTCCTTGTGGCACATAGACCCTAATCTTAATGTTGCTACCGTCAGGTTCTCACATGGTTCAAAAAGGTTCTATTGCACAAGACCTTGATTTCAACATAGCAAAAATAAAATTCACAAAAGTTGATTAGCCCGCATGTGCCATACTCAGCCCCGCATATAGTAGATTTCGGGCAACAAGGAACTACTAACTCCCCGCCTAAACACAGCATAAATATTATATGCTAAAAAGAATATTTTTGCAAGAGAAATTTTGGAGGAATTTTGTTATGTTAAAAAAAATTACAAATTTTGCAAAGTGTTTTATTTAGCAAATTAAAAGAAAACTCATTTTTTCGCTTTGCTCTTGTGTGAAAGAAAAAACAAACAATATGTTTCAATTGTTGTTTTTTTGTTGTTTTAATCTAAAATTGCTTTAATTCTTCTAACACCGGCAGAAGATGATTCTTCTTTAACAATTTTAAAGTGATGAAGTTCTTTTGTGTTTGTTGCATGTGGGCCGCAGCAAATTTCTTTGGAAAGATTTCCAATTGTATATACTGTAACAATGTCGCCATATCTATCATCAAAAACACCAAGTGCTCCGCTTGCATGTGCTTGTGCTGGAGTTAATTCTTCAACCACAACAGGAATTTCTGATTTTATTGCTTCATTAACAAAATCTTCAACTTTTTTAATTTCTTCATCGGTTAGTTTGTGGTCGCAGTTAAAGTCAAAACGCAAACGCTCAGGGGTGATGTTTGAACCTTTTTGTCGGATGTTTGCATTCACGTATTTTTGCAAACCTGCTTGCATAAGGTGAGTTGCTGTGTGAAGCCTTGCTGTTTCAACACTTGCATCGCTTAACCCGCCTTTAAACTTTTGGTCACTTCCTTGTTTAGATTTTTCTTGATGTTCTGCAAAGAGTTGCTTAAAGTTTGATGTGTCAACTTCAATTCCACGCTCTTTGGCAATTTCTTCTGTCATTTCAATTGGAAAACCATAGGTTTCGTACAAGTTGAATGCTGCCTTTCCGGTTATTTTTCTTTCAACAACAGCATTGTCATCTGTTCTACGCAAAAATTCTTCTTTTCTAGCAAATCCTGCAACAATTTTATCAAATTCTCTTAATCCGTTTTCAAGTGTTTTGTTAAATTTGCTCTTTTCTTCATGCATTACGTTTTTAATTGTGTTTATGTTTTTAACAAGTTCAGGGTAGTAAGATGCAAATTGATTAACAATGATATCAATAATTCCATCTTCAAAACTTTCTTGAGTGTTTATTCCAATCATTTTGGCAAAACGAACAACTCGTCTAATAAGTCTTCTTAAAATGTAGCCTTGGTCAGTGTTCGATGGTTTAATTCCTGCATCATCACCAGAAATCATAACAATGGCACGCATGTGGTCTGCAATAACACGCATTGATTTTTTGTTGCTATCATATTTTTTGTTGCTTAAACGTTCAATTTCTTTAATTATTGGTTGCCAAATATCTGTTAAATAATTGTCATCCAAACCTTCCAAAACAGCGGTTGTTCTTTCAACTCCCATGCCAGTGTCAACATTTTTTTGTTTTAGAGGAACAAACTGACCATCTTCTTGATGGTTAAATTGCATAAAAACATTGTTCCAAATTTCCATCCAACTTTTGTCACTAGGGTCGAAAATTTTTGGAGCAGGCGTGTTGTTGTCAATCCAATAAAACATTTCAGTGTCACTTCCGCAAGGGCCAAATTGTTCAATGCTTGGCCACCAATTGTCCTCCGCAGGCAAAAATGCAATTCTATCTCTCGAAACACCTTGCTCTTGCCAAAGTGATGCACTTTCTTCGTCTGCAGGAACATATTCATTTCCAGCAAAAACAGTAAAAGCAAGACGGTTTTTGTCCAGTTTTAAAACTTTTGTCAAAAACTCATAACTCCATGCAATTGCTTCTTTTTTAAAATAGTCACCCAAACTCCAGTTGCCCAACATTTCAAAAAATGTGTGATGATAGTTGTCACCAACTTGGTCTAAATCGGTTAATCTAAAACATTTTTGAAAGTCGCAAAGTTTTGTTCCTAAAGGATGTTTTGCACCAAGCAAATATGGCACAAGTGGTTGCATGCCTGCAGTGTTAAACAAACATGTTGGGTCATTTTCTGGAACAACGCTAGAACTTGGAATTTGTTTATGCCCTTTGCTTATAAAAAAATTAATATATAAATCTTTAATGTTTTCTTTCATATTTTTCTCCATATAACTTTTGTAAGTATACCACTTTTGTGTTTTGGTTTGCAACAATATAATATAAATTGATTTTATTTAATTTGCAAGTGCCAAGAGATTGTTATGCAATGGCAACAAAATTTTGCTGATTTTGTTTATAGTTTGACTTTAGTTTGTTAGATTGATAAAATGAATGCATGGAAAATGAAGTTCTTTTTATGGTTTTGCTTTACAAAAATGAAAGTTTTCAAGTTAGAGCACCATACGATTTAGATATTTTAGGTAAAAAAATGTGGCAATGGGTCGAAATGGCTGGTGACGGGTTTGATATAAAAACAACTCCTTGCACTTGCAATAGCGATGTTTTGTCATTAATCAAACCATACGTAAAAAATCACAAATATGTTTTTGTTTTATATAGTGACACTCCGCTAATCACAAAAAATAACGTTCTTGAAATTTTGGACTATTTTAAGTATAGCAATCTTAATGTGTTAAAAATGGAACGTGGTTTTGTTTTTGATGCCGAATATTTAAAATCTTGCGACAGCATAATGGCAAGCGAAAATACATTGTTTAATGGAGAAGAATTTAAACCAATTGATTGTTACGAAAAACTATATTCAGTAACCAAAAAACTTCAAGAACAAATTTTGGATTATCATATTAAAAATGGCATTCAAATTATGGATAAAAATTCAACATATATAGATGCAGATGTTGTTATTGAAAAAGGTTGTGTTATTTATGCAAACAACAACATAAAAGGCAATTCATATTTAGACGAAAATGTTATATTAGAGCCTAATAACGTCATAAAAGATAGCATTCTTTCTAAAAATGTTATTGTTAGAAGTTCATATGTAAGCAATAGCAGAATAAGTGAAAATTTAATTGTTGGGCCATTTGAAACAATAATAGATAAAAATGTGTAGGAGAAAAAATGAAACTTATTGTGGGATTAGGAAACATAGATAGAAAATATGACAAAACATATCACAACGTTGGGTTTAGGGCAATAGATGCTTTGGCACAAAAGCTGGATGCACATTTTACAAAAAGAATGTGCGATGCAATTTTGGCAGAAACGTTTTATAATGGTGAAAAACTTATGTTAATTAAACCAACAACGTATATGAATTTAAGTGGAATAGCGGTTAGAGAATTTTGTTCAAAGTTTAAACTTGGCACAGAATCCGTTTATGTGTTTGTTGACGACATAGATTTGCCTCTTGGCACAATAAGGTTTAGGGAACATGGTAGTGGTGGAACACATAATGGTCTTAGAAGCATTGTTAACGAAAATGATGAAAATTTTAAAAGAATTAAAATTGGAATTGGTAAGGATGAAAACTTTATTTCTTTGGCGGACTATGTTGTTAGCAAAATTCCAGAAAACAAACTTAAAGTTGTTGATGAGCAAATTGAAAAGGCTTGCGACCTTTTGTTAGAAAAATTGAAACAAGCAGGTAAATAATTTGGAAATAATTGATGCAATTCTTTCAAAAGTAAAAATAATAAACAAAATTAGTGAGAGTGTAAAAACAAATCTCACTTTTTGTGTTGGGGGAGCATTTGTTGGAGAAAAAGTTTTAAGTTTATATAATTTGTCCAAAAACAACAAAGCAATTTTTGTTGCACGTGACCAAATTGAACTTTTGGAAATTGAAAATGGTTTAAAAAATTTAGATGTTCAGTTTAGCAAAATTTCAACCGACATTATGCCTCCAATTTTCTCTTTATCAAAAAAAGAGTGGCAAGGCGACATTGTTGGCAACTTATATGAATTTGCCTATGGAAATAGCAACATTATGTTGGTTTCTCCTGAAACATTATTGTTTAAATTTCATCAAAAAATTGAACAAGATAATTATTTAAAATTGAAAAAAAATCAAACAATAAACATGGAAATAATTATCAGCAAATTAATAGAAAATGGGTATAAAAAGTGCAAAAAAATAGAAAAAATTGGTGACTTTTCTGTTAAGGGTGACATTTTGGACATATTTTTAGGCAATTTTGAAAATCCAATAAGAATTGACTTTTTTGATGACATCATAGACAAAATGTATTCTTTTGATTTGGTAGAAATGCAAAAAATTGAAGAATTTTCACAAATTTCAATTTTGCCAATTCAAATAAACAATTTTTCTGAAGAGCAAATAAATTTAATGCTAGAAAAACTAAAAATGTCGGCAACTTATTCAAATCTAACAGGTGATGCATTAATAAAAATTCATTCGCTTGTAAATCAAATAACAAACGGCATAAAAGATAATGTTATTGATCGAAACATAGATTTTGTTTTGCCTTTTTCAGAAAACGCTTACAGCATTTTTGATTTGTTTGAAAATGCAAAAATTTTAATAAGTGAACCAAAAAAAATATTAGACGACCTAAATGACCAATTTAAAAGTCTGTCTGCAAGCATATATGATTTTGTTCAAAGTGGCGAACTTTTAAACGAGCACCAAGATTTTTATTTTTCTCCAACACAGGCAATAAAGTTTAAACCAAATGTTGTTTTTTCTAACAGCATTCAAAATGTGTTTAATGTTGATGTTACAGACAATATTAGAACAATTGGAACAAGAAATTATGTTTTTGATTATAAAGGATTGGTCAATGACTTAAAAATATATTTAAGTTCAAATTATAAAATATTCATTTTTTTAGGCTCAGAACAATCCAAACAAAATGTTGGCGAGTTTTTGGTTAAAAACAACATTTTTTATGGTGACAATTTAAACCTTGCAAGCAATAAGGCACAAGTTGTTTTAAGTGATAGGTGTTTTCCAAAATCTTGCAGTTTTTTAGATTCGGGAATTATTATCATTGGCACAGATGACGTGGTTAAAAAAAGTGCAAATGACGTAAAAAACATAACAAGAAAATCTAAAAAGAGGGTTTTTTATCTTCCAAAAGTTGGCGACTACGTTGTTCACAACATTCATGGCATTGGAAAATGTGTTGACCTTGCAAAAATGAATTTAAATGGAACAGAAAAAGATTATTTTGTTATTGAATATTCCGGTGGGGATAAGTTGTATTTGCCTAGCGAGCAAGCGGATTTAATTTCTGCTTACATGGGCGGAGATTCTGACCCCAAACTTCATAAAATTGGTGGAGAACAATTTGCAAAAATTAAAGAAAAGGTTAAGGCAAGTGTTAGCAAACTGGCAATAAATCTTTTAGATATTTATGCAAAACGAGAAAAAAGTAAGGGCTTTGTCTATTCTAAAGATAACTATTTGCTTGATGAGTTTGAAAATGCATTTCCATATACCGAAACCGATGACCAAATTTCTGCAATAAACGACATAAAAAATGATATGGAAAGTCCAAGAATAATGGATAGGTTAATTTGTGGCGATGTTGGTTATGGCAAAACAGAAGTGGCTCTAAGAGCAATTTACAAGGCTGTTTTAGATGGCAAACAAGTTGCATTTTTGTGCCCAACAACCATTCTTTCAGAGCAGCATTATCAAACAGCAAAACAAAGGTTTGACAATTTTATGGTTAATGTTGCAGTGTTAAACAGATTTAAAACAAAACAACAACAAGAGCAAATTGTTAAAGAAGTTAAACAGGGCAAGGTGGATGTGTTAATTGGCACTCACAGGCTTTTGTCTGATGATGTTGTTTTTAAAGATTTAGGTCTTTTGGTTTTAGACGAAGAGCAAAAGTTTGGTGTTAAAGATAAAGAAAAAATTAAAAATTTAAAAGAAAACATTGATGTTTTAACCCTTTCGGCAACGCCAATTCCTAGAACATTAAACATGTCTTTAACGGGCATTAGAGATATATCAATCATCGAAACCCCACCAAAAGAAAGAATTGCAGTTAAAACTTATGTATCGGAAGAAAGCGATACATTAATTTTGGAGGCATGTAAAAAAGAAATTGCACGTGGCGGGCAAGTTTTGTTTGTTTATAATCGTGTAGAAACCATATTTGAGCAAGCACAGCGTCTTTCAATGCTTTTGCCAAATGCTAGAATTGGTGTTGCACATGGGCAAATGCCAGAAAAACTTTTAGAACAAACAATATTAAATTTGTATAACAAACAATATGATATTTTAGTTGCAACAACCTTAATCGAAAGCGGAATAGACCTTCCACTTGCAAACACTTTAATTGTTATCGATTCAGATAGGCTTGGGTTGGGCGAACTATATCAACTCAGGGGCAGAATTGGAAGAAGCAACAGAGTTGCATATGCTTTTTTCACCTACAATCCGTCAAAAATTCTTTCTCAGGATGCATATAAGCGCCTAGATGCAATTTTAGAATATACCGAGCTTGGGAGTGGTTTTAAAATTGCAATGCGAGATTTAGAAATTCGTGGGGCGGGCAACATTTTGGGCAAAGAGCAACATGGTCACTTGGAAAAAGTGGGATATGACATGTATTGCAAACTTTTGGAAGAAGCCATAAAAGAACTAAAGGGCGAAAAAATCAAAAACATAAAGCCAATAAAAATGGATGTGTCAATTTCCGCAAATTTACCAAAAGATTATGTTAGTGTGGAAGATGACCGCATAAACCTATATTCAAAAATTAGCACAATATCTAGTGAAGAATATTACAAAACAATTTATTCGCAACTTGAAGAAACTTTTGGAGAATTGCCAAAAGAAACAATCATTTTGTTAAAGATTGCATATTTGAAAAATTTATGTGTAAATTTGGGTGTAAAACGAGTGCTTGTTAATGCTTCATGTTGCAAACTATATTTTTATAACACAGAACAAATTCTGCCAAAAGAAGTGGCAAAAGAATTGTCTAACCATGCAAATGGCAGTTTGGTATTTGAAGATTGTGCTGTTGTTTCGTTTGATATGGGACTATCATCAACAAGTCAAAAACTAGATTTTTTATTAAATTTTTGCAAAAAAGCAATTGAAAAATGATAAAAATTTGCTAATGCCTAAAAATGATTGATTTTTTGTGGGCAATATTGTATAATTTGAAAGTTAAATTTGTATGATTTGTTAAAAACATGTCAAAAAAATAACAAACACTTTAAAAATTAGTTAAGTTAATATAAAAAAACAAGGGGAAACAAAACGTGAAAAAAAGTATAAAAATTGTTGCATTGGTTTTGGTTGCTTGCATGTCTTTTTTGCTTGCAGGGTGTGACCTTTTTGGAAAAAATTATGCGCAATATTATGGGCAAAATATTATAACAATAAGTTATGGCGACAATAGTAAAATAGAAATTTCTAGAAAAGAATTTTTAACAGCTTACAACAACTATGGTCAAAGCCTAATTTCTTCTAATAGCTACACAGAAGAACAAGCACAAGAAGCAACTGTTCAAGCATTGGTAAATAGAAAAATAATGCTAAAAGAAGCAAAACGTGTTTCAACCACGGCAGACGGGATGTCGGTTGCTTTAACATCAACAGACATAAAAAGTTTATATAATCAAACATACGAAGCAATGTTGTCCAATGCTAGAGAATATGAAGAAGATATCAGAACAGACTGGAACAAACCAAAAACAGATTCCATGAAAGAAGAAACAACATCAGAAGCGGTTAAATACACACCATATGAACCAAAAGCAGAACCTGTTTTTGACCCAGATTCTCAAACTTTTAGAATAAAATTGTTAGAAGAAGAATCTGACACTGCATATGCAACAAATTTTGCAAATCTTGACGAAATATATAATGCTTTTGTTGAAATGACAAAAAACAATCAACTAGATTCCATTGCTCGTGAAGAATATAGGCGTTATTTGGCATCTTTGCAATCATCTCAAAAAGTTCTTGGCACAACTTATTCAGAACAAGAATTAATCAAAAATGAAATCAAACGTATATATGATAATCTTGAAGAAAATGAATATATAACAAAATATCAAGAATATAAGCAAGAAAACAACGGCTATTCAACAATAACAGTAAGTCAAGTGCTAGAAAAATATAAATCAATGATAAGTGTTTCAAAGTTTAAATACGAAAACAACACTTCTTCATACGATAGTGACATGCTCAGCAAAAGAGAAAACGTTAACTATTTCATTAATGATGACTATTTCTACGTTGCTCACATTTTATTAAAATTTAGTGACAAACAACAAGCCGCTTACAACGAATTGGAAACAAAAAGCAATAAAGGTCAAGGTGACATTATTTCTGCTCAAAAATATAAAGAGCAAAAAGCAGAACTTTATGCTAGCGTTAAAGCAACTGTTAGAAACGCAGAAACTGGCGAAATTGTTGAAACAGATGCGGTTTCTGCAAACAAAGTTTTAACCGAAGTTGTAAACGAATTGGCAGGCAAATCAAACAAGCAAAAAGATGAAGCATTCAGAGAATTAATGTACAAATATAACGAAGACGATGGAATTATGAATGCAACATATCCATATGTGATTGGTGAAAAAAAAGACCAAAGCAAAATGGTTGAGTCTTTCACAAATGCATCTAGAGAGTTAAACGCTGCTGGTGTATATGGTGGGGTTTCTGGTTTGGTTGAAAGTGAATATGGTTTGCACATTATTTATTACATGGGCAAATGCGAAAACGCTTTCACATTTAATTCAGATGGCACACTTACAATGCGAGAATATTACGAAGAAGACGGAATGCCAAAAAGTGATATTTTTGTTTTATGTAACACAAAATTAAACAACTTAAACAACAAAACAATGTTTGATTTGGTTTTTGAACAATTGTCAAACGACAACTATAGTCAATTCGAAAACATGAACCTTACAACATTAAAAAAGACAAATGGCATAGAAATTGAGGTTTCTGACAAATTATTTTAGTAATTAATTGATAAATTAAAACACTTTGCATGAAATTATGATTGCAAAGTGTTTTTATTTGTGTTATTATAATTTGTGATGGTTAAAAAAACTCTTTTATTTAAAAAAATTTTTAAGTTAAAAAAAGGCGCTTTAAAACAAGGCCAGTTTTTTTCAGACCAACATTTGCTAAAAAACCAAATTTCTATAGATGATTTAGAAGAAGACATTTCGGATCAAGCAAAAACTCAAGAACTAGAAGAAAAACTTGGCGAAGCAAATCAAGAAGTTGCAAAACAAGGTTCTAAAAAGAAAAAAATAATCAATTCTTTAATGTTTGTTTTTAATATTATTGTTGTTGTTGCAATTTTAACATATCAGTTGTCAACATCAGAAGTTGAATCATTTTCGGGCATAATAACAAGCGGTTTATTTAAACCAATATACATTCTTTTGTTAGCAATTGCTTTTGCATTAACAATTGTAATTGATTCATACAGAACATCATCGCTCTTACGTCAGTCAACAAGAACAAAACGCCAGTTTTCGCTTTGCTATAAAATGGTTGCACTTGGCAGATATTGGGACGGAATCACTCCGCTGTCGGCAGGTGGTGAACCATTTCAAATCTATTATTTAAGCAAACATAATGTTAAAGCAGATGCAACAATTTCTGTCACGCTAGCCAGATACATTTTGTTTCAGTTGGGCTGGTTGTTAATATCAATCTTTGCAACAATTTATAGTAGCAAAATTTATGGGCAAACAAACTTGGTTTCTGTTGCTTCTTTTGTTGGGTTTGTTATTAATGCTTCAGTTTTGATAGGAACATGGGTGCTGTCCCGTAGCAAAAAACTTGGTAAAATTTTGGTTGCAAAAGCATTAAAATTGCTCCATAAAATGCACATAGTTAAAAATTACGAAAAGCAATACGAAAAAGTTATGACAACAGTTACAAGCTTTCAAAACACAATGGCTCAATACACAAAAAACATGTGGTGGTTTTTAGGTCTTCTTTTGTCGCAAGTTGTTCAATTTATAATTCAATACACAATGCCATATTTAATATATTTGCTGTTGGGTGGAACACCTGATGCATCAATTTGGTTGATGATGTTAATGCTTACAGTTTTAATTGATTTGGCATCTAGCTTTATTCCACTTCCAGGTGGCACTGGCATGAGTGAAGTTTCATTCACAATTGTGTTTAGTTCCATATTTCCAAACGGAACCGCTTTTTGGGGTTTGATAATGTGGCGTTTTATGACCTATTATATTATTTTAATTCAAGGCCTTATTGTTAGCATATATGACTATGTTTGGGGTGACAAAAAGTTTGAATGGCAAAAGAAAAAATGGGAGTTGGAAACAGAGAGCAATCGTTTTAAGCAGAACCAAGTAAAAAAATATAGCAAACGTTCTAAAGGCAAAATAAAACTATAAACTAAAAAATGTCAAAGTTAAAAACCTTTGACATTTTTTGTGTCTATAAAAAAACACCAAATGATTTTTAGTGTGAACCCCATTTAGTGTTTTTTTATTGTGTTTTTAAGAATTAAATCCGTCTTTAACATCAATGCTTCCATTTGTTGCATAAACATTAACAACTTTGCCACAAGATTCCGTTGCACCTGAAATCAACAATTGACCATTTGCTTCAAGTTGGGTTGTTTTCCAAGAAACATTAATTCCGTTATGTGAATGATAATTTACAACAAGCGCTTTTCCAGTTGGAATGTTAACAAAAACATTGTCTTGTTGCGATATTACATTTGCTGTAAAATCGTTAGAAAAACTATTTGCAAAGTTTGCGGTGACTGTTCCTTTAACTGAGTTTAAAGTTGTTTGAACGTCGCCTTTTTGAGTAACATTAATAGAACCACTTTCTGTTCGCGCTTCTGTTTTTGCACTTATTGAGCCAATGTTAACAAAACCCGATTTTGTTTCAATTAATGCTTGTCCGCCAATCTGATTTATGTTTACATGCCCAGAAGCGGTTGTAACCGATACATCGCCCAAAACTTTGTTTGCGTCAATATTTGTGTTTTCCAAACTATCAACAGAATGCAAAAACTTTCCTAATTCGTTTATAGAAGCATATCCAAGATTGCTTTTAATGGACAAGTTTCCATCAATTTTGCCACAGTTAAGTTCTAACCTGCCTGAATTAACAACTTCCAAATTGCCTTTTAGTTTTGAAATATTGATTTTGCCATATGTGTTTTTAATAAAAAGATTTTGAATTGAATTTGTGCCAATGTTAATTTTAGAGGTGTTTGTGGTTATGCTCACATTGTTTGTTATTTTTACTGTGTTTGGAATTGAAATATCACCGGTTTCCGATTTTGCAGAAAAGTTTTTTAATGAAATTTTGTCGTAAGGAGTAATGGATATTGCTCCAGAGTTGGTTTTTGTATTAAACGAACAATTGCTATAATTTGAATTTTTAGGGCATACAAACACAACTTCAATTTTTGTTGAAAAACCTATCCATACATCTGGCTCTGAAATTGTAATGTTTAAAGCTGAACCGGATGATTCAATAGAAAAGTCAATGTTAACTTTGTCTGATTTTGACAATGCAGACATTTTAGGGTTAAGAATAATGGATGCGTTATTTTCATCTTCGCTATAGTCAACCTTAAAACTTGCATAATCGCCAACAAAATTTACTGTGTCAAATTCAAGGTCTTCAATTAACGTGTTTGAAGATGTAAGATGATAATATTTTTTAGAACTTGTATGTGAAACAAAACGAATACCAAGACCTAAAACATCTTTTCCGGGATTAAAAACTAAGATTGAGCCTATCACACAAATAACCCCAATAACAATAACTAAAAACACCATCAAATAGTCATTAAACCCTTTTTTAATTTTACTTTTTGCCATAATTGTTACTCCTTTTTTTATACAAACATGCTATACATAACTTAATGTGATGCATAATAAAAATTGCTCATGTTTTTTAAATTAACTCAAAGTTTTGCAATAATCATATAACTTTACATAATATATATTAGCATAATTATATAATAAAATCAATATCAAATACAAAAAAATAACAAATAAAAAATGAAGAAACGCTAAAAACAAAACAAATGTTGCCACACCTTGCCCGAGTGTTTGCGAAAAGGTATAAAAAAGTAAAAAA